>CAZIGZ010000069.1:0-31508 GCA_964538835.1 uncultured Chitinophaga sp. | reverse complement strand
AGCGGTCTCGCATTTCTGACAATGCTGCGATGTACTCGCGCACGGCTTCGATGGACGGACCGGTGACCACATCCGCATTGGTCTGATCCGGAAGAAGTCGTTCACCCAGTTCTTTCTGGATTTTGCGCAGATCACCCTCCAGATTGATCAGATCCCAGCTGATCAGTTCGAACGGCTTCAGCATGGACTCATCAACATCAAGGGCGATGTTGGGAGGAAGGCCGAGCAGGATTTTGAAGGTGTCCTGCTGGTCGGCGAGCTGTCGGCGGCTGGTTGCCAGGTTCAGCTGGCTTCGATTCAGCTGGTCGCGAAGCTGCAGGAACGACAGACTGGTCGTCTGCTGTTTCTTGAAGTCGATCATTTCCTGAGCAGCGGCTTTGTAGTCCGGGTCATCGGACAGAGCGAGCACCTGAGTTTCCTGTTCGGGTGTCAGATCGCCTCGCCAGCGGAGCCAGTTACCGTCGTAGGAAAGCTGGCTGAGGTTGTCCGGAATCTGCAGTCCTGCAAACCCCTCGAGTGCCGCGTTGACGACGCCCGGGATGCGAGTGTCACGGACCTGCTGAGCTTCCAACTGCTCTTCAAGCTGACGGATATTGTTCAGTGTGTTCAGGATGCCCTGCTTCTGGTTCATCAGGTTGAGGTATGCGGCAGCGACCTGAACGAACAGAGTCTGGCGAAATCGAGCCAGGGTTCGTGCACTGTACAGCACATCTCGCTCTGCCTGGGTCAGAGGTTCTAGGGCGATCTTGCGACCGGCTTGGAACAACAGGGGCTGAGTGACGCTGTAGCCCAGAGTCGGCGCGGAGACTTCGCTTCCGTTACCGGCAAAGACCCACGTCACGGAGTTCGCGATGTCCACCGCGACTTGACCGCCGGTTGGCAGAGCCTGACTGACTCCAAAAGTCGTTCCAAGTCCGGATTTCGCATTACCTCGCGAGTTGGTTGATGTCTCGAAAAGACCGTTAGGTTCAGAGCCTCCGACGCCCAGATAACGCACGCCGAGTTTGAACCGTTCGGCCGTCAGGGCGAGAGCATCGAGGTAAACATCTTCAATACTGGTCTGATACTCACGACTGTGGATCGTCGCAAGGTCCATCGCCTGGGGAATATTGACCTTCACCTGAACTTTGGAATGTCCAAGCACAGGGTCCACGCCCTGCATTTCGATTCCGTAGGGCTGCAGCCACTGAGGGTTTTCAATGGCGAACGCGGTTCCGAGTTTGTGCCAGTTCTTGTAGCCCTTGCGGCCATTCACGCAGTGCATCGATTCGTGCGCGGCCGGATCGTCTGGAGGAAGAGGTTGCTTGTCCGGATCGTACGGATCGAAGAAGCGGCTGCGAGGGTCCGGCGTCAGATCAATACGCGGAACCTGCCAGTGAGGATCGTTGAGTTTCTCCCCAATGGCGTTGTACGAATCCCGGTCGGCCTGCCTCCGCCAGAACTGTCTCGAACAGCCGGAAAGCGAAGACATTCCCGCCGCGCCGAGCAAGAGCATTGCCAGCCAGCGACGGGATTTTCGTCGCAACAAAGAAGTCAGCATCCTGCTGGTCTCCGTGATGAGGCCCGTCCGTGAGCCTCCGCCGTAGTACGATCTGCAAAAGTCAGAGCTTCTGCACGGTCTCGGATGATGTTCCGAGAGCCCGCTCAGCTGCGGTTGAAAGACCATGAACTCCGGGCGGTCGGGAACAGAGCCTTCGTCCCTGAAGACTCCGTCCTCCGTGTTCTGCCAGCATCTCTCTGCAGGGCGCAATCCTTTGCGCGAGAAATGCCGGATGAATCATTCATGCCCCGAATTCACAGCGTAACAGCTGTTCGGACAATTACGGTTTCGACACGAAAACCAGTCGTGCTTCATGTCATTGCTGTGCTGCCGTTAAGCGCGGCAAATCCGATTCCTGCGGCGCGACGAGACTACTATGACTGTCACAACCGGACCAGACAGCCGTCCCGATGGTTCACTGCTGCACACTCTTCAGACGGGTATCCGCTGCCTTCAACGGCAGAAGGAAACAGAGAATCAGACGAACCATCAGCACCGTCAGAACTCAACGAACTTGCGGAATCGTTACTGTTTAACATCGCCGGTGGAAGGATTCGCCGGAAGGTAGTCCAGAGTGAAACATTCTGCAGGTTTGACACTCCCGGCCGGAATGTCTCCCAGCTCCTCGATCTGAGCCACCAGCTCCGCCCACCGTTCCAGCGTCATGGTTCCTGTGGTTTTGCCTTCCGGCGGCTGACACAACGGAGCCATTGCGGATGCTCCAAAGGCCAGAGCTTCCACACTCATGTCGGTGTTGAGCGTGTGAATGTACTCGTTGGTCGCCTTCGAGTCCGCGAGATAGCGATCCCATCCTTCGAGGCTCGCTGAAACCACAGCTTTGACCAGTTCAGGTTTTTCCTTAATGACAGACTCGGTGGTCACAAGCAGGCTGGCGTAGGGATTGAAACCAATGTCGGACACCATCAGGACCTGCGGGTCGCCACCCTTTTCCTTGGCGACGAACGGTTCGCTGAAGACGAACGCCTGCTGAGCAAAATTGGGCTTGGTCAGGAATTCTCCGACCTGGCCGCTGAACGGTACAAGTGTCACGTTGGTCAGCGGGAGCTTCTTCTTCATCCACAGGGCGAACGGTCGAGTTTCGCTGACGGCGAGTTCGATGTCCTTGAGATCTTCAAGTTTCTGAAATCCAGAGGCCTGATGCACCATGATGCATCGGGGTGAATTCTGCAGAGGAGCGAGAAGGGCCACGAGCGGAACGCCGTTGGCTCGTCCCTTGACCACGTTATCAGCGTCGGACACAGCGAAGTCAATGTGTCCGGCGGCGAGTTCGGAAATGACAAGCTGGGGAGCGCCAGGTCCGCCCGGTGAAATTTCCGCCTCGACTCCGGCTGATGAAAACAGTCCGAGTGTTTTTGCGGCCAGATAGCCGCCGTGTTCCATTTCCGGGTACCAGTTCAGGGCAATCTGCGTCGTGAGCTTCGGTTTGGTGGACTTGTCTGTTTCGCCCGATCCCGATTCGGATTCTGACGGAGTACAGCCTGAGACAAGGACACAGGCGAGCAGGGCAGGGCACAGCAGATTTTTCATCGCAACGATCCAGGCACGGGAAACAGTTCGGAACGCAACAGATGGTAGCAGGTCCGACGCGATCGCCGAGTCCCCTGGCAATGTTCTGTGAGATCCGGCGTCAACTCACTAAAGAAGACGGGGTATTCCGGAAATGCCGACTCACTGGAGAGAAGTTCAGGGTTTCCCGGCCGAGAGAGGAACATCAAAGGCATGTT
The DNA here is from genome assembly GCA_964538835.1 of uncultured Chitinophaga sp. Taxonomy (GTDB): domain Bacteria; phylum Planctomycetota; class Planctomycetia; order Planctomycetales; family Planctomycetaceae; genus SXXK01. The sequence goes on along the minus strand of CAZIGZ010000069.1, from coordinate 28,223 downwards.
CTCGGCAGCACAATCGATACCAGCCGCATGACTCATCCGGTTTACGCTCGGCAACATCGTGAATCCGGCAGGATGCTGAAATTATGACGCCTTTGACGGAACGGTGTTCCAGGTTTGCATGAGCGACAATCCGTCGACTCCCGTGAAAACGCTTCCCCGCGTTAACGTCTTCCCCGACGTCAGGAGAAACTTATGCAGCGTCATGTTCGAGATCTCATGCGCATTCGCCATGGGAATGTGGTGGCCGAAACGACAACTCTTCGTGAAGTGGCCGAACGTCTGATCGTCAGTGACTGTGATGTCATGGCGGTGACGGATTCCAGCGGACGCCTGATCGGCATCGTGTGCGAAAGCAGCGTTGTGCGAGCTCTGATGGCCAGTCCGTCTGATGATGCGACGATTCAGGCGATCGTGATGCGACATGCGGAATCCGTTCGCATTGATGCTCCGTTGAGCGCCGTTCTTCCGCTGTTCCGATCTTCGGCCAACACGGCTGTTCCCGTTGTGAATCAGGACGATCAGGTCTGCGGGCTGCTGCTGCGACGTGACGTCATCACCAGTCTGCTTCATCGTCGTCTGGATTCAGCGGAGGCCGCTACGTCTTCGCCAGTTCCGCCGGCTGTCATGAAGAGCACGGCTTTGAATCCGGCTGCCGCCTCTGAGGAGAATAGTCTGCAGTCGAAAGCGGTTGAATCCGATGGGAGTGGAATTCAGCCTGGTCAGCCACGTCCGCACTTCCTTCGTGCTGAAGCGGCTCGACGATATCTCTGGTCTTCCGCCGAAGACCGTCTTTAATCATCAGCCAAACGACTGATCCAGGCCGCGAGACGCTAGCCGCGGATGTTGTTTTTGTTTGCGTTCTCTGAATTTCACCCGCAGCCAGGGCTTTGCGGCCTACCCTGGCATTTCCGTCACCGGATTTTGCACCGAGACTTTCGAAATGAAACGCCTGATCTTTCTCCTGCTGGGAATCGGCGTTTCGCTGGGATGTCTCGCGTGGTCCATGCGTGAAACGAACCTTGCTGAACTGAAGCAGGCATTTGCCAATGCGAACTACCTGACTCTTCCAGCGATGCTTGCGCTTCTGTTTGCCTTTTACTGGCTGAAGGCCATTCGCTGGAAGTGGTTGCTGGCTCCTGTGCGGCAGTTCACAACTCGCGAGCTTTTTGCGCCAGTGATGACAGGGTTTGCTGCGAACAACATTCTTCCGGCGCATCTGGGGGAGTTTGTCCGGGTCTTCTTCGTGCGGCATCGGTACGGAGTTCCAGTCGGAACCGTGCTTTCGACAGTGGTGCTCGAACGAATTTTCGATGTTCTCGCGATCCTCGCGCTGTTCGGAATCGGCCTCGCCTACACGGAGGGAATGCCGCCAGCACAGCAACGTGCAGCTGAAATCGTCGGGGCAGGGTCGGCCGTTGTTGTTTTGGCGGTCGTGATTTACCTGATCTGGACGGAAGCCTTCATCTGGTTCACGGAGCGCTGTTTTGGCTTGTTTCCTTTTCTGCCAGCGTTCCTGACTCGCGGCATTATCGACATGCTTCGGAAAGGTGCCGATGGCTTGATGGCACTGAAGAGCGCGAAGGCCATCATTTTGATCTCTTTGAATTCGATGGTCCAATGGCTGATCAACGGAATGATCGCGTGGATTGCCCTGAGATCTTTCCAGATCGACGTGACTCCGGCCGCAGGCTTGATTGTCACGGGCGTCACGGCGCTGGGTGTCACGATCCCCTCAACGCCGGGCTACTTTGGAGTGATCCAGCTTTGCTTTTCCGTGGCTTTGCAGGCTCAGGAAACTCGTCCTGATCCGTCACTCGTACTGGGCGCCTCAGTTTATTATCAGCTCAGCATGTACATACCAGTGACGGTGCTTGGGCTTTACTATCTGAACCAGGCTGGCCTCAGTCTGAGCAGGCTGCAGACTGCGGCGACAAAAGAAGACGACGCAGCAACCGATCCATCGGCTCAGGCTGCTGAATGAGTCCAGGCACGGACCGGACTCGTATGGCTTGCGTTCATTACTCTGACGCGATCACGCATCGAAAGCCAATGGCATCACTCATCGCATGTGACGGAATGGCGAGGCGAACGGAGCTCGTCAGCAGGGAATGATGATCTCGCCACGATCCGCCGCGAATGATCTTCTCCGGCGAACTCGGATCTTCGCTCGTGACGTATTCCCAGAGGTAGCCGTGCATGTCGTACAGCTTCCATGGGTTTGGCTTGAGTACGCCAACGGCCGGGTCGTTTCCGGCGGCGTTGCCCGTGTGCCATGCATACTCATTCAAAGTCGAGGCGATATTGCCGCTGTCGCCGTCGGCAACGGCTGAATCTCCGAAGCTGTATTTTGTCGTTGTCGCCGCTCGACAGCAGTATTCCCACTCCATCTCTGTGGGAAGCCTTACCACATCCGTCTGTTCGATCAGACCTTTGGTTCGCAGTCTGGCCGTCAGTGATTTGCAGAACTGGACCGCGTCGTCGTAGCTGACCATTTCGAGCGAGTTTCTGGGGCCCTTCCATCGACTTGGGTCCGCTCCCGTGACGGTCTTGTAGAGTTCCTGAGTGACTTCATACTGTGAGATGCGAAACTTGCCGGCCGCCTTCCAGGTGGAAACTGGCAGGCTGAATTTGTCGGAGCTTCCCACTGAGATCTCGGAGGGAAATTCTCCCTTGCCGGGTTCGATCAGAACACACTCTTCAACAAACCGCTTCAGGATGTCGTCACCGTCGGCCGCTGTGGTTGCTTCCGCTGTTTCAGCGGTGCTGACAACCATGGATTCGGATGCCGATTGCGACAGACATCCACAAACGAACAGCGGAAGAACAAACAAGCTGAAGCGGGAAGGGCGGTGGGCCATTGGGAAGCGTTCTTTTTTCAGGTGTGAAGCAATACGGTCTTAGTCGTACTCTGAGTGTTTGAAGCTAAGTCAGGAGGTCGCTCAGCACTGTTCCATGCACGTTGGTCAGGCGACGCTGGATGCCGTTGTGATAATAGGTCAGTCGCTCGTGGTCGATTCCCAGCAGATGCAGCACAGTGGCGTGATAGTCATACCAGTGCACCGGGTTTTCCACGGTCTTCCATCCGATCTCATCGGTCGATCCATACGCGATCCCGGGCTTAAGGCCGGCTCCGGCCATCCAGATGGAAAAGCCATACATATTGTGATCACGCCCTGCTCCGACGACGAAAGCGCTGGACTGCGTGAATGGCGTGCGACCAAACTCGGAGGTGCAAAGGACCAGAGTGTCCTGCAGCATGCCTCGAGCTTTCAAATCCTTCAGCAGAGCTGCGACCGGCTTGTCCATGCGGCCCGCTTCCCGCGTATGATTTTCATGAACGTCTTCATGTCCGTCCCAGTTGATGCGAGGCGAACCGAAGGAGCCGCCGGAGAACAGCTGCACGAAACGAACACCATGTTCCAGCAGCCGACGTGTCAGAAGGCAGCGGCTTCCGAAGTCTGCCGTTTCTTCACGATCGACGCCATACATGGCTCGCGTCGCTTCTGTTTCCTGACTCAGGTCTGTGACGCTCGGAACCGCCAGTTGCATTTTGGCTGCCAGTTCATACGCCTTCATGCGGGCTCGAAATGCGTCTTCGGCTCCGGCGGTTTCCAGATGTCGTTCGTTAAGTTTTGTCAGAAGATCGCGGCTGGCTTTGTCGAGACCGTCCGGAAGTGGTCGTGACGGAAAGAGATCGCGAATTGGAGGACCGTTGGTCTGAAACGCAACACCCTGATGCTGTGCCGGCAGGAAACCGTTGGACCAGTTGATCGTTCCTCCCGCGGGCAGTCCACGCGCATCGGGAAGAACGACGTACGACGGCAGGTCATCGGTCTCACATCCAAGGCCATAAGAAATCCACGATCCCATGACAGGGAAACCGTTCAGGCGAAAGCCCGAGTTTTCTTCGAAGGTGGCCGGTGTGTGGTTTGCTGATTCCGCCACCATGGATCGCACGATGGTCAGATCATCGGCAAGCTCGGCGAGATGCGGGAACAGATCAGAGATCCAAAGCCCGCTTTGTCCTCGCTGACGAAACTCCCAGTCGTTCTTTCGAATGAGCCCGATCTGATTGAAGAACGTCTCGGGCTTTTCGGGACCTTCGAGTGACTTGCCGTGGAACTTTGCCAGCTCCGGCTTGTAATCAAACGAGTCCAGATGACTGAGTCCACCGCAGAGGCAAAGATGAACTACTCGCTTTGCGATGGGCGAGTGGTGAGGAACCCCTTTGGCTTCCCCCGGCACAGCATCCGCGCGGGCGATTCCATCCTTCAGCAGAAGCGAGGCCAGCGCGGTTCCGGTGAGAGACGCGGTGGAGAAATTCAGGAGGTCGCGGCGAGTCTGATGACGTGGGTTCATGTGGTGGCTTCCGGTGAGGATTCGCGTCCAAAGAAACGCTGGATCAGTTCGTCGTCCATCGGCTTCGTCAGCAGGCTGACGGTAATGCCGGACGTCGCGGAAACAAGCAGTCCCCAGATCAGAGGTTCAAACCCCAGCAGAAAGTAGGGTCGGAACTTATCGAGCGAACCGATGTTCTGTGCGGGCGTCCATCCGAGAATTCCACACAGGTAAAGAGCCAGAATGGTTACGGCCCCGGAGATCATTGCCGCAAAGATACCCTTCGTGGTTGCTCGCCGCCAGTAGCACGCCATGATCGCGGGAATCAGAAACGTCGCCGCCGCGCCGGAGGTACTGAAGATGATGAACACCTGAAGATACTGCACCGGGTTCCACATGACCAGAACAGACACGAGCCCGGCAACCAGCATCGTTCCCCAGGCGACCAGCCGCAGCTCTTCTCGCACGGCTTTGGGATTGATGAACTTCTGGTAAATGTCTCGCACAACACCAGATGACAGCACCACCAGATAAGAACTGACCGTTGACATCACCGCGCCGAACGGAGCTGCCAGAATGAGTCCGGCCACCAGAGAACCTCCGGGCCACTGACCGGTCGTCAGGATCGCCATGCGAGGAATGATCTGGTCGGACGACTCCAGATTCGGCAACAGTGCTCGACCGCAGACGCAGATCACAATCAGCGGAAGATAAATGCCAAGGTTGTAAAGACTCAGCAGGTAGATTGACTTGCGAATCACGTTCGTGTTCTGGCTGGCCATCAGTCGCACAAGTCCCGCCGGAGCACCGACGCCGCCCCAGATCCAGACGATAAAGAACGAGATTGCCAGTGACAGCGGAAGGAACTGATGATCCGCATTGCCTTCCACATAGCCGGGTCCGAACACAAAGCCAGGCCCGGTGTTCTCCAGAGAAGTTCGAGTTGCGTTCTCAAGTCCGCCTGTGGCTGACAAGGAGGCGTAAAGTAACAGCATCACGCCAAGAAACATCAGCAGGCTCTGGAACAGATCCGTCCACACGGCTGCAAGGAATCCTCCCAGCAGTGTGTAACTCACGACAGTCACCGCAAAGATCAGGAGACCCGTGTGATAGCGAGCCTGTGAAACGCTGATGGTCTCTTCCGAAAGTGAAAGCTCACCTCCAGTCGGCCATGCCAGCTGCAGCACGATCGCTCCGGCCTTGAACTGAGCAAACATCATGAAGGACAGGTACAGCAGAATGAAGATCGTGCACATCAGCCCGAGGGCAGGGCTGTTGAACCGAGTGCGGAACAGATCAGGAACCGTGATGGCTCCCGTGCGACGACTCAGCTGAGCCAGTCGCTTTCCGAGGATTCCGAAGCCGGTGATCGGGACCACCATGTAACTTCCAATCCACAGCGCCACGATCCAGCCATGTTTGTAAACCAGCGAAGGGAACCCCATAAACGTTCCGCCGCTTTGAATCGTCGCCGTCAGCGCCAGAGCCCAGGCCCCGAGTCCTCGATTGCCGAGGAAGAAGCCCTTCATGAATCCGCCGCTCTGAGTGGCCTTGTTGGCAAGACTGCCGATCCAGAACGATACCGCAATGAACATGACCAGCATGAACATCGCGCCGTATCCCACCTGCAACTGAGTCGCAGTGGGCGCAGACTGAGTGATCAGGAATGGGCCAGAGAAAGGACTGAGAACTGACATGCGATGGACTTCCGAAACTTCAGCAGAGACCAGAGAGGGCACAGGCGATGCGACGCGAGGTCTTCTGTTTATCCTCCCAGTCCCAGTTCATCAGCGTCTTCCACGTCCTTGCCAAGTTCTCCGTCACGCACAAACCATGCGCCAAAGATCCACGATGCAACGGTGCAGGTCAGCCATGGGACAACGATGCCCCAGAAGATCCAGTCGGGAAAGCCAAAGACCAGTTTCAGTTCGTCTTTGGTTCGTCCGTAGCCCATCGTCCAGCAGACGGTGATCGACCAGACCATCGCCGCAAACCAGATGCTGGACACAATCAACGCCTCGCGCAGCGAAGAGTGGACGAGAGGGTCGATGTCGGTTTTTACTGGCGTGGATGCGTCAGTCATGGGACGTCGCTCCGGCAGATGAGGCGGGGTGCAAAACGGCGGGAAGACTTCATGGTAACGCGATTCCCAGGGCATGCCACCATGCCAGGGTGACTCGGCGTCATTCGCGGCAAATTCCCCGTATCCGTGCAGGTCCGGCAGGATCTCCGGGAAGCACATTCGCCACAGATTACCGAATGGGCAGAGTCGAACACGCCGTCGAAGAATCCATGGTTCGCTGGTTGCTTCAACCCATACAGCCCGACAAGTCCCAGTGAGTTTACGGAGTCGGTACATCCCGGCAGGGAAACTCCCTGACCAGCCGCGGACTTTCTTTTCTCAGCAAGTCTGTTGGGGGACATGCGATGACTGCCCGCCGAGCGCGCGGTGCTGTGCCGTGATCTCGTGAAATGAACCTGGACGTCGGTTTGTTTCACTTCCCGAGGAGAACACCCTTCGGGCGACAGGTCACTTCGGAATTCCCTCATCGCTGTTGACGAAAGTAGCCTCATGCCACGGAAACGCCTGATTTCGTTTCTGCATTCGATCGCCCACACCTTTCTGTCAATGAACCGGTCCAGTCGGCGACGACAGCAGAAACGATGGGTGGGAACTCCAACGGCTGCACTGGAGGTCTTTGAGTCACTGGAAGATCGAGCGATGCTGAGTCCGACGGTGACGGCTTCCTCCGCCGCGCTGTCTGCTTCTGAGACTGAGATTGTGATCAACGGAACGGGCTTTGACCCGATCGTTGCCAACAACAGCGTGACGTTCAACAAGAGTGCTGTCGGCGTGATTACTGCAGCGACCAGCACATCGCTGACAGTGACATTCACAACAATGCCTTCGTCCGCAGGAAACCTGACGGCCGTTGTGACGACCAACAGTGTAAACAGCGGTGCCGCCGTCCAGGTGGCGACTGTCACTCCGGACGTCACCAGCAACGGGGCGACTGTCCCGGCCAACGCATCGACTCTGACAATTTACGGTGCGGGGTTCGATACGACTGCCGCTAACAACACTGTGACGTTTAACAATGGAGCTGTGGGTACCGTCACGGCTGCGACAAGTACTGAGCTCACCGTGTCGCTGTCCACCAGTCCGACAACCGCCGGAACACTGAACGCCACCGTCACGACAAACAGCGCTGCGGGATCGGCCACTCAGGTCGCCACAGTCGCGCCGGTTGTAACTACAAGCACGGCGAGTCTGGCTGCCAACGCCAACACGATCATCATTGCTGGTCTTGGGTTTGATACGACGATCACAAATGATTCGGTCACATTCGATAACGGAGCTGCCGGAACTGTCACTGCCGCGACGAATACCTCGCTGACCGTGAATCTGACAACTCGTCCAGTCACGGCCGGGTCGTTCTCGGCCGTCGTGACAAGCAACGGTGTCAGCAGCGGCGTACCTGTCCAGGTGGCCAATGTGACTCCGGTTGTGACTTCTGCCACGACTCAGGTTGCCGCCAATGCATCGACAGTGACCATCAACGGTTTCGGATTTGACCCGACGGTCGCCAACAATGCCGTCACGTTCAATAACAGCGCGGTGGGCACGATTACCACAGCGACGCCCACATCGCTGACGATCTCCTTCAGCACGAAGCCAACGACTGCAGGAAGTCTGACAGCCGTCGTCACCACTAACAGTCTGAACAGCGGCGCTGCGACTCAGGTTGCAGCCATCACACCGGTCGTCACCCTCAGCACGGCCAGCATCGCAGCCAGCGCTTCAACGATTGTGATTGCTGGCTTTGGGTTCTCGACAACCGCGGGAAACAACACGGTTGTCTTCAGCAGCGGAGCAGTCGGAACCGTATCATCTGCGACGAACACGTCATTGACTGTTGGGTTTGATACAGCCCCGGACACGATGGGAAGCCTGACAGCGGTCGTCACCACGAACTCACAGAACAGCGGATCAGCCGTGCAGGTCGCGACCGTCAAGCCTGCCGTCACAAGCAGTTCGGCGAACCTTGCTGCTAACGCGTCGACAATGACGATCAGCGGCTTCGGATTTGACGCGACAACACCATCCAACAACACGGTTCAGTTCAATAACGGGGCTGTCGGTACGGTCACGGCTGCAACAGCGACAACTCTGACCGTCAGCTTTACTACCAAACCCAAAGCGGCGGGCAGTCTCACCGCGATCGTGACGACCGGAAGCCACACCAGCGGCACTGCCGTTCAGGTTGCGACGGTCACTCCAGTGGTCACCAGTGCAACATCGGGTCTCGCAGCGAACTCGAATACTGTCAGCATCAGCGGTTTCGGGTTTGACCTGCTTCCTGCCAACAACACTGTGACTCTGAACAACGGAGCTGTCGGAACGGTCACCTCGGCCACAAACACTTCTCTGACGGTCACGTTCTCGACTCGACCCGCCACCGCTGGCAGTCTCACGGCGATCGTTACCACGAATACTCGAACGAGCGGCTCTGCCGTACAGATCGCGACTGTGACCCCGGTCGTGACCAGCAGCACAGCAAGTCTGCTGGCGAACGCCACATCAATCACGATCAACGGTTTTGGATTTGATCCGACATCCGCGAACAACGCCGTCACGCTCAGCAACAGTGCAGTTGGGACGATTGCTTCTGCGACTGCAACGACGCTGACCATCACGCTGACGACCAAGCCAGCGAAGGCCGGTACGCTGACAGCGATCGTGACGACCAACAGCCAGACGAGCGGCGCGGCAGTGCAGATTGCGACTGTGACTCCGGTCGTTCTGACCAACACGGGCAATCTGGTGTCGGCCAGTGCGACGACACTGTCGATCTTCGGATTCGGATTCGATACGACCGCTGCTAACAACACAGTCACGTTCAACAATGGAGCCGTTGGTTCTGTGACGGCAGCAACCGCGACAACATTGACTGTGTCGCTGTCAACACGTCCGACTTCGGTTGGAGCACTCTCTGCGTCTGTGATTTCCAACGGAGTCTCCAATGGCAGCTCGATTGCTGTCGCCACCATTACGCCTTCAGTGACCGCAAGTACTTCGAATCTCGCAAGCAATGCCAGCACCGTGACGATCACTGGTCTGGCATTCAGTCCTACCGCGTCTCACAACACGGTGGTCTTTAACAACGGTGCTGTTGGCACAGTAACGTCCGCCACCGCGACATCGTTGACTGTTACGTTCTCCACAAGGCCAACCTCCGCTGGTACTCTGACGGCCATTGTGACAACCAGCAGTCTGGCCAGCGGCAAAGCGATTCAGGTCGCGACCGTCACACCAGTCATCACCTCAAACACCGCAAGTCTGGCTGCCAATGCTTCGACGCTGACAATCTCCGGAACAGGTTTTGATACTGTCGCGTCAAAGAACGTCGTCACATTCAACAATGGAGCCATCGGGACAGTGACTGCCGCAACTGCGACATCACTGACGGTGACTTTCACAACCAAGCCAGCCGCCGCTGGTGCTCTGACGGCATCCATCACATCGAACGGGATTGCCGGGAGTTCTTCCATCCAGGTCGCGTCCGTTATCCCGGTCGTCACAGTAAACTCGACATCCCGGCTGGCGGCGAACGGCACCAGTCTGACCATCAACGGTTTCGGATTTTCAACAACCGCCGCCAACAACACCGTGACATTCAACAACGGAGCCGTTGGGACGGTCACCGCTGCGACCTCGACGTCGTTGACGGTGAACCTGACAACATCGCCAACGTCCGCCGGCAGCCTGACAGCGGTCGTTACCACAAACAGCCAGAGCAATGGTTCTGCTGTCCAGGTGGCTCTGGTGACTCCGGTTGTGACCAGCAGCACGTCTAACCTGCTGGCCGACGAAACCACGCTGACGATCAGCGGTTTTGGTTTCGACACGACAGCCTCCAACAACACGGTTGTCTTTAACAACGGTGCTGTGGGAACAGTGACGGCGGCATCTCCAACGTCGCTGACCGTTCTGTTTTCCACCACACCGACGACGGCGATGGATCTGACGGCCCTTGTGACCAGCAACGGTATCAGCCACTCGGCCCCGGTTCAGGTCGCAACTGTAGTGCCAGTCGTGACCAGTGCAACAACTCAGATTACTGCTGATGCCACAACGGTTACGATCAGCGGGCTGGGATTTGATCCGACGGCCAGCAATAACATTGTGACATTGAGCAATGGTGCTGAGGGAACCGTGACAACTGCTTCAGCAACATCGCTGACAGTCACATTTACGAAGAATCCAACGGCCGCAGGAACCCTGACGGCCATCGTTGTGACCAATACGCTTTCGAGTGGTGCGGCGATACAGATCGCGGACGTAATTCCCGTCGTGACGATCAACAGCTCGAACAACCTGGCAGCGGACGCGAATACTCTGACGATCAGCGGAGTCGGCTTCGATACAACGGCCGCGAACAACACCGTGGTCTTCAATAATGGTGCAGTCGGCTCTGTGACGAGTGCCACCGCGACTTCGCTGTCTGTCACGCTTTCCACATTGCCGGTGACCGCTGGTTCCCTGACGGCCATTGTTACGACCAACGGGAAGAGCAGTTCTGCTGCCGTTCAGGTGGCCACTGTTGTTCCGGTCGTTACAACAGCCAGCTCGAATCTCGCTGCGGATGGAACGACCGTCACCATCACAGGATTCGGCTTTGATCCGGTTGCGGCGAACAACACCGTGGTCTTCAACAAAAGTGCTGTGGGGACTGTGTCAGCAGCAACCCCGACGTCACTGACGGTGACTCTGACAACGCCTCCTGACGTTGCCGGTGATCTCACAGCCGTGGTGACGACAAACTCGCTTGGCAGTGGTGCAGCCGTCAAGGTGGCCACCGTGATTCCTGTCGTGACTTCCAGCACAGCGAATCTCGCAGCCAATGGAACGACACTGACGATCAACGGCGTTGGCTTCGATACGGTCGTGGCTAACAACGCTGTCACACTGAACAACGGCGCTGTGGGCAACATTACGGCGGTAACCGCAACCACGATCACGGTGACGTTCACGACAAGGCCAGCGACCGCTGGTTCTCTGACGGCCATCGTCACGACCAACGGTGTTGCCAGCGGAAGTGCGGTCCAAGTTGCGACTGTGACGCCTGTCATTACCAGCAGTACGATTAACCTGGCTGCTAACGCCAGTTCACTGACAATTAATGGCTTTGGTTTTGATCCGACTGCTGCAAACAACTCGGTCACGTTCTCCAATGGTGCTGAAGGCACCGTGACTGCAGCAACCGCGACATCACTGACGATCAACATGACCACCGCCCCGACATCGGCCGGTGCCGTGACTGCGGTGGTTACGACCAACACGCTGTCGAGTGGTGCTGCTGTTCAGGTGGCGACTGCGGTTCCGGTGGTGACATCCTCAACAAGCAACCTCGGTGCCGATCAAACAACGCTGACGATTGGTGGTTTTGGATTTGATACAACAGCTGCCAACAACACAGTAGTCTTTAACAACGGAGCCGTGGGAACAGTCACTGAAGCCACAGCGACGACGCTGACGGTGACATTCTCAACACGTCCCGCAGCGGCAGGACCGTTGACGGCGGTTGTGACGACGAACAGCATCAGCAGCGGAACTGCTGTTCAGGTGGCTACCATCATCCCGGTGGTGACCGCCAGCACAAGCAGTGTTGCTGTGAACGCAGCGACCATGGTCATCAACGGTTTCGGATTTGATACGACCGCCGCCAATAACTCGGTCGTGCTGAGCAACGGAGCAGCGGGCGTTGTTACGAGTGCCACGAACACCGCTCTGACTGTGACGTTTTCGTTCAGTCCCTCCGCGGCTGGTGCATTGACAGCCATTGTGACCACAAACGGAATCGGCAGCGGTGCGGCGGTTCAGGTCGCGAATTCTCGCCCCGTGGTAACCAGCAGCACAGTCAGCCGAACGGCCACGGCGACGACGGTTACGATCAATGGATTCGGATTTGATCCGGTTGCCAATCGAAACCTGATTGCCTTTAACAACGGGGCGATCGGAACGGTCACGACTGCCACCAAAACGTCTCTGGTTGTGACCTTTACGATTAAGCCAAAGGCGGCTGGAAGTCTGACGGCGATTGTTGTGACCAACAGCATTGCCAGTGGTTCTGCCACTCAGGTTGCCACAGTGACACCGGTCGTGACCAGCAGCACCACCAGCATCTCTGCCAGCGGAACGACTTTGACGATCAACGGCTTCGGTTTCTCTACAACAGCGGCCAGCAATACGCTGACGCTTTCGAACGGAGCAGCCGGAACGGTGACAGCTGCCACGAACACATCGCTGACCGTCAACCTGACCACACGGCCCACGACGGCTGGAACCCTGACGGCTGTTGTGACCACCAGCAGCCAGAGCAGCGGAGCGGCAGTTCAGGTGGCCACCGTCATTCCTTCAGTCACAGCAGCGAACGGAAACCTGCTGGCAAATGCTGCAACAGTGACGATCAACGGCTTCGGCTTTGATACGACTCCGGGTAACAACACGGTCGTCTTCAACAACGGAGCGGTCGGAACGGTCACCGCTGCCACGGCAACGGCGCTGACCGTGACACTCAGCACCGCGCCGACCGCCACAAACAATCTGACCGCCGTTGTAACGACAAACAGTCTCTCCAGTGGAGCCGCCGTCAAGATTGCCAACGTGCTTCCGGTCGTGACAAGTTCAACGGCCGGCCTTGGAATCACGTCATCAACATTGACGATTAACGGGTTTGGCTTCAGTACCACAGCAGCCAACAACACTGTTGTGCTGACGAACGGAGCAGTCGGCACCGTAACTTCCGCAACGGCAACGACACTGACTGTGAACCTGACCACGCGACCGACTTCGCTTGGCAGCATGACGGCCGTCGTGACCACAAACACGATGGCGAGCGGAACCGCAGTTCAGGTCGCAACAGTCACTCCTGTGGTGACGAGCAACGCAACACTGCTTCCAATCAATGCAGCATCCATTGTGATCACCGGAACAGGATTCAGTGCCACGGCAAGCTTGAACACCGTGACGTTCAACAACGGAGCCGTTGGAACAGTGACGGCCGCAACGGCAACATCACTGACTGTCTCACTGACCACTCGACCGACCGCAGTAGGAAGCCTGACCGCCGTTGTGAGCGTCAACAGCGTTTCCAGTGGCACCGCAGTCCAGGTGGCGACGGTTCAGCCGGTCATCACTGCGACGGCTGCCCAGCTCGCTGCCAGCGCTTCGACGATGGTGATCAACGGTTTCGGTTTCTCTACAACGGCCGCAAACAACGTAGTGACGTTCAACAACGGAGCCGTGGGTACCGTCACTTCTGCAACAGCGACAGCCCTGACGGTTACTTTCTCTACCCGTCCGGTGGGTGTGGGAACATTGACAGCGTCGGTGACGACAAACGGTGTCACGAGCGGAACAGCTCTGCAGGTGGCCAGCATCATTCCGGTGATTACGTCAAGCACCGCGAATCTCGCTGCCAACAGCAACACAATCACGCTCACAGGATTTGCGTTTGATCCGACGGCTTCACGAAATGTGCTGGTCTTCAATAACGGAGCAGTAGGAACGGTCACGTCTGCGACTCGAACCAGCATGACAGTCACGTTCTCAACGCTTCCTGCATCCGCAGGCAGTCTCACCGCGTCAGTGACGGTGAACGGTGTTGCCAGTGGTACGGCGGTTCAGGTAGCCACAGTTGTTCCTGTCGTGACGACGGCCAGCACTTCACTGGCAGCCAACTCGTCGACGATGACGATCGCTGGATTCGGCTTCGATGTGACCCCGGCCAATAACACGGTCGTCTTCAACAACGGTGTTGTCGGAACGGTCACGACAGCCACTCGAACGCTGTTGACCGTCACGTTCTCGACTCGTCCCACAACAGTTGGAAACCTCACTGCTGTTGTTACAACGAATACTCGAAGCAGCGGTGCGGCAGTCCGAGTGGCCACCGTCGTTCCGGCGGTGACCGTCAGTACGACGACGCTGGCCGCTGGTGTGACGACGCTGACGATCAACGGCTTTGGCTTCGATTCGACAGTGACGAACAATTCTGTCACCTTCAATGGCGGTGCCGTCGGGATCATCACCGCTGCGACAAGCACATCGCTCAGCATTACCTTTGCGGCTCTTCCGGATCTGGGCGGTCCTCTGAACGCCACAGTGACCACAGGAGGCTTCAGCAGTGCGGCGACTCAGGTTGCGACCATTCTGCCGACCGTGAATCTGACAACGACCAGTCTGGCTGCGAATTCCACGACTGTCACCATCAGTGGAACGAACTTCAGCCCTGTGGCAGGGAACAACACGGTCGTTTTCAATAACGGTGCTGTGGGTACCGTAACGGCCGCAACGTCCACGTCGCTGACGGTCACGTTCTCCACGCGACCGGCAACGGCTGGTGCTCTGACGGCCATCGTCACAGTCAACGGGACGGCGAGTGGAGCAGCAGTTCAGGTGGCCGAAGTCACGCGATTCGTTACTGCCAGCACAGTGGCTCTCGGCATCAATGCGGCGACAGTCACGATCGATGGCTTTGGATTTGACCCAATTGCTGCGCGCAACACGGTCGTCTTCAATAACGGTGCGGTTGGTACCGTGACGGCTGCGACCGCGACTCGACTGACCGTCACGTTCTCGACCAAGCCGGCGGCTCTCGGCAGCCTGACTGCCGTTGTCACGACTAACTCGCTCAGCAGTGGAGCAGCGAAGCAGATTGCGACAGTGAGTCCGGCAGTGACTCTGACGTCGACTTCGCTTGCGGCAAACGCTGACACCGTCACCATTACAGGAGCCGGTTTCAGCACAACGGCAGCGAACAACACGGTGGTCTTCAATAATGGTGCAGTCGGAACTGTGACGGCGGCAACAGCGACTTCGCTGACCGTTACCTTCTCGACCAAGCCCACGTCGGCCGGCAGTCTGACCGCTGTGGTCACGACGAGCGGTGTTTCCAGTGGCACTGCAATTCAGGTTGCGGTCGTCAGACCGGTCGTCACTCTCAGCACAGCCAATCTGTCGATCAACTCCAATACGATGACCATCACTGGTTTCGGCTTCAGTACGACGCCAGGCAACAATACGATTGTCTTCAACAACGGAGCGGTCGGAACGGTCACAGCAGCAACTGCGACAACGCTGACAGTGACGTTCTCAACTCGCCCACGAGCCGTTGGTCTGCTGACTGCCATCGTCACAACGAACAGTGTTGTCAGCGGCACGGCAGTTCAGGTGGCGACTGTCGTCTGATGCTCGGCAAAGGAACCAGCGGCTTCGAAACGGAAGCCCGCTGGTTCCATGCTCGTGCCTCTTTCACGTCATACATCGTCCAGCTCGAACATCAATGCCGGCCACCCACTCGCATCCAGGCAAGTCGGTGGCCGGTTTCTCTCATGTCAGCTCAGAGAACAGCTGATCGAGCAGTTCCGGCGGAAGAGCATCCAGGCGTCGCATGAGCCCGATTGTGCTTCCTCCCGGACCAAGTTCGTTCGATGCATTGGCTGACGACGTGTTCGAAGACAAAACGCCGTGCGTTCCTGTCTTCTTGCCAGACGTCGAAGTCGAAGTCGCGGAGTTCGTCGTTGTGTCGGACGTCGTTGCGGCTCCGGATGTGCTCTGAGCCACCGTCCCACTGGCGTTTCTGTTCATCGGTGCACCGCCAGGCTTTGGTGCTGGTGGCCCCGGTGCCGGTCGTGATGGCAGTGTGGAACTCGTAGAACTCGATGCGGGAATCAGCAGAGTCACTCGTTCGAAGTCGTCACCTCCGGTGATCGACACGTCGCCACTTTTGGCCAGCACCGTGCCGTCTGCGGAAACAACCTGAATGCGATAGATGCCGGTTCGCAGATCTTCCAAAACGTCAAAGTTGAAGTTGCCCTGAGCACTCGTCTGCTCTTCGTGAACGACCGATCCATCCTCGACCAGAATGAGCTGCACTTTCGCATTGGCCGCGGGGCGATCGGCTCGGTCTGCTTTGCCATTGCGATTCCCGTCGACCAGCACCGTTCCCGAAACACCCGCTTTGAAGAAGAAGGCGTTCTTCTGAATCGAAGTCAGCTGCGTGTTGCGACGAATGATGTCCGTCAGTGTTGTGCGACTCAGCTCATTCAGCTGTTTCCCCTGGAACTGATTCTGGTACCAGTATCGATCACCGGCTCGCAGGCGTCCAAATTGCTCCAGAATGATTGCCTTGAACGTGGGACCAACGCTGCCGCCCCGGACATGGTCTTCCGCAAGTCCTCCGACCCACAGATCAATGCTGTCGACATTGCCGTAGAGATCTTTGAGTTTCGTCTGAAGCTCCTTGTCGGATGTGATCTCGGCAAAGCTGGTGACCTTCTTCAGCCCCAGAGCTGCTCTGGTCTGGTTATAGTCGGCGAGTCCATGATCGCGTCCTCGCTGAATATTCAGAGCGGCCAGGTCGAGTCCTCCGGAGCCTGGTGGTCCGAACAAAAAGTTACGCACGCTGTTAACGATCTCGGTATCCACTTCCGATGACGGATCAGACGTCAGATATTTCAGCAGAGGATCGATGCCGTTTTCTTTGACGAGATCCGGATTGAAGAAGGCGTCGGCCAGAGTCACTCCGTCACGCACTTCCAGGCCGTTGTTGTCCAGAAACTCAATGTCGTCGCCGACAAGGCTGTGGCCGAAACGAAATCCCGCCGTCGCAAACTCGTTGCTGATCCCGGCGTTCACATTCGGGTTATAGCCGCGATATGGCCCGACGGATCCCTGTCCCAGCAGTGACGGCAGCCATTCGTTGTACGTGATCACCTGAATCTCGGCGATCACGATGGCTCGAGCCTGCTGATAAACTTCTTCGTCGCTGAGCGATGGATTGGCCTTTGCGATCTTGTCGGCCTGATAATTGTGTTCACGCACGAACAGCGTTTGCAGAGCCGTCAGTTCGGGATTCTCGTTGGCTCGGATATCACCGGCCATGAACATTCCGCTGGCATCAATGGGCAGCAGATTCCCATCACTTGTCTTCATGTGGCCGCCGCTGAAGGTGCGAAGTGACGCTGTGGTTTCCGCATCGGAACCGTAGATCATCGAAGCATCCAGGTAGGCGGAAATCTCATTGACCTGTTGTCGAGGATTGCTGGTGTTCGTACCGGTGCTTTCATCGAAGCCCGATCGGGACGTCTTCAGGACCTGAGTTCCGGTGCCGGCAGGATCGAACCATGGATCGCCTTTCGGAATTGCGATCGTCATGGTCTCGGTCGTGTTCCCGCCTTCGGTCAGAGTCATATCGTGGTCAATGAATTGTCCCCATGCGTAGATCATCGCGGACATCAGTCGGTCACTGATTTTGTCCTCGCCACCGGAATCGGAGACCGCGTTGCTGATCGCGCGAGCACTCGGGCGATCCGCTCCCGCGACCGATGAAACACCGTCGGCGTATTCGGCCTGAGCCAGTCTGAGAAATTCTTCATCGATGCTGCCCCATTCCGAATGAAGCAGGTTGTTGCCGGTACCATCCAGAGTCGCCGAGAGCAGTGCTCGAGTCTCCACTTCCTCCACGGCCGGTGTCACACTGGCGCAGGGGCGGGCAAATCTTCGGGAGCGGTGAAACGTTGAGAACAGCGCGCGCAGCATGACGTGTCTCCTGAACGAAGGGGGTGCGGAGCGACTTCAAATCGTCCGAAGAACGCCGAGCGTTCGACTGGTCGATGAAGTTCAAAAGCCGGATCAGCCTGGTGATCTGTGCCCTCGGATCACACACGGCCATAAAGAAAGGAAACGCCCGGCCCCCGCCGAGTTCAGCCACGCTTTCCGAAAAAACTTCCAGCGTCTTCAGGTATCGTTAAGCTTGCTGTGTCATTCGTCCGGTATACCACACCGCGGCATCGTCCTCTTTTGAGCTGGATAGCACGCCTGAAGGGCGTGTGCTTTTCGGTGTTCAGTTTTCAGTGTTCAGTTTTCAGTAAACTGACGTTGGGACACGGTACCCTGAATTAGCCACGCTGTCCCTTCGGCTTCCGACTGCTTCGCGTCACATGCTGCACCTGTGCTACCCAGTGTAGAGCGATTGTCCTCAATCGCTTTCACCAGGAATGAGTCGCAAACGGCTGAGGACAGCCGTTCTACACTTCAGGATCCACGATGTGCCCGGTTCTCCTTTGAGATCGAAAAGAAGCGGAAGAAGCGAAAAGTTGAAAGCGACGACTCTCGCCACCACCCTCTGCGATTATTTTTTGTCACCCATTTTCTGTCCGACCACCACAAACGCCGCATTCCTCTGTCAGCATTCCATTGCCTGCATTGCCCCTCGGCCCGCCCCCGAGCTTGCTGACGCTCGCTCGACCCCTCCCTTCGCTTCACTTGCTTGGCGTGGGTAGGGGATTTGGGCCTGCATGCGATGTGGTCGAGATCAAGCTGTAAGATGGTCGCCCTCGACCGTCTTCCTTTTGCATGCTATTCGTGGGTTCTGGTCAATTGGGTTGTGTTGGATATGGCTCAAACAGGCTTGGAAGAAGGGGATCATAAGGAGGAATGAAAACGCAGACGGCCGAGGGCGGCCATCCTACTGGCTGATGGCAATCTGGGGGCAGGCTGTTCATAATGAGGGCGCTGATTCGTTCGGTCTGCTTGTTCTTCCTCCGCTACTCTCGCCCGCAAAGAGAATCCTGACATGATTTCCCGCCTTGCTCGCCGATGGACGTTGTCGCTTGTTGCCCCGGTTGGTTTTGCTTCCGTGATCGGGTTGCTGCCTGACTCTGTGAATGCTCAGCCGCCGGGAAATGTTCAGTGGAAGATGCACACGATCAACGATCAGTCTCCGTACGAAGCCTGCGGAGCGGCGGATTTCAATGGTGATGGACGGGTCGACATCTTCAGCGGCGATTCGTGGTATGAAGCTCCGAACTGGACGAAGCACAAGGTACGCGAAGTTCCAGCCAGCGGCCCGAATCCTCATTACTACGAAGACTTCTGCGATGCGGCGATGGATGTGAATGGCGATGGCCGAGCCGATATCGTGACGTGCAATTACTTCGGCAAGCGAGTTGGCTGGGTTGAAAATCCAGGCGGCGATGCGACGAAGCCGTGGACCGAACATGAGATTGATCTTCCCGGGAACATGGAGACTGGAGAACTGGTCGACATCAACGATGACGGACGTCCGGACTTTCTTCCCAATCCAGGCAATGTGGTCGTGTGGTATGAGCTGGTGGCGCAGAAGCCGTCTGTGGAATGGAAGCGTCACGAGTGCGGTAAAGAAGGCGCTGGTCATGGTGTCGGGATTGGAGACATCAACAGCGACGGTCGGCGTGACATTTTGACTCCCAAAGGCTGGTACGAGCAGCCTGCGGACGCCAACGCCACATGGACCTTTCACCAGGAATTTGAACTCGGCGCGGCCGGGATTTTCATTCTGGGATACGATGTCGATGGGGACAAACTGACGGACATCATTGCCGGCAACGGGCATGGATTTGGTTTGTACTGGCTGAAGCAGTCCAGTGCGGATGGCAAGCGAGTCTGGACGAAGACTTCCATCGACGACACATTCTCCCAGGTCCACACACTGCTGCTTGCCGACCTTGATGGACATGGCGAACCGGAGCTCGTAACAGGCAAGCGAGTCTATGCGCATGAAGTCGAACCTGGAGCGACGGATGCGTCGGTGGTTTTGTACTTTCAGTTTGATCGAAGCAAGGCACAGTGGAGCCGTCGCACGATCTTCCATGGCGATCCTGCTCTGAACGCACCGAAGGATGCAAAGGACCGCTGGGCTCTGAAGGACTTTCCGAAAGGAACCGCCGGAACCGGTCTGCAGATGGCGGCCATTGATATCGACGGCGACAAAGATATCGATCTCGTCTGTCCCGGAAAGTCAGGGTTGTATCTGTTTGAAAACCTCGGGACGAAGTAGGTGCAGAGATGGAGAAAGTGCTGCGAATCTTCGATGACCATGCGACAGCAGACCATGCAACTCGGGCAGACAATATTCAGTTGACCTGCCTGCAGCGGTTTGAAGCCTTTATGGAAATCATGAGCCCCTATTATGAAGCTGCCGGCGGACTTCAGAGAATTTGTCGAATTGTCGAGCTCTCTGAAGTCGTCGACGATGGTCCCTGGGAAGTTCTCCATAAATCAGATCGGCAATGATCTTCTGCGTTAGCGAGGAATTCAGCCCATGCTTCATGGGCCGTTTTCATCGCGATCGTTTTGGCCGAATGCTTTGCAGATCGTGTTAGGCATCGTAAGGAATGAGGCATCGGCCGAGCCGTCCGATGACTCGATACCGGAGGGCTCGCGCCCTTCCGCTACTTGCCAATTGGTTGTTTCACTTCGTGCAATGACGTTGCCCGTCATGTCAGGAGCTTATTATGAATGCGTGTTGCATCCGGAGCATCGGGCTTCTATGTCTGCTCTTCGCACGGGACACACTTCACGCCGCTGACTTTCGGGCCGGGGCGGCGATGGTGGATGTTTCGCCGACGGTGTTTCCGGTTCGAGTGAACGGGATGGTGGAGGAACGGTCGGCGACGATGGCTCATGATCGCCTGATGAGTCGAGCGCTGGTGCTGGATGACGGGACGACGCGGCTTGCGATTGTCGTTGTGGACAGCCTCATGCTGACTCGCGACATGTTGGACGATGTGAAGCAGCTGGCGTCGCAGCAGACAGGCATTCCGGTGGAACGTATGTTGATTTCCGCCACGCATACTCATTCCGCTCCGTCAGCGATGCCGTGTCTGGGCAGTCGGGCCGATCCGGAGTATTCAGCGTTCTTGCCAGGTCAGATTGTTCGCAGCATCGTGCAGGCCAATGAGCGCCTTGTTGTGGCTCAGGCGGGCTGGGCCGTGATCACTGACGACCAGCACAATCATTGTCGTCGCTGGATATTTCGTTCGGATCGTATGGCGATGACGGACCCTTTTGGGCAGCAGAACGTGCGAGCCCACATGCATCCGGGGCACCTGAGTCCCAATCATGTGGGGCCATCCGGACCGGCGGATACCGACCTGACTCTGCTGGCCATTCAGACTCGCGATGGTCAACCTCTGGCCGTGCTTGGCAATTATGCGATGCACTATTACGGATCGCCGCTGGTGTCCGGTGACTTCTGTGGTCGCTTCGGAGCCGAGTTTGCCGAACTGATTGGTGCCTCGCGACAGCAGCCAGGATTTGTCGGCATGATGTCGCAGGGAACCAGCGGCGACAGCATGTGGCCTGACTACAGTCGCGCGGCTGGCCGAAACGATCTCGATGCGTACACTCGCGCGGTCGCGGAAAAGGCTGCCGCCGCCTACAGCACGATTCGGTTTCGCAGCGACGTGACTCTGGCGATGGCCGAAGCTACGCTCAAACTGAATCGACGAACGCCGGACGATGAGCGTATGAAATGGGCCACCGATATGATGGCCAAAGTCGGTGATCGTCTGCCGCAGGGATGGTCCGAAGTCTACGCGTTCGAACAGAAGTATTTGCGTGAAGATCCCACAGCGGAGCTTCGCCTGCAGGCCATTCGCGTTGGCGACCTCGGCATCACTGCGATTCCGGATGAAGTCTTTGGCATCACTGGTCTGAAGCTGAAGCAGCGCAGTCCGCTGCCGTTGACGATGAACATTGAACTTGCCAACGGTGCGGAAGGCTACATTCCGCCGCCCGAACAGCATGTCCTTGGCGGATACACCACGTGGCCTGCAAGAACCGCCGGACTTGAAGTGCAGGCTGAACCGCAAATCGTGAAGACTCTGACGCAACTATTGGAAGCTGTGTCGGGACAACCGGCAAAGCCAGTGACCGATGAAGCTCACGCCTACGCGCGCGAAGTTCTCGCCTCAACGCCCGCAGCATATTGGCGTCTGGGCGAGATTGAAGGAACTCCAGCGACGCTGTTCGGGGCGACTGGATTTGCCGCGAGCGATGTCACCGGCCATCACCCGGCGCTCTATGAGCCTGGGATTGCCTTCTATCTTCCGGGGCCACGTGGAAATGGTCTGCAGCAGGCTCCGCGCGGCAATCGAGCCGTTCAGTTTGCTGGCGGGCGGCTGCATGCTCAGGTACCGAGTCTGCCGCAAAGCTATTCGTTCGAATGCTGGGTCTGGAACGGTTATCCGAACAGTGATCGAGCCGTCACGGGCTATTTCTTTTCACGAGGCCCGGCCGGCAACGCAACGGCTCCTGGAGATCATCTGGGAATCGGCGGCAACTATGCGGGCAAAGGCTGGGATGGCAAGCTGCTGCTCTTCAACGGCAATGATCGTGATGAAGCTTTGGCTGGCCGAACCATTCTGAGTCTCCGCACGTGGCACCATGTGGCCTTCGTGCGGAATGGCTCACGAGTGACCGTGTATCTCGATGGCAACAAAGTGCCAGAGATTGACGGCGAACTGACTCCGACGTTTACCGGAGCGGCTGACGAATTGTTTCTCGGCGGTCGAACGGATGGACTCTTTGGACTCGAAGGTCGTCTGGATGAAGCTGCAGTCTACGATCGCGCTCTGACAGCAGACGAAGTCGCCTCGCATTACTCGACGGCCGGAGCCAGTCATGATCCTCAGATCAGCGAGACGATTTCTCGGCCGGATACCGAACCGATCTCAGCCACCGATTCGCTGAAGAAGATTCATGTGCGTGATGGCTTTGAGGTTCAGCTTGTCGCCGCGGAGCCTCTCGTGATTGATCCGGTCGCGATTGACTGGAGCACGGATGGACGACTGTGGGTTGCCGAGATGGCGGACTACCCCAATGGCATGGATGATCAGGGCAAGCCTGGAGGTCGCATTCGTTTTCTGGAAGACACGGACAACGATGGACAATACGACTCATCGACCGTGTTTCTGACGGATATCCCGTTTCCCAACGGAGTTATGTCGTGGGGCAAAGGTGTACTTGTTACCGCCGCGCCGGAGATTTTCTACGCGGAAGACACGGATGGCGATGGCAAGGCGGATGTTCGCAAAACACTGTACTCGGGATTTCTGGAAGGCAACCAGCAGCTTCGAGTCAACGGGTTGCGCTGGGGCCTGGACAACTGGATTCACTGTGCGAGCGGAAGTCATCATCCGGGGTATGGTGCGGACAGCCAGATTCTGTCTCACGTGACTCAGCAGCAGACGTCTGTTGGCAGTCGTGACTTTCGTATTCGGCCAGCCACCGGAGAGATCGAACCTCAGAGCGGTCCGTCTCAGTTTGGTCGCAACCGTGATGCCTGGGGACAGTGGTTCGGTGAACAGAACAGCTATCCTCTGTGGCACTATGTTCTGGAAGACGGCAACATCCGACGCAACCCGCATTACGCGCCGCCGGACCCTCGAAAGCTGCTGACGCCATCGAACCCGAAAGTCTATCCGGCCGCTCCGCCAGAAAAGCGGTTTCACAGCTTCGAACAGTCCGGGCGTTATACGTCGGCGTGTTCCGGAATGATCTACCTCGATGACCTGCTGTTTGCGGATTCGTCGCCGAACGGAGTCACAGAAAATGGTGCTTTGGCCGTTCAGCACGTTTTCACGTGCGAGCCGTTCAGTAACCTGGTTCAGCACAATCTTCTGATTGACGATGGCGTTTCGTTTCGCCTGGAGCGAGATCCTGCGGAGGAAGGATCAGCGACGGACTTCTTTGCATCGGAAGATCGCTGGTGCCGGCCCGTGATGGTTCGCACGGGTCCTGACGGAGCTTTGTGGGTTGTGGACATGTATCGATACATGATCGAGCATCCTCAGTGGCTGCCAAAGGAAGGTCAGGATGAACTGCGTCCGTTCTTTCGAGCGGGCGAAGATCGAGGCCGCATTTATCGCGTCGTGCCAAAGCAGGCGTCACGTTCCGTAAACCCGCCTGCATTTTTGAAGCAGCGAACCAATCGTGATCTGGTCGCCGATCTGGAGAGCTCAAACGGATGGCTTCGCGACAATGCTCAGCAGCAACTGGTGGCTAACGGTGATTCGTCCATGGCAGCCGCGCTGGAGAAAGTTCTTTCGGGCAGTCCAGGAGCGACCGCACGAGTTCATGCGCTGTGTACTCTAAGTGGCCTGGGATGCCTGAAAGACCATCATGTTCTGACGGCGATCAGGGATCAGCATCCGGCCGTGAGACGCTGGGCCGTACGGCTGGCTCTGGAAGCCGGTGTGCCGCTGGAACAGCTAACGTCGCTTGTGAATGATCCTCATCCCAAGGTGCGACTGGAACTCGCGAATTTGGCTGGGCAATATCGACAGTCGGGATCGGGAAACGTGCTTGCCGAATTGCTGATGAAGAATCCCGATGCGTATCTTCGAGCGGCAGTGATGAGTTCTCTGCACAGCGACAATGTCAGTGTTGTTGCCGAGCGATTCTTGATGGCCGTTCGAGATGATTCCGGTGTGGCGAAGGAGTCATCGCGGCTCGCCGGGTATTCAGAATCCGATCGTCATGACATGTGCTCCGTGCTGTGCGGGCAGGCCGCGCTGATTGGTAACGCAGCGACTTTGGATCCGATCCTCATGCTGCTGACAGTCGATTCGGAGACTTCGCTTTCGACATGGCAGATGAAAGGACTCAGCGGACTCCTGCGTCAGGTCTCCGGCGACTGGACTCGTTTGACGAATGTAATCGGCGGCGAGGTGATCAAATCGAGATTGATCACGACACTGGAGACTGCTCGCCGTGTAGCGATTGATCCAGCCTCTGAGGCCGCTATTCGTGCTGCGGCGATCGAGCTGGTTCTGATGGACGAAGGATCGAAGCAGAATGAGGAACTCGTGCGATCCCTTCTGACGCCGCAGACTTCTGCTGACCTTCAGCAGGCGGTCATTCAGCGGCTTGGTGAACATCGATATGAATTCACACCGGCAATTCTTCTGTCTTCCTGGTCAGCGTACACGCCAGCGGTTCGAGCCAGTGTGCTGAACCTTCTCGCCATGAGACCGGAATGGCTCACTCAGCTGCTGGAGCAGATGGAGGCTGGTCATGTGCTGGTCGCCGAGCTGGATGCTGCCACTCGGCAAAGGCTTTTGACGACTCGAGACGAAGCCCGCAAGACGCGGCTGCAGAAGCTGTTTGCTGCGGACGGAAATTCTGACCGACGGAAGGTCGTTGAGCAGTTGCAGTCGGTTTTGGCAATGAAGGGCGACGCATCGCGTGGGGAAGCGATCTTTCGCAAGCGATGTTCAACGTGTCATCGGCAGAATGGCTTTGGTTCGGAAGTCGGTCCGAATCTGGCATCGCTGACCAATCGGACGCCCGAGACTCTACTGACGGCCATTCTTGATCCGAGTGCCGCTGTCGAAGCGAAGTATCTGAACTTCGTCGCCGTCACAACATCCGGTCGCAGTGTGACAGGAATTCTGACGACCGAAACCGCCAGCAGCCTGACGTTCGTCGCCGCCGAAGGCAAAACAGAAACACTCCTGCGAACCGAGATTGAAGAACTCCGAAGCACCGGCAAATCACTAATGCCGGAAGGCCTTGAGAAAGACGTGACACCGCAGGAGATTGCGGATGTCGTGGAGTTCGTGAGAGGACTCAGGCAGTAGCGCTGTTCCCGGTCCTGCTGCGGAGCAACAAGGGGAAAATGAGCATCGCGGAGTGCTGTTTTGTCGACACTTTATTGACACTTTATCGGCAGTCTCTTAGCCTGTGGCGGATGTTGGACGACTCTCCGCTTTCCTGATTTCTCTGCCACCTGCCGCAGGCTGCAAAGGATCTGGAGTGTCAGTTTCGCAGTGACAGGAGAATGACTGGCGCATGTTCGAGCCTCGTTTCAGTATTACCGGAAAGATGGCTCGTCATCTGATGAGGATTGAGGCCGACCGGGATGCCGTTGCTTCTTTGCCGCTCACTGCATCGTTGTTGAACTCACTTCGCCGAACGGCTCGACTTCTTTCGACACATTACTCTACTCAGATTGAAGGTAACCAGCTATCACCATCTCAGGTTGCCGCCGTGATTGAAGGAGAGGGGAACTTTCCGGGCCGGGAGCGGGATGAAGCAGAGGTTAGAAACTACTTTTCGGCACTTACGTATGTGGAATCCATCAGTCAGGGGAACGCGGCGCTGACGGAACGAGAAATCCGGACGATCCATGGTCTCGTCATTTCCGGGCGACAGAAGGCTTCTGCCTGGCGCAAACAGCAGAATGTTGTTCGCGATGCCCGGACTGGTCGAATCATCTACCTTCCGCCCGAGTCGAGCGACGTGCCTGAACTGATGAAGGAGCTTGTTCGGTGGGTCAATGCATCTCTTGAGGAAGCGGAGTTACCGGTTCCAGTGATAGTTGCCATCGCGCATTATCAGTTTGCCACGATTCATCCCTACCTCGATGGAAACGGCCGCACGGCGAGGCTGCTTTGCAGTTTGCTGCTGCGAAGAAACGGTTATGGTCTTAAGGGAATCTATTCGCTGGAAGAATACTATTCGGAAAGCCTGTCCGATTACTATAACAGTCTCGCCGTCGGTGACAGCCACAACTACTACTGTGGCCGCGCGGAGGCCGATATCACTGCTTTCGTGTCGTACTTTGTCGAAGGAATGGCGATCGCATTTGGTAACGTGCGAAAGAAGGCTGAAGCGTTCAGCAGGCGTCACGCGTCAGATCAGGCTGTGTCGTTGCGTGACCTGACGCCGCAACAGCGTCAGGCTCTGGGCCTGTTTGCTCACCGCGCCCACGTCGCCCGAAATGAGATTGCTGCGTTCTTCAAACTGCCCGAACGACGTGCGTATCTCTTATGCAGTCGCTGGGTGAAAGGCGGGTTCCTGATCACAACTGGTACAGCGAAGAAGAATCGCCGGTACTATCTCGCGGAGAAGTACCAGCACCTCTTCGAAGAAATCTGAACCAGCCACCAGCACTTTGTGAAAGACCCCTACTTCCTGAACATGATGAAACCGAACAGGTCGCGGACTTCGTCGTCGCTGAGTTTGTCGAGCATACCGTCGGGCATAAGGGACTTGCCGGTGTTCTTTGTTTCTTCGATGTCGCTGCGAGAAATCGTCAGCTGTTCTTTGTCGGTCTGAACAACGACAGACTGCTCCGTTTCGGAAACGATGACTCCGTTCAGGACTCGGCCATCTTTCAGTGCAATGACAGAAGTCGTGAACTGTTTGGGAACGACCGAGCTCGGGTCGATGATATTCATCAACAGGTATTCCAGATTGCTGCGATTAGCTCCGGTCAGGTCAGGAGCAATGGCTTTTCCTTCGCCGTAAAGCTTATGGCAGCTGGCACAGTTCTTTTTGAACAGCTCAGCACCATTGTCCAGATTGGTCTTCGCCAGTGTTTCTTTTGTCAACGTCTTCTGCCATTTTTCGATGGTGGCTTTGCGAGCTTCCGGAGTTTCCTGGACGACGCCCCAGCGAGCTTCCAGGACACTGCGAATATGATCATCGTTGAAGGCCAGAAGCTGCCTCACCTGAGCCGCCGTCATTTCTTTCGCGTCAATTCGTCCGGCTTCCAGGGCAGCGACCAGCTCGTCGGCCCAGGCCTTTCGACTGGCCATCGTGTCAATCGCGAGTCCTCGATTGCCGTCCTTGAACCCGCCCATGCGATTCAGGAGTTCCTTTGCCGTGTTTGGATGGTCAAAGCTGGCGAGAGCCTGAATGACGGTCCCATAGACGGCTCGATCTCCGAGCAGATTGAAGAACATCGGCAGCGACTCCGCATCCTTCGCCTGAGCCAGCGCTTTGATGGCCTGATCGCGAGCGACGTAGTCCTGAGAACCATCAGCGGCAAGCTTGCGCAGGGTTTCGAGCGATGCGCCGTCACCAAAGAGCAGGCCAAGTGATTCGGCCGCGACCGCGATGTTCTTGTCTCCGGAATCTCGAAGCTGACCATCGACTGTTTTCCATGACGCTGGCGGGGCAACTTTCGATCGTCCCGCAAGTCCTCGCATCACGCCGTCCAGCATCGCGGTCGCCTGAGCCAGCTGTTTGGATTCCGCCTGAGAACCGA
>CAZIGZ010000068.1:15947-31642 GCA_964538835.1 uncultured Chitinophaga sp. | reverse complement strand
CGACTGCCGGGCGGGACTTTCGCCGTCAGGCGAACCTTTTCTTGCAGGCACATGATGCCAAGGCCATCTGTTCAGGACGAAAGGACCGACGCTGCACTTTTCCCACGTCGCCCTTGGAGAACGTAGTACGTGGCGGGGTCGCTGGTCGCGGTGGGACCGCGAAGTGCCGCTCGGCAAGCGGCACCTACTGTTACTTCAGCAAGTGCCGATTCGCGATCGTGATGCCGCTCAGCATAGCACCGACGATTCCCAGGAAGCCCTGGTCGGTACCGCAGAGAAACAAATTGCTGAGTGGCGTTTGTCCGTCAACAAACTTCTGAGGTGCACCGTAGACGCAGCCGTTCAGATGTCCGGTAAAGCGGCGAATTGTGCGAGGCGTAAATACGTCTGTATCGATGACGTGCGATCGGAAGTCCGGAATATGCTTCAATGCGCTTTGGATGATCTGGTCATTCCAGCGCATCTTGGCATCCGCATATTCCTCTTCAGGGAGATTCATCCAGTAATGAGGATCCGCGAGCGCCGTGATGCGGACTCGTCCATCTTCCAGCGGCTGCGAATAATCAAAGTTGTTTGGCGAACAGATGATTCCGCTGCGGAGGTCCACCGGGACGTTCGGTCGTTCGTAGTGAAACTCCGGAGAGTCACTGTAGAACACGATCGTGTCTTTGTGACCAAGCTTTGACGGCTCACAGTCCAGCACGCTGATCGATTCGACGAACGAGATATCACCTGGCTCCGCTTTGACCGGCGGACTTTCCGGATTGATCAGTCGCATGGTTTCGGCGGCACCGGCAGACGACAGAATGTTGTCAGCTTCAATCTCAGTTCCGTCATCCAGCAAAACAGCAGTTGCCTTGCCGTTCGACTGAAGAATCTGTCGCACTCCAGCACGCAGTCGCAGCTGACCGCCGAGGTTTCGGAAGTGCTTCACGAGCTTCTTCAGGATCAATCGGATGCCGTCGAAGGGCCGTCCGAAGCCTTCATGAAAGATGCTCTTGAACATGATCACAAACTGATTGAAGTCCATGTCCCGCGGCGTCGCGCTGCCGTAAAACATGAGAGGGCAGAAGATCATGTCGATCAGGAGCGGGTCGCGAACGTATTCACTAACGACCTGTCGAGCTGAGATCTCCTGGCGATCGAGATTCAGTGCATCGTGTTCGGCGATTAGGTTAACCAACCGACGAAAGCCATCGATCTGAGCAGGAAACGCCGCGGCAATCTGTTCGACGAAGAAATTGAAGTTGTTCGTGAAGTACAGAGTGCAGTCCGGAAAGGCAATGGCCGACCGAAGCTGAGGCCGAAGATCAAAGTCCTCCCAGGTCATGCGAAGCTGACGCAGCAATTTGCTGAGTGGCCCCTGCTTTGTTCCCGGCTCGGCGTAGTTCGTGATGGCATGCAGACCGACGTCGTAATTACGATGTCGCAGGCGATAGAAGGAATTCAGCCCGCCAATCGTGGTATGGCGCTCGAGAATGCACACTTTCTTTTCGTAGTACGCCAGCCGGACACCTGCAGACAGGCCCGACATGCCGGCACCGATAATGACGGTGTCATAACGCACAGGAAACAATCCTCAGAGAGTTTTCGAAATCTCAACGTGTAGTGGAACTCGCCAGAGTTCCTTCGCTTCGCCGTAGCCAGAGTTCCTTTGAGCTTGAAGCGTTTGGAACTCAGAGGAAGTCTGGCGACTTCCACTACTTGTGATTCAATTTGCGGTTCAGATTAAGCACGACAACCCCGAAGAGTTTTCCCTTCGGGGTAGTGCAGAAATGACCGGCCGTCAGACAAGCTGACGGAATTCAACAAAAGACGTCAGGCGTTGACCGGAACATCTTTCAGCCGAGGCAGGAGGTAGGCCACAGTTCCCGCCATGGTGTTGAGGTTCGGATAATCTTCCTCAGGGATCTGGATGCGATACATTTTTCGCAATTCCATCACGATGTCGAGAAAGTCCATGCTGTCCAGTTCCATCTGTTCGCGAAACGGACGCGCATCATCGAGACCGGTCAGATCCTCGTCCGGAGCAATTCGCTCCAGAATGTCCAGAATCACCTGCCGGATCTGATCAGCCGTCATCAATCTGCCCTCATTTCAACAACACGGTTCAACAAAACGCGATCAGCGAACTTTGCTGCCTGCCAGCAGCAACCGTTCGCCGACTTACCCTTCAAATCTTCGAATGATCACCACGGAATTAATGCCAAGCATTCCGAAGGAATTATTCAGAATGCACTCCACCTTCCCCAGATGACGGGGTTCATTCAGCACAAGATTCGGCAGAGCACACCGTGGATCCAGTTCGTCGACGTTGATTGTAGCGTGGGCAATTCCATCGTCAAATGACGGCAAATTGCCCAAAAGTTCCAAGGCACCGGCGGCTCCCATCGCATGTCCGATGAAGCTTTTAGTGTTGTTGATGACCGTTCGAGAACAGTCGCCAAACACCTTCCGGAGAGCATTCGCTTCTTCAATATCGCCTTGTTCTGTCGCCGTCGCGTGGCTGCTGACGATATCGATGTCGTTCGGCTGGAGCCCCGCTCGCTTCAACGCCAGCTGGACGCACTCGGCCTGCCGGTTGGAATCCGGGAGCACGAAATCGCGCGCATCCGAATTCATGGCGTAGCCGATGATTTCGCCGTAAATCTTTGCCCCGCGTCGCAATGCGTCGGGAAGTCGTTCGACCGTACAGATGCCGCCACCTTCCGCGACAACGATCCCGTTTCGCTTCACATCAAACGGACGGCAGGCTTTTGCTGGATCTTCATGAGTCGCCAATGCTCCCTGGGCGGCGAAGCTTGCGAAGATGCCAAACGTGTGAATACTCTCAGAAACACCGCCAGCAATCGCCAGATCCACCTCATCCAGCCGCAGCATCTGAGCCGCCTGGATGAAACCTGCATTGCCCGCAGCACACGCCGCACCAATCGTCAGATGCGGGCCGGTAATACCCATGTTGAGCGTCACTTCGCCCGCAGGATTGTTGGCAACTGTTCGCGGATTGTGGTGATGCGACCAGACTTTCGTGTCGTACTGGAACTTCGATATCTCATAGACCTCGTTCTCTGTTTCGACGTTGCCGTGTTCCGTGATCCCCAGATAGACACCGACGCGGTCCCTTGCGACGTTGGCCCAATCGAGACCCGAATCACGAACGGCTTCATTCGCACAATACACGGAGATGGAACCTGCCCGGGTTCCTCGACGCAAGTCCTTCTTCTTCTGGTACTTCAGCTCATCGAAGTTGCAAACGCCCGCCAGGACTGGACCCATGTAGCGAGTTTCGTAGTTCACCACGCCCGAACGTCCGGCCAGCAGCGCCTGACGATAGTCCGAAAGGCAATTGCCATTCGGAGCCGTCAGCCCGATTCCGGTTATCACGATACGATCATTCGGCGCCACTGAATTCGACCTCGCTCAGTTTCTTCGGACCCTGCGAAAAGTGCAGCAGGTTACCGACGGCAGGGACGCTGAACAAGGGCACCGGCAATTCGTCCAGAATTCGCGTTATCTGGGAAAAATACCGCCCCGAAACTCTGCCAGAAGTTGGCGGGAACCCGCGGTATTCCTGCACTTTTCGATCAAACGACAGGCGGGCTGGGCAGCGGTTATCCATTTTCCGGTTGCGATCGCCCTAACAACAACGCACCAAAAGCCAGCAGTACCCAGCCTGCCAGCTGAAGAGTTCCGCCGATTGGAGCCACCATTCCCCAGGGAATTCCCAGCCATCGCGGCCCCATGATCACTAAGACATAGAGCGCACCAGAGAACAGGAGAATCCCGCCAAGGAAGCACCACGACGCCGCTCCGATCAACCGACTTCGGTGGTGAAGCAGCACGATTCCGCAAGCCAGCAGCGCCAGTGTGTGCGTCATATGGTATTCGACGCCGGTGCGGAAATCGTTGAAGTACTTGGCGCTGGCAGGAACGAGTTGCCCAGCAACATTCCTGGGCTCTGAGTCGGCGTATTTCTTTTCCAGGTACTTGGTGTCGTTCAGACCGTGCGCCCCAAATGCCCCAAACGTGACACCGATGAAACCAGAAACTGCCGCAAAGAACAAACACAATCGGCCGGACATGATGACTCCCGTCGTTAACAATTCATCGACAGCGCGGGCAGACCGCCAGGTAACACTGCGAAGATCGCTGAAGCGGTCTCCGTGGCCTGAATCACTTCCCATGACCCACAGGTTACCGGATCTTGCTCAGATTTTTCCCGACGTAACAATGCCCGTGTGGCAATTCCGGCCAATGGCGAAGGGACCCATTTGCAATCCCAGGTGACATCCGTTACCTCGCCCCTGGTGTGCCGCGCCTGCAAGGTCGGCAGAGATCGCAACGATGGCATGCTCGATCCGATGTTACGGGAATTTGCCCGGAAAAGGGTGCTCTGGAAGGACCTCAACGTCGCCTCCGCCGGCTTGAACTAACGTTTTGTTCATCATGAACATGCCGCACCAGGAGAGAAAAGCCCGGGTCGAACCTGAGGCGGAACCTCGAATCATGCCGGCATGTTCTTCCCACCGGAGTTCACCACGAGTTGACACCCAGAGGCATGTGAGACTTCCTTACGTGCAGGCGTTTTCGGAGGCAGGTTGAAGATGATTGCGGCACACCTGGACGACCATACCAAGCACGCTCGAGGCGCCAGCCCTGCGACACATCGCACGCTGTGGATTCTGAGGGGAGCACCGCTTCTGAATCAGGAAGCGTATTCATTCCCTCTTGCCGTCTTTCCATTTACCCTAGGGCGTTCGAAAGCCTCTGACATCATCATCAACTCACCAGTGGTCAGCAGTCGCCACTGTGAGTTTCTGGAAAATGGGGGGCTCCTGTTTCTGCGAGACAATGGCAGCACGAACGGTACCTTCGTCAATGGCAAGCGGATCACTCATGACACACTGATCGCCGAAGGTGACCTGATCGAGATTGGTGAAACATTCTTCCGAATCCTCACCGCCAAAATCGATTCACTTCAGCAGAAGACAGAACCGCTGGTCGGCAAAACGGCCTGCTTTGAACTTTCCGACGACAGCCGTGGACCTCGAAGCCTGCAAATGCTGCTGCGCGATGGCAATCTGCTTCCCTGCTTTCAGGCGATTCACTGCCTGCAGACTGGGAGTACGCGAGGCTACGAGTTTCTCGCTCGCAGTGCCTATCCCGGAATTGAGTCTGCTGGTCGCCTGTTCGACCAGGCACGCCGTTCCGGACAGGAAGTAGAACTGAGCCTGCTATGTCGCGAACAGGCAATGAACTTCGGCGAAGCACTGGAACTGGATGTCCCAGTTTTTCTGAACACTCATCCTGCTGAAGCACTGCTCGACACTGTTGTGCCTCAGATGCGGCGATTGTGCGAGCGATACCCAAATCGCCGAATCGTGCTGGAGATTCATGAAGCTGCGATCACCGAACCGGCCCTGATTCGAGAGTTGCGTGCGATGCTGGCAGAGATTGATGTGGGACTGGCATTTGATGATTTCGGTCGAGGCCAGGCGCGCATTCGGGAACTGATTTGTGCGTCCTCCGATTACATCAAATTCGATGCAGCCCTGATCAAGGACCTCCAGGGGATCTCACGAGAACAATTCCGTTTCTTCCGGTCGATCATCGCCGGCATCCGTGCGGAAGGAGCCGTCACCGTTGCCGAAGGAGTTGAAAATGACGAAATGGCAGAAGTTTGCCGTGAAGTCGGCTTTGACCTGGTGCAGGGTTATCTGTTCAGTCGCCCAACACTGCTGACCGTCAAAGCATGATGCTCATGGCAGAATAACTCGCTTGCTCTGAACTCAATCACTGATTACCAGTTTCTCCGGCGGCAGCGATCAGGTCTTCTTCATCCGGAATCCCGACGAATGGTAAATGCCTGAATTCGTCGTTGTAATCGAGTCCGTAGCCGACGACGAACTCGTTGGGAATTCGGAAGCCATGGTAGTCCGGTTCGAATTCGACCTCTGTTCGATCTGACTTCCAAAGCAGCACAGCAGTCTTCACGCTGGCAGGTTCGAAGGACTTCAGAGTTTCGATCAGCCCTTTCATGGTTTTCCCGGTGTCGAAGATATCATCAAGCACCAAGACATGACGACTTCGCAGATCTGGCACGAGTGAACTGTTGACCGACAACTCACCGGCTGTTGTTCGCGTCCCGCCATAGCTGGATGCGGAAATCAATGCGACTCGCAGTGGCACTTTGGTCGCACGAATCAAATCTGCCAGAAGTACCACACTGCCGGTAAGCACAGCAAGTACCGTCAGTGGCTTGCCTGTGTATTCCTGAGTCAGCTGTTCGCCCAGAACCTGAACCCGGGCGTGAATTTCTGATTCGTTTATGAGGACTCTCATGTGTCTTTCGCCTATCATCTGCGTTGGGCGCGAGCATTGTGGGCGGTGACAGGAACTTGGCAAGGATGGCCTCTGAAAAGTCTGCACAATCGGAGCCATTTCTTCCAACAGGGACAACGAACGAACTTCCCGCCGACTCGCGATCAGAACTCCAGCACACAAATTCAATAAACAGGTTTCCAGTTGGCACTTGAAAACGATTTCCTGCGGCGATTAGCCACAAAGACACCCGTCATGAGTCCAGTGACGAGGGGAATTGGCGATGATGGAGCCATTCTGGAACTCGGCCCAGGGATTCGTCAGGTGGTGGTCACAGATATGTTGCTGGATCAGGTGCACTTTGACCTGAGAACCACTTCACCACGACTGGTCGGACGCAAGGCCATGGCGGTAAATCTCAGCGACCTTGCGGCAATGGCGTCATGGCCGACGGCAGCATTTGTGTCCCTGGCGATGCCCACGGGTGGATTTTTCGACGCTCATTCTTTCCTCGATGAGCTTTACGCCGGGATCCGAGAATGCTGTGAACGGTGGCAGTTTTGCATC
Source organism: uncultured Chitinophaga sp. (assembly GCA_964538835.1). GTDB lineage: Bacteria > Planctomycetota > Planctomycetia > Planctomycetales > Planctomycetaceae > SXXK01. The sequence continues at coordinate 24,754 of CAZIGZ010000068.1, read as the reverse complement.
GCTGGTGGCGACACGAACGCATGGAATGGTCCTTTTGCGATCAATGTTTGCCTGACCGGACGCCCAATGCATGACCAGATCCCATTGCGATCCGGAGCGAAGGCCGGCGACCGGATCTTTGTCACGGGACCGCTCGGGGGCAGCTTCTCCTCTGGCCGACATCTGACATTTGAGCCTCGATTCGACGTGGCCGATTGGCTGGTCAGAAACGTGCGAGTATCCGCGATGATGGATATCTCCGACGGAATCGCCACCGACTTGCCGCGATTAGTCGAGGCAAGTGAAGTCGGAGCTCTCGTGGATGTGGCTTCGATTCCCATTCATTCCGACGTCAGCCCCAAAAGCCGTTTGGAAGATCAAACGAAAGCAGCCCTCACCGACGGGGAGGACTTCGAACTACTGTTCACCCTGCCAGAATCAGAACTCCCCCAGCTTCAGCAGACCCCGCCACCATTCCCAATCTATCAGATCGGCCAAATCCTCCCCGGCCAGGGCGTTCAGCTGCAACAGCCAAACGGACAACGGCAGCCACTGCGACTGTCTGGCTGGCAACACCACCTGTAGTCCGGTAGCCCTGAAGATCCATGTGCCCGTCAAATCAAGGAGCCAAGGTGCCAGGCACCTGATTCAGTTTTCTTTGTAAAAACACTCGCTTTTAGCAACCAGCTGCGCAGCTCGAGAGGCCCCTCGGAGGTGATGACGGGTGTACGCCCTTGACCTAAAACGGTCTTTTTCAATACGCTCGACGTGCATCGAAAATCTGATGCCGGAGTTCCAAAGCGGTGATAGTGATGGCTGGAAGGGTGCAGGCTCATGAAACGGCTAACAGGTGTTGCCTGTCTTATTTCCTGGCTGATTTTGTTTGCGGGATGTCAGTCGACATTTCCGACTCGCACGGCTGGAAATCTCGCAAAGCAGCCTGAACGATCCGAAGGGATTTTCGACGCCGTGACTCGGGCCAGAGTTCAGAGGGCAGCGATGACTGTAGAAGTCTCGGATCCTCGCAAATGCGCGAGTGAGGCCGAAACGATGACCCGCAAAGCCGGCGGGTTCATTGATCATTCTACTGTTTCTGAAGAGGAGTCTGTTGATCTGACCCTGAGAGTTCCTCAGGAGGAATGCGATCGCCTGCTCGACGCGTTCGGGCAATTTGGAAAGATGAAGCGACGTCAGATGCAATCCGAAGATGTCACGGAACAGATCGTCGACGTCCAGGCGAGGCTGGACAATCTCAGGTCCACGCGAGATCGCCTGCGACTTCAACTGGACAATGCGGTCGATGTAACGGATACGCTGGCAGTAGAAAAGGAACTGACACGCGTTCAGTCAGAACTGGAATCCCTCGAAGCCCGCCTCAAAGTAATTCAGGACGACGTGGCATTCACGGAAGTTTCACTCACGCTGGAGCGTCGCGTGATTTACGGGCCGGTCACCTACATTGGCAAGGCCGTTTGGTGGGGAATTGAGAAGCTCTTTGTGATCCACTGAAGCAATGGCAACGATCAACAACACCTGAAACTTCGCGTGACCGAAAAGTTTGTTTTGTCGTTCAAGAAAAGCCCACTGGCTTTCTGGTCATTCCGGCCAATTACACAAATGCTGCCTGCCGATTTGTGAACGATTTGCTGACCAGGGCGGTCGTGGAAGCCACATCTCGCCCGCTCATCCATGCGAGTTTTGTAATGGCCTCCGACGACGGTCGAATCCACTGCGATGGGGCTTACGACGCGTTCTGCGTAACGTCCAAAGTTGATTGAAGTTGCCGGCTGGGTGTCCTGAGTCAATTCAAGTATGGCATTGGGCTCGTTACACTGCGGGCTTCAACAACGGGATGGATTTCCACCTTGCCATCTCAAATGGCCCGAAGAAGCTCGGTGTTCGATCACTCTCCCACTTCTGCAGAGTGTCGAACCTCGCAACTTCCGGTGACCAACAACCGCCCGCGGAGGTGTTGCAGACGGCGACTACCTCCATTGGGAGGGGATTCTTGATTCTTTTCCAGTGTCTTTCAACGACGAGGGATTTTATGGCACAGTGGGGATTTCGCAGGCTGGGTCATTTGGCTGTGCTGTTGAGCATGTTTCAGCAGTCCGCAATGGGTCTGGCCGGAGATGGCGAGAAGGAAGTCAGCCGAGAAGAGATCGTGGCACGCGTTCGCCACGACATTGAGTATCTCTCTTCCGATAAACTGGAAGGCCGGGGCGTCGAGACCAAAGGGATCGAAATGGCCGCGGAGCATATTCTGGCTGAATACCAGAAGTATGGCCTGAAGCCAGGCATGCCGGATGGAACGTGGCGTCAGCCTTTCGAGATTACGCTCGGCGACGTTGTTGTTTCCGACACGACTCATGTCACCGTGAAGGGCCCGGAGAATAAGGAACTGAAGCTGGTACTTGGCGAGCAGTTCCAGCCTATTCGTCGCGGTGCAAACGGAACCGTGACTGGCGAACTGATGTTCGTCGGCTATGGGATTTCTGCCGAAGAAGAAAAGTACGACGACTATGCCGGAGTCGACTGCAAAGGCAAGATCATCGTGATGATTCGTCGGGAGCCGCAGAACCGCCCGGATGGTGCGTTTCAGGGTCAGCAGACCAGCCCGAACTCTTACATCGACCGCAAGCTCGAACTCATCGCCAAATCCGGAGCCGCTGGCGTGATCTTTGTGAACGATCACGCAAGCAGTCCAACGGCCGACAAAGACGAACTGGCATCTCCGACCAGCTTTGGAAACGATGCTGGTCCTGTCCCCTTCGTTCACGTGAAGCAGGCCGTCATCGACGAACTTCTGAAGGCCACGCCTCTTCAGGCTGACGGCAAGACTCTGGGATCGCTGGCCGAAGTCGCTGCGTATATCGACGAAACTCTGAAACCGGTGTCTCAGCCACTGAAGGGCTGGTCCGCAGAAGTCGCCACCGAATTCAAAGCAAACTCTGTTACGGCCTACAACCTGATCGGCGTCGTCGAAGGTGAAGGTCCGCTGGCTGACGAGACAATTGTCATCGGCGGTCACTACGACCATCTCGGTTTCGGTGGGTACGGTTCCCGCGCACAGAACCGAACGGGAGAAGTCCACAATGGTGCGGACGACAACGCTTCAGGGACAGCCGCCGTTCTAGAACTGGCTCGACGCCTGGCATCGGGACCGAAGCCAAAGCGACGACTTGTCTTCATCTGCTTCTCGGGTGAAGAACGCGGCCTGCTGGGGAGCTTCCACTATGTGAAAGAGCCAGTCTTCCCGCTCGAAAACACCGTCGCAATGCTGAACTTCGACATGATTGGGAACCTGAAGGATAATCGTGTTGAAGTGAACGGTGTCGGTACCGCCGCGGAGTTTATGGAGATCGCAAAGAAGGCTGATGAAGTGATTCCCGTGGATATCACGATCATTGAAGGTGCTTTTGCCGGAAGTGACCACCTGCCATTTTACCAGCGGCAGATTCCGGTGATGTTCTGCTTCACCGGCATGACCGACATCTATCACACACCAGATGACGACTTCAGCACGCTGAACATTGAAGGTGCTGTGACCGTCATTGACTATTCCGAACAGCTGCTGCGAGGCATGGATGGACTTGAGAAGCGTCCAACCTTCGCCTCTTCTCAGCCAGGTCGTCGACGCCCAACCAATCGCACGCCTTATCTGGGATTGCAGCCGGATCTAGCCGCAAGTGGCGACAACGGCATTGTTGTTCGTGCGGTTCGAGCCGATTCACCGGCAGCGAAAGCCGGTATCGAAACCGGCGACGTGATCGTGATGGTCGGTGCGACGAAGGTTGAAGGCTATCAGACGCTGATTGAAGCTCTGGTTCCCGCAAAAGCCGGGGATACCCTGAAGCTGACGGTCAAGCGAGGCTCCGAAGAAAAGGTCTTTGAACCAGTTCTCGGTGAGCCACAGGCAAATCGCTAGTATTTTGCCGACTCTGAAAACTTCTGCACGGTGGCTTCCTCTCAGGACGCCACCGTGTACTGTTTTCGGCTGTACCGCTTGTCACCACCATTTCCCGACCATCGAGGGGAGTGGTTTGTGGCCAGAAACCGTCGACAGGATTTGTCGAGGCCGCTGATGTTTTCCAGTTCCCGTTGAGAATTACGTATGAGTGACAAACCGCCAGTTGTCGGAGTTGTGATGGGCAGTCGCTCCGACTGGGAGACGATGAAAGCTGCGTCAGAGATTCTGACACAGTTTGGCGTTCCCCATGAATGCAAAGTTGTGTCGGCACATCGTACTCCTCAATGGATGAACGAGTACGCGAGTACCGCAGAATCTCGGGGACTGAAACTCATCATCGCCGGTGCCGGTGGCGCGGCTCATTTGCCCGGAATGATCGCTTCGCAGACGGTCCTTCCGGTCCTGGGAGTCCCCGTCCAGAGCAAGGCGCTGAACGGGCTTGATTCCCTGTTATCCATCGTTCAAATGCCAGGTGGTGTTCCGGTGGCAACTTTGGCGATCGGAACCGCAGGAGCGAAAAACGCTGGGCTGCTTGCTGTGAGGATCCTGGCTCTGCAAAGTGCCGACCTGAATTCTGCCATGCACAAGTTTTGCGACGAACAAACGAACGCGGTCCTGAATGATCGCGAGCTTTCCTGATCGAGCCGGTTGAGCACTTGAAATGACGACAAAAACTCTGGGTCCAGGCTCTCGACTTGGAATGCTGGGCGGTGGTCAACTCGGACGAATGTTCGGCCAGGCCGCTCGACGAAGCGGTTACGGCCTTGTCGTGTTCGGCGATCAATGCGACTCACCGGCAGGACAGATCGCGGATCGAACGTTTTCGGCAGCGTTCACTGATGAAGACGCCCTGAAGCAGTTTGCTTCCTCAGTCGATGTTGTTTCGTATGAGCAGGAGAACATCCCGGTGCGTACCGTGGAAGTGCTTCAGCAATACGTTCCTGTTTATCCTGGCCCGGCTCTTCTGAAGGCGTCGCAGAATCGACTGCTGGAGAAGACGTCGCTTCGATCCATTGGAATTCCCACCGCGGATTTTCTTCGTATCACTTCGGCGGAAGAACTGATCGCAGGAGTTCGTTCATTCGGTGGCGATGGGATTTTGAAAACCGTGACTCTCGGCTACGACGGAAAAGGTCAGGCTCGAGTTCGTTCACATCAGGACATGGCGAGCCTCTGGTCAAGTTTCAAAACCAGCGAAGCCATTCTGGAGAAGGTCGTCGACTTCCAGTTTGAGTTGTCGATTGTCGCCAGCCGATTCGCCAGCGGCGATTGTCGATTCTATTCGCCGTCGGTGAATCATCATGTCAACCATATTCTGGATGTCTCCATCAGCCCGTCTCCACTGATGACCGCCAGTCAGATTCTTGAAGCACAGGATATGGCGCGAGGAATTCTGGAACATTTTGACGTTATTGGCGTTCTTTGCGTCGAGTTCTTTGCAACAAGTGATGGCGGGCTGCTGGTCAATGAAATCGCCCCGCGGCCTCATAACAGCGGGCACCTGACAATGGATGCCTGTCGATCCAGCCAGTTTGAACAGCAGTTTCGTGCGATTTGCGGACTGCCATCGGGTGACGTTCGACAGCACTCGCCGGCAGTGATGGTCAATCTTCTGGGCGACCACCTGATGAACGCCACATCGGAACACTGGGCATCCGTTTTTGAACTGCCCAATGTGTTCGTGCATATGTATGGCAAAGCCGAAGCCCGGATCGGACGCAAAATGGGGCATCTGAATGTCCTCGCCGATACCGTCGAAACGGCTGAAGCCATCGGACACGAAGCTCGTCGCCGACTCGGTTTTGTGAGGCCTGAATAACGCCACACACGGCCTATTCCGAATCGTCTTGAGATGTCCTGGCCAGACGCGAGTTCAGGCTGGTGGCAGAATTGTCGATCATCCACTTTTGGCATAAAGGCGAATCAAGAGATGCCCTCGCGGCATGATTGAGCACGGCATCGGGGCAACGAAACCAATAACCTGGTTCGACGATGCTCATGCTCCCTGGTATTTTGTGTTGTTCACCTGGAACAACATTATCGCAGCCCTCAGGCCAGTCCCGCGCGACAGCTCATCACAATATCAGCATGAAACGGGAGAGCATCACCATGACAGACGCGAAGCACACTGCGACAGTCTCAACGCATGGTACGGAGACCTTTCAGCTCAAGCCGAAACGGATGCTGATGCTTCTTCGAATCCGAGCGACCGCCGCAACACTCGAACTGAGCCTGGAAAACGTCGGGCAACAGTGCATGGAATCGACTCAGCGCCTCATGGACTGGGCGCCATCCAGGTTGACGCCGGGGAACCGCATGAAAATGAGCGTGCTGAAACGGATCCCACAGCGAGGATTCGTGTAACACTGCGCCCCAGACTTCCGCGCCTTCCGGACGCGCCATTGCCGCAGCGTCCGGGAATCAATGTGCTTCTGACAGCACGATGGAACATTGAAGCCAAGTCAGCCGAAGATGTCCTGGTACTCATTGATCAGCTTCGTTTCGACTCCGCCGCGCATGTGGAGCCTGCTGAAGAAACGGTTGTTACACCATCATGGCAAGCGGGCGGCGAAGATTATCTTTCGCTGCTGTCAAAGATGCATGATTCGCCACCGATCGATCTGAAGCCTCAGTTCCTCTTCATCAGTCGTGCGGATGAGGTTCAGCTTTCTGAAGCGACTGCAAGGGCCTATCAGCGTTCAAAACGCGCTGCTGAACGACTGGCGAAGGCCGCGGGAAAACAGCTGGGAGAACTCAAGTCCCTGAGCATTACGGGAGGCGCCGCAGAGAGCCGCCCCGATCACATCATCTCGAAGCAACAGGTTGCTGCGATACTCAGCGCCAGCTCGTACGATCTGCAACCGGAAGAGCACGTTTCAGATGATGTCAGGCCTGCCGACGTATCGTTTTCGGTTCATGCGACGCACCTGCTTCTTGACGCTTCCGAAAAATCGGCGACGGATGCCGACGGACTTAACTGACGGAACTAGACGATCGAAAATGTCACAAGAGTACTCCATGGACCAATGACGGCGGTGTTACTGACGGCTCTGACCCAGACACGGTAGGTTCCGGCAGGCAGCGCTGTTCCCGGCGTGTACGTGGTGAGAGTAAGCCCAGTCACATTGATGATGCCGGCGACTGGCACGTCAACTCGTGTGACAAACAGTTCATAGGTCACAGCACCATCGACAGGTTTCCATCGAAATTCCGGAGTCCCGGTGTTGATCGATCCTGTCGGTGTGATGAGGTCAGTCTGGCCCCCAACACGGAAGTCCGTTGCCGGAACAGACTGGCTTCGGAAGTTTCCTGTTGCCACTGCGTTTACCCACCAGCGGTGCATTCCGGTCGCAAGGCTCGAAGGCGGCGTCCAATTGGTCGTTGTGAGTCCCGTGGCAGAATGAACAATCGCACCAGTGGAGAGATTCCGCACGAAGATTTCGTACGAAATGGCCCCTGCGACGGTACTCCAGGAGAACTGTGGCTGGGTCGCAAAAGTCGGATTGAGTGGCGACAAGGGTGTCGGAGCCGGCAGGACATGGACTTCAAAAGCGGCAGACCACCCGCCGGCGTTCCCCGCAGCGTCGTACGCTCGCACCCAACCTCGATACAGCCCCATCGCAATATCGGTCGTGCTGGTCCACGATGTGGTGGTGATGTTGGTGTCCGAGTAAACCTTTTGAGCACCTGTTGTCAGGTTGTTGATCCAGATTTCGTATCGGGCAGCTCCGGGCAGGCCCTGCCATGAGATCGTTGGCCTGGCCGTGGCCTGCAATCGAGTTAACGCATTCAGCTGGACTCGCTGGTCGACAAAGAAGTTCGACTGCACCGACCATGGTCCCGTTTCATTAGCGGCATTGATTCCGCGAACCCACAGATTGTATCGACCAAGCGGCAGGTCTGAGGTCGGGACATGTGAAAGTGACGCCGTAACGACTCGATAGAACGGATTCACTCCCGTCGACTGATTGCGAATCCAAACTTCGTAGTTGGCAGCGCCGGGAATGGACGTCCACGAAATTGTCGGGCGGGTCGTCGACACCAGGATGCCAGGCTGCTGAATCACCGGAATACCGGCCAATGCGATACGGGATAACTCACGTCCCGTCTGATCGGACGTACCAGCGAAGATCAGTCCGCCCTTAAACTCCACGATATCAGGCGTGGAAGACCCGATCTCGGAGAACTGCATCGTCGGCTGGCCAGACGCACTGCGATGGCGGAATAGTCCTCCGCCGGACAAATCCGTACTCCACAACTGGTTGCCGTTGATTCCATCATTTGCACTGAAGAAAACGCGATCACCGGCCTGAGTCAGATTGCCGATCCCGGACGACGCAGAACCAGAAGCGACATCATCGACAAGTACGGTACCGTTGGCGGTTCCATCCGACTTCCACAATTCGTTGCCAGCCGCAACTGTTGTCGCAGTGAAGAACAGAGTGCCGTTCGCGTTGATCAGTCGGGTCACTGCAAGACCAGAGCCAGGGCTGATGTCCTTGACAAGTGAGGTACCGACGGTCGTGCCATCCGTCTTCCAGAGTTCCTGACCGCTGGTTCCATCGTTTGCGGAGAAGAATGCGGAATTGCCGGCAATCGTCAGTTGAGTGATCTGCGAAGAGTTCACACCGACCCGAACATCGGCCACCTGTTGAGTCACTCCGGTACCGATGTTGTGAGACCACAATTCTGCGCCCGTTGTGGCATCACTCGCCACAAACAGAAGCAGACCATTCAGAACTCGCAGTTGCTTCGGGCTGGAAGAATCCGTTGAATGGATGTTGGAGACCAGTACTGTTCCCGCCCCGGTCCCGTTGCTCTTCCAGAGTTCGACACCATTTGTGCCGTCGTTGGCAGC
>CAZIGZ010000068.1:2702-15847 GCA_964538835.1 uncultured Chitinophaga sp. | reverse complement strand
GTTCCGTTCGCTGATCCATCAGTCTTCCAGAGTTCCTGTCCGTTCACGCCATTGTCAGCCACGAAGTAGATCAGGCCATGGACCGCCGTCAGAGCAGTTGGGTTTGAAGAATTTGGGCCGGCGTTAATGTCAGCAACACGGTAGGTCCCGCCGGTCGTGCCATCAGTTCGCCAGAGTTCCCTGCCCGATGTTCCATCGTTGGCTGCAAAATACAGGATGCCGTTCAGGTTCAGCATGGATTCAGCAGACGCCCCTGCCGAGCCTGAAGCGATGTCTTTCACCAGTGTCGTTCCCACGGAAGTTCCATCTGACGTCCACAACTCGTAGCCGGTAGGGCCATCAGTGGCTGCAAACAGAAGTTTTCCGCCGGCATTGACGAGCGGATTCGGGACGCTGCCATAACTTCCGATTTGAAGGTCGCGAACCATGACCGTCCCGGCCGAAGTCCCGTTGCTCTTCCAGAGTTCCGCGCCATTGATGCCGTCGTTTGCCCGAAAGTAAAGAGTATCACCTACATTCACCAGTTGTGCCGGAGCGGAACTCACACCGCCGACCACGATGTCCTTCACAATCGAAGTGGACTCCGTCGTCCCGCCGGTCTTCCAGAGTTCTTCACCATAGATGGCTCGTGTCGCCGTAAAGAAGCCCGTTGTTCCCGCCATCGCCAGCGACGACACGGACGAGCTGCCGGCTCCCGGCTCGATATCAGCCAGAAGAACAGTGCCGATAGAAGTTCCGTCCGTCTTCCAGAGTTCACGTCCATTTGCTGTCGTCGTGGCAGCGAAGATCAGACTTCCTCCAACCACCCCCAGCGGCAGAGGAGTTGAATTTCCAGTACCGGATTCGATATCCCGTACCAGAACAGTGCCTGGACCAGTTCCGTCTGTTTTCCAGAGTTCGATGCCATTGGTTGCATCATCCGCGGCAAAGTAAACGGCTCCTCCGAACTCAAGAAAGTTCTGCGCACCGGAACCAAATCCGGCCGTCGCAATGTTTGCCAGCAGTGAAGGAGTCGCTCCGGCCGATGCAACACGCCATGGCTCGACACCGTTGGATCCATCGTCAGCGGCAAAGTAAAGACCTGTCGAAGTGGCCTTCAGCGAGCGCGGATCAGATCCAATATCTCCTGTGTTGATGTCCAGAACCTGAGTCGTACCGACGGACGTCCCATTGGACGTCCAGAGTTCCTGACCACTGGTCACTGTGTTCGCGGCAAAGTACAGCTGACCACCAAAGTTGGTAAGTTCGACCGGGTTACTGCCACTTGGACCAGTCAGAATATCGCGAACAAGCACAGTCCCGTTGGCCGTGCCGTCGGACTTCCAGAGCTCCCGCCCATTGGCCCCGTCATCAGCCGTAAAGTACAGGACGCCGTTGACATTGGTCAGGGATTGCGGATCGGAACCTCGCAAGCCGGGAAGAATGTCGCGAACAAGCGACGTTCCGTTGCTTGTGCCATTGGTTTTCCACAACTCCGTACCACCTGACGGAGTCGTCGCGGTGAAGAAAGTAGTTGGCCCGACCTGAGTGAAACTGGCCGGTCTGCTGCCTTCCGTGTCCGCTCCCGTAAAGATATCCCGAATCAACTTGTACTCTGCTGTGAGCAGAACCCGGGATTCAAGCAGCTCCGGAGTGTTACCGCAGTGCAAACGTCGCCGTTTTGCGCACGATCCGGAGGTCAACCGTCGAAAGAAGTTCTGCAGCAGTTTTTTCATACGACACGCTCAAAAATGTGCCTGAATCCCAACAGGGAATACATGAGACACTGCGAACGAGCCGGTGGAAGAAATCTGCGAAATCTTTGACCCGTGGGAGAACTAAGGTCCGTTGGTGTGGTTCAGGGAAAGCTTCACGACAAACAGACGATCCGGGCCTCGGGCATTTCGGAAGAGCGAATTCCGCTAGTGGATAAATGCGTCGGCAAATCCGGTCGAAGCGAGTTCAACAGTTTTCTGGGGGAAGTCCCTCATTTCGTCGGTTTCGTCAAATATGTCGTATCCGACGACAGTGTCGCGGGCCATATTGATAGTGGTACTATCCCTCGGGAGAATATTGCTCCCACCAGACGGGTTCAACAAAATTAACTAATGGTGTTTTTTAATATACCGCTACGTGAAATCTGTTTTGCCGCGAAGATTTGTTGGTGCGAAGAAAACAACTGGCTGTTTCGCAGCCTTCAGGCCGATCACAAAACAGCCACTTGCTCAAGTGCAGCGCAAAGAGTATTCACCCGGGAATGGCTCCTGTTTCACTGAGGATTCTCCATGAAAGCATCCCAAAGAACCCAGCGCCGTGGCTTTACCATGCTGGAGCTTCTGATCACCATCAGTGTGATCGGTGTTCTCATTGCGTTGCTTCTTCCTGCCATCCTGTCGGCTCGATCAGCGTCAGATGCGGTCGTATGTCGCAACCACTTTCGACAATTCGGAGTTGGTCTTCAGCAATACATGACAGCGTTCGGAAGAGCGCCGAGAACAAAGACGGTTCATGGCACGTCTTTTGTGGCTTTGCTTCCGTACATGGATCAGAAGAACGTGTACGGATTGATCACGGGCGAAGGTGAGAATCTTCGCTCGTCGGATTTTCACCAGCCAGAGATTTTTGTCTGCCCCCAGGATCCCGTGACAAACAGTCGCAAACTCTCCACCAACATTGCGGAGAACGTGGGCATTTGTGCAGACGGAGAGGAACGCAAGGGAAGCGGGAAAACTCATGATGGCGTGATCCTTCGTTTTGACGATCCGGGTCAGGTGACGCCAGCATCGATTCGCGATGGGTTGTCGAATACATCGGCCTACGGCGAAATCATTGCTTATCCTCGCCCTGACCGATCACGCCTGATTTACATGCATGCGAGTGATGGTGTTCGCTGTGGAGCGGCGACAGGGATCCAGGACTGGTGTCGCAGCGCGGAAATCGGGATGCCAGCATGGTCATTTCGTCGAGGATCGGACTGGATTCGATCGATGGCTCAGGTGAATCACTACATGCACGTGATGCCACCCAACGACAAAGACTGTCTGTTTACACCTGGGTCAACCAGCATGCATCGTGACGGAGCGCACACGGTTTTGTGCGATGGATCCGTCCGATTTGTCAGCTCATCCATCGACAGCAGCGTCTGGCAGGCAGCCGGATCACGCGCTGGTTCGGATGGTCCTGTGGACTGGTAATGGCCGGATCACGACCAGCCATGCAAGAAACAAGTCTGCTGTAACTGTTGCCGAGGCGGAGCGACGGCATTTTTGTCAACAACGACGTGTGTCAACATCTGGAGGAGAGTGAAATGAAACGTGCTGTTTTGATTCTGGGAGCGGCGGCATTGCTCCTTGGCGTGGGATCTCACCAAGCTCCTGTGGCTGCAACGGGTCCGCTTCCCGACGGGCCAGTCGAAGGCGGCGGCAACTGGACCTTTACCCACCCGGCGGACGGAACGGTTGCAAATGAGATTGGTGCTTTCATGGGTTCAGCAACCATCGATGGTACGGGAATATTCTCGCTGTATTCTCATACGAATGTGAATCCAAATAACGTGTATCCAAGTGAACTGGACCTGATCCACTCGAGGATTGTCACGGCTGGAGCCCACTTCTGGACTGAGCCTCCTTACAATAACATTGGAGATTGGTTTGCGACGATTTACCCGTTTACTCAGTTGAATGGGGACAACGCTCCGATCTATGACGTGTTTTCAAACACAGTGGTTGTGCCCGGATTTGATGAAAGTCCCGCCTCGGATATCGTCATGTCAATGGGTGGTGACTCCGTTCACTATCAGATCATTCCATAACCATTCTCAAGGGCCTGACTGTCGGCTCAGTTGACGGATAAGCCCGCAGCATTTGCTGCGGGCTTTCTTTTTTGACTTCGCAGAATTGCAAAAAAGTCGCCACAACGACGCTCCGGGCAACCTCCCGGACTCTTACACTTCCGTGTTGATGCCCTGAGAAGGTGAAACTGTCAGAGGTCATTTTTCGGCAAAAGCAGCCATGAGCGAAGCAGAAACACTGAAGCCCCAGGAGCCAGCAAAACCCGCGACTCCGGTACAAGTTACGACTTCAGCGACTGGAAGTATTGCCAACTCTTCTGCCCCGGGTCATGGTGTCGTGACCGATGACGCTGCGATGTCCGAGCAACTTGCGAGGCGACAGGCCGATCGTGAACAGAGAATTTACCGACTGTACAAGCGTCGGCAGTTGCGAACTTCCATTACTCTGTTCCTCCTGACATGTCTCAGCACTTTCGTGGTTGGAGCCAGTTTCGTTCCGCTGGAATACCTGCTGACGATGTTGCTGCCTCGATACCAGTGGTTTGTCCGCCTGTCGCTGGGCGGAGCCAGCCTTGAAGACTGGCTGGCAGAAGCCAGTTGGCGCGGATTCATGTACTCCGCACCGCTCATGACTATACTGTTGTTTCACGAGATGGGGCATTTTCTGCTTTCGATCAGGCACAGAATTCCGGCATCGTTTCCCTACTTCATTCCGATGCCTCTTTCTGTCCCTGGCACCATGGGAGCCGTCATTTTTCAGCAACAGGGCAGGGCCACTCGCCGCCAGCTGTTTGACATTGCCGTTTGGGGGCCGCTTGCCGGATTGCTCGTGATCATTCCCGTGCTCTACTACGGCCTGAAGCTGCCGACTGATCCAGCCCATCCCAGCGTTCCACTCTTTGCGAGACCTTTGCTGATCAAGTGGATGGTGTACATGATTCACGGCAGCGAGGGCTTGCCGGAGACGTTCATCAATCCCGTCTACCTGGCAGGCTGGTTTGGCGTCCTCGTAACGTCCATGAATCTGTTGCCTATGGGACAGCTGGACGGTGGCCACATTCTCTACGCGTTGATTGGAAGAAAAGCCCATTTTGTGGCGTACCTGATCGCTGGTCTCGCCGTGGCCAGCATGGTGTTCCAGCAAAATTACACCTTTGCGGCTCTGGTCCTGCTCTTACTGATGACCGGCCTGAAGCATCCTCCCACAGAAAACGACGCAGAGCCACTTGGACTGACTCGCCACATACTTGGATGGCTGACGCTCGGTTTCCTCGTTATTGGTCTGATGCCGACTCCGATACAGGTCCAGCAGCCTGATGCCGGGCCAGAAATCGAGATTCCGGACCTCAACGAACCCTCGGCACCAGAGATGATCTGACCTGCCGCAACCAGCTCAACTTGCGATCGCAGCCATTGATGCCGTTCTAGGTGGCAAAACAAGTGATGTGCAAAACGTAAAGAACGATCGCTGCATAGATCCCGGCGATCTGATCATCTGCCATGATCCCAATACCACCGGGAAGCCGTTCAAAACGACGAACGGGCCAGGGTTTCGCGATATCAAAGAATCTGAAAGCCACGAATCCTGCCAACAGCCACCACCAGTTCAGGGGGACCAGGAGATAAACCAGCGGGAAAGCGGTCATTTCATCCCAAACCACACTGCCCGGGTCTTTTTTCCCTCGCAGCATCGCGCTGCGATGACAGAGGAAGATGCCGGGAACGAACATCACCAGAAAGGCAGCAAGCCGAATCCAGAGGCCGGCGCTGCTCACCCAGAAGCACCAGCCGATGACAAGGCCCCAGAGGCTTCCAAAAGTCCCGGGGGCGAAGGGCATGCGACCCAGTCCGAAACCTTCCCCAAGGAACAACACAAACCGATCGAATGCGGTTATCGGCGGCAGAGCGTGTGGTGTTTGTTCCATGATTGCTGCTTTAACTGCCAGGACCGCTGTCCGACTATTGATTCGTGCCAGCTTGGTTCACACTGCTTCCATCAGACATCCAGCCCCAGCATCCGCATCAATTCAATTGCGTTACTGCGTTCAACAACGCCGTCGCGAAGAGTGTAATCGAACGTCATCGTGCCGTTCAGAATCGTATCTTCGAAGTGTTTGTTGACGGCCAGTCCGTTCATCGTATCCGCAATGCGCGTCAGGGCCAGATCATGCGTGGTGACAATGCCGAGTGCTTTGCGGTCGACGAGTGACCGAATGACGGCTTCGGCCCCGCGACGTCTGTCGTGGGAGTTTGTTCCGTGGAGAATTTCGTCCAGAAGAAAGAGCACCGACCGGCTTCCGAGAGTCAGGTCAACAACGGCCTTCAAACGCTGAACGACGCTGAAAAACAGCGAACGCCCCTCCTGAAGGGAATCGCTGACTCGCATCGCAGTCCCGAGTTGAAATGGATAAGTACGAAACTGTGTCGCTCGCACGACAGAACCACAGTATGTCAGAACAAGACTGGCACCAATGCTTCGAAGAAACGTACTTTTGCCGGACATGTTGGAACCGCTGATCAGCATCAATGGCTTCTCTGATGTGAGCTGAATGTCGTTCCTGACACAAACGGTTTCCTTCAGCAGCGGATGGCCCAGTTGAGTCGCCGTCAGTTCCGTGTGGTCGTTTAGTATCTCCGGGTAGATGTCGGCCGGATGGTCGAATGAGTATCCGGCGACGGACAGTGTGGCTTCCAGACACGCCACGGTGTCCAGCCAGTCCTCCACGTCCACGCCATATTGTCGACGCCAGCATTCGAGCAGATGAGTCAGCAGTACAAGCAGTCCACAGGCCCACGCAATCGGTACGAAAAACTGATTCCTCATCGAGTTATTCAGCCACTGGGTCAGACGGCTCAGTCGACGGATCGCCCGAGAGGCCGTTTCCGTTTCAGTATGCAGCCGGTTCTGAAGATCGCGGATTGCCGGCTCGTCTGCCATGTGCTGCTCAAAGACTTCGATGACCTGACTGAACTGCTGCAATGCCGCATCCACATCGTCCATTTCACGCCCGGTTTGCAGAATCTGGCGACGAGTCAGGATGACCGCGGGAGTCTGAAAGAGAATCAGCAGCACCAGCCAGCGAAGGGCCAGAACCTCCAGGGCCACCAGAATAAGCACCGGCACAGCCAGCACCCCGATGGCAACAGACCAGCTCAGAACACTCCAGCGGATCGGCTGCGACTTCTCTCTCACCCATGTTCGCAGCAGGTTCTCCGCCCGGCCCCAGTCAGCCGTACTTGGAATACAGGCCAGTGATTCTCGCAACGGCAAGCAGTTACGAAGCCCCTGGGTCCTGGCCTGGCGAACGCGAATCGTTTCTGCATCCGGTACCGTTGTCATCCATCCGGCCAGGTGCTGCCGACCTGGCTGAGTCCGACATTCATTCAGCATCTGAAAAAGCGAACCGGGACCAAAAACATCCAGATCCTGCGCCCACGGATGAGTTTCCGTCAGGAACTCTTTCCCGTCGGCTACATCTGTTCCAAAGATCCGATGCAGTCTGGCAATGCGACTGTCATGAAACGCCTCGAGTGCTTTTGCTCTTGCCAGTTTTCCCAGGCAGCGCTGGTGAAATGGCAACAGTCCGATGAACGTCGCAACGGGAACCAGCATCCACCACCAGGAAACCAAATCTCGTTCACCGATACACAGAATTCCGAGACCAACCGCAGCAACAAAAATGCCTGTTCGAAATCGAACAAATCGGTTGTCGCGGTGAACCAGCTCCACCATGGCAGCGCGAACTTCCTGCAGCCGGGATTCATACGCCGCCATCGGGGACTGAGCAGTTGCAGCCGGGTCCTGAAGTCGAATGCCAGGGTCAGTTTTGACAGTCATGAAAATCAATCAGGAAATGTGGGACCAGTTTCAAACGCGTTCCCGCCCAATCTATCCGGGGCAGGTTTCAGGAACGTTGCGGAAGGATAGGCGACGGCAATCGTTCATGCGGCAACTTCGCAAGGCCCTTCCTTCATCCTCAATAATGAGGCGGGCGTTCCGCAGCGGCATCGCGACGTTCCGGCGGTTCGCCGAGTGCGGAAAGCTCATGCTCGATCTTCTGAAACCGAGCATCCCACTCCTGCATTCGCTTCAAATATCGCAGGAGTGACTCATTGAGAGCGTCAATGTCGTGCTGGAGGTGCGCGATGGCGGATTCCATGCGTTCCAGTCGTTCTTCGATGATTCCTGACATCTGCTGTTCCTGTCACTTACTTGCCGACGGCACCCGAGCACTCTAAAAAACTGCCCCGAAGCCGGATTCCAACGGGAACACTGACCGCCGTTTCCGCGAATCAGGTGTCCGTTCCGCAGGTTTTCCCACGAAACAGGATCAAACGCAACTATGCAACCCGACGAAAAAGCCAGAGAACTTGGCGTGTCCTTCGAGCCGCTGACGCCAGGCTATCTGAACCTCTGTGTTCGGTCAGGAAACCAGCTGATCACTTCAGGCCACGTCAGTGATCTGAAGGGCGTGCTTGGTAAAGATCTCACCGTAGCTCAGGGCTACGAAGCGGCCAAAGATTGCGCTCGCAAGGTCCTGCGATCCGTCTATAACACTCACGGTACGCTGAATGGACTGAGAGTCCTGAAGGTGCTGGGTTGTGTTTATTCGGCTGGTGATTTCACGGACCAGCATCTTGTGATCAATGGCTGCAGCGATTTGCTGCATGAGATCTTCGGCAAGACAACCGATGGGTATCATGCTCGCAGCGCACTGGGTTTTGCCGCACTGCCCACTGGTGCTGCTGTCGAAGTCGAAGCGATTTTCGAAATTAAGGGAAGCTGACATTGGGCCGCCGGAAGGAAAAGAAGAAGGCGGTGAGCCCTGCAAAGCGTTCATGGACAGAGCGTTTTGCGTCCGACGTGGTCAGCGATTCTCCGAATGATCCAAGCCTCCGCGAACTGGCCATGCAGAACAAAGCTGGCGTCGTGGGACTGGGGCTCGGACTTCTGCAGCTGGCAGGTCACGCACTCTGGATCACCATCGTGGTCGTGTTGAGTCAGTCGGAGGAGGCGGCAAAGAAACTGGATTCTGATTCTCCACTGGCCTGGCTGATCGTGATTATCCTGGCAGGAAGCCTGGTCCTGACTGGACTGGCCCTCTTTGTCAGTCTGTTTTACGGTCTTCGCAAATCACCGCGCCTTCCGGCTGTCATTGGCTTCTTTCTGTCGTTCTTCACGGGAGTCCTGGCAACGGCTCTCGTCTTTATGCAGGCCATTCGAGCAATGAGTCAGTAGCTGCCGCGGCCTGAACGGGCCAGACGGTCAACGATCATTGCGGCCAGTGATAGATCTCAGCCTGGTCCTCTCGAAGAATGATTCGTCCCGCCAGCTTCTCCCCGGAATACTCAACGGTGCGCCCATCAGGCCACGTCACGTGCAGCTTGACCTGACCTTTGGCGGGATTGAGTGCAAACAGCGGCTCACAAAGGTGCGCCGACGCATAGCTGCCTCCCCCCTTGAGTTGCCTCCATTGTGATGTTTCTTCGCCACGAAGCTCAATCACAGTGCCAACGGGCAGGCGAGCGTTCGTGGTTCCAACAAGCTGTATGAAAAGTCCGGAGCCTTCAGACTTCGATTGATTCGTCAGCAACTGTGCGGGAAACTCCGAGGGGGACGTCAGCAAGTCAGGCCGTCCGTCGCGATTCCAGTCCGTGATCGCAAGGCCTCGCCCGTTCGTGGGAACCATCAGCGATTGACCGGCTTGCTCTGTGACTTCCTCAAAATGAGTCCTCTCCATGTTCTCCAGCACGACCATTCGCTGCAACGCAGGCGAATGCTGGGGGAACTTCACAACGTTGCCATTGCAGACAACGACATCCTCGTCGCCATCCAGATCGAGATCGACGAAAGCGGATCCCCACCCGACATAGCTTTCTCCGATCGCGGAAACTCCCGTGGCTTCGCTGACATGGCGGAACAGCAGATTCCCCTGATTCCGGTAGAGCGCGAAGCTTTCCATTTCGAAGTTGGCAGCCCAAAGATCGAACCGACCGTCGCCATCGTAATCCGCGACCTCAACGCCCATGCTGGCATCCGGTGAGCCTCGACTGCTGACGCCTGCCCCGCTGGAAATCGATCGATCCTCGAACTCGGTCCCTTCGACGTTTCGATAGAGGAAGTTCATCATCACATCATTGCCAACATACAAATCAAGCCATTGATCTCCGTCCAGATCCGCTGCAACCGCCCCAAGTGCTTTGCCATCGGTCCGGACGTGGAATTCCGCGGTCCGATCCGTCCACGTCCCGTCGCCTGCGCCAAGGAACAGGTAGTCGCTGACCGCATTGAACAGCTTTGGCGAACAGTTATCCCGCGTCTTTCCATCAGCCGCATAACACGGTGGATCGTTGTCAAAGGACCAGTCGACATAGCCACAGACAAAGAGGTCAGGGAAGGAATCACGATTGAAGTCTCCCCAGGCACAGGACACACACCAGACCGGTGCTGACAGTCCCGATCCTTCGGTTGCGTCTTCATACGTGCCATCACCAAGATTTCGAAGCAACTGCAGACCCTGATATCCGGCAACCACCAGGTCTTCGAAACCATCGTTGTCGAAATCATTCACCGCCACTGCATGGTGATAACGCTGCATGCCCGGGAATCCGGACATTGAGGTGCAGTCGACGAATCTCTCTCCACGGGCATTTCGAAACAAGGCCGACGGTCGACTCACCGTCATTCGACCATCGAACGACCCACCTCCGCAGATCATCGCATCCGGCCATCCATCATGATCGTAGTCGACCGCGCCGACTCCGCTCCCGAGCGACTCAAGAATCGTGGCCAGCTGATGCTCTTCCCCGTTTCGAGGGACAAACTCAGGAAAGGTCGAGGGTTCTGCCAGCGACAAAGCAATCACTGTTGCTCGAACAGAACCACTGTCGACAGCGCTGTCAGCGTCTTTCAGCAGCGCCCGCGTTGCTTCGGTTGAGTCACCGACATTCGGTGACGCGGAATGCTTCGTTCCACGACTGGCCCCGGCATCCTCGGTTGCCGTCGGCTGGCAACCCGCGCAGAGCAACGCAATGGCGGCAAAGCCCAGCGAAAGTCTCAGTGGACCGGCTATTGTCGGGATACCGCAATCCATCGATCTCGAATCCAGACTTGAAGCGGCAGCAGGACAAGCAGCCACACCCAGAATGCGGTGACGAGCCAGCTGAAGGAGGGCAGGACGGGAATATGCTGAGACCGTGCGATGGCCCGTGTCAAAGGACCGATCACCATCACTGGCGCTGCGAGGCAGAAGAATCCGGTAAACGTAAAGAGGACCGTCAACGGCAAGGCGGCCCAGCGAGTGTACAGCGACAACAGTGCCGCGATATGACAACTGAGAGCCATCAGCAGAACCCACGTGATGATCAGATCAGATGGTTCCGTATGGTCCGATGTCATCAATTCCAGGTTGCGCATGACGTCCCTGTATCCGACAAGTGCGGTGACTCCAAGCAGGATCAGGGTCGGAACCACCGCGATCAGGCACCCTCCTGCTTTTTCCAGGAGAATTCTGACGGGCGTGTAAGGAGCCATGGCGAGTGTCGACTGAGTTGCCTGACGCACCTCATGAAACAGGCAACCCGAAGAGTACAACACGAGTTCCACGGAAAGGACTGCCAGAAACGTCAGGAACGCAGTCCAGGCCAGATCTCCGGAAAGGGTCCACTGCCACTTCTTGATCTGCTCTTCCTGAAGAACATAAAAACCCGCCAGCAGTATAGCGCCGGCCACGAGTTTGGTGATGAAAAAGGTACGCCCGCCGGTGTAGAAGTGAAATTCCTTCCATGCGATCGGCAACGGCCATGCACGCTCCAGCGACCAGCGACGAAGCACTCCGGTTGGCTCGGTTCCACCCGTTTCTGAGGGACGAGTCCAGTAGTTCAGCATTACAGTGCTGATGACAAAAAGAAGGCCGCCAAGCCCACAACTGGCCCAGAACTGAGTCCCCACCAGCGAGTAGTCCTGACCTGGCTGAAGGATCTCTATCAGTCTTTCGCCAACCGAGATCGTGGTAAACAGCCCTGGAATCTCCTGCAGCACTTTCGCCAAAGTCGGATTCAAAGTCCCGGGGGGCACGGCTATCAGAAACTCCGCCGTCAGGTTCGGCAATGCAAAGAAGACCAGCAGTATGGTTCCGCAAAGTGCCGCGGCGCGCCCGGAGGTATTGCAGCGAGCACTGCAAAACAGTGCGAGATTGGCCACCAGAATCATCCAGGCCGCGAGAGCGAGATAGGCAGCAATCACCTGCTGCCACAGAATTCCGCCCAGCGTGATGGAGAGCAGCGTAAACGGCAGTTGAATGACCAGCAGCATCAACGAGGTGACAAGCCGCGATGTGGACTTGCCAAGAGTGATCGCCAGCGGTGTCATCCCGGCCAGCTGCAAAAGCGCAAACGTGCCTGAATCCTTTTCTTCCGTCAATGCGCTGACGAAGTAGCTGACACCGGAAACCGTGATCAGCAGAAAGTTCAGGAAACAAATGGCCCGGAAGAACTCGAGCCCCGCCCGGTTGACGCCAAACATGTTGCCAAAGGTCGTTCCGATCGCAATCAGAATGAACAAAGCAAAACACGCGCGAATAATGTGTGGCAGGATGGACTTGGAATCCATCCGCAATGTCCAGCTGAAAAGTGTGGTCGCCCCCGAAATCACGTTCGTACTCCGCGAGTCGTCAGGTCCATGAATGCCTGATTCAAATGCCGTCGCTGCTGGCTGAATCCCTGAATCGGAAGATCCAGCACCAACAGTGAACGAAGGAAATCATTGCCCGTCACACCATCCTTCAGCTGAATGATAAAGTCTCGCCCCGTGGAAAACTCAGGCTCCGACACTGACTCCACGCCATCCAGGACTTCCAGCTTTGGAATAATTTCTGACATCGACGTTGAAAGCCGCAGGTTCCAGGCCGGACGCTCCTCCGGTGCCTCAAGCAGAACATCGATCGGACCGCTGAACTTGACCTGTCCGCGATCGATAATCGTGACGCTGTCACAAAGCTCCGAGAGCTCACTCAGAATGTGCGAACTGATGAAAATGGTCTTTCCCATCCTTCGAAGTTCACGAAGAATCTCCATCAGTTCGATACGGGCCCGAGGATCCAGGCCGCTGGCAGGTTCGTCCAGAAGCAGTAGCTCCGGGTCATGCACAAGAACACGAGCCAGGCTGACTCTCTGCTGCATCCCGCGTGACAATCCGCTGATCAGGTCATCCTTACGTCCATCCATATCGGTCAGAGTCAGCACATCATTGATAACTCGATCACGCTGCTCAAGATTCAGCCCATACGCCGCACCGAAGAAGTCCAGGTATTCGTAGACCGTCATCTGGCGATACATGCTGAAATGGTCCGGCATGAAGCCGATTTTTTTCCGGACC
>CAZIGZ010000068.1:0-2692 GCA_964538835.1 uncultured Chitinophaga sp. | reverse complement strand
GTTGTGCCCGAAGACCTGCACTTCGCCGTAAGTGGGTCGCAGCAGGGTGCAGATGACCTTCAGTGTCGTTGTCTTCCCGGCACCGTTCGGGCCGACGAAACCATGAATCGTCTGCGGCATCACGGCAAACGAAACATGGTTCAGCGCCTGGTGACCTCGAAACGAATGCGACAGATCTGACACCAGAATGGCGGGAACCGTATCTCTCGTGATCTGAACCATGAATTGTCCCTGACACTGGCTGAAAGCCTTGACCCAAAGGAGCCTGCCGGCCCGCTACCGAGTCGCCGCTCACGTTGTGAACTTTCCTCCAACAAACACGCACGGTGCCCGTCAGAGACAGCGTAAGACTCAATTGGTGGCTGGGGGCTCACCGTCGCTCGAAAGGCAGTTGTCGTTCTTTTTTGTCTTTCGTTCCGACAATTTGTAGCGAGTTTGCCGCAATTCGACATCTCAGAAGGTTCGTCGAATTCCTGTACGCCCTGAGCTGTTTAAGTCCTGAGTCTGGCTCTTCATCGCTGGAGTCATGCAGAATTCGCAAGTCGGAACAACGGAGCTTCGGCAGCAGGGCTTCGGGGCAGGGTACTTCCCGCAGAGGATTGCGACGAGTGTTACTGATGGACCAGGCTGAGCCAATGAGTCAGCTCGTCGAAAATTCGGACGCGGTCCGGTTCGAACTCCAGCGTATGACAAGCCCCTGGCCAGGTTCGAACGGTCAGGCTGTGATTGGGAATGGACTGCAGAAACAACCTGGTGGACGCATTGTCGATAATCGCATCATTTTCTGCCAGCATCAGCAGCAGCGGCTGCCGAACGTGTGCCGCGTGGCTCCGGACAATCTCATCCAGGTCTCCCCCTGCGTTCAGAAAACTACTTGTGACAGTGTGAAGTGTCAGTGGGTCTTCCGCAATAAACCGCTGCCATTCGTCAACCTGAGTGAAAAGCGAGGGGTCGTTCAGAGGAACTGGAATATGTTCTCGAACAACTTCCATTCGCCGTGCGAGTCGAAGACGAAGCTTCTGTGACCACGTCGGGGCAAGTTTTGGAAACAGCCCCGGGTAAAGGAGTGCCAGTGACTGAAACTCTGCGGGAAACAATGCGGCAGCCGCTGCGGCCGTTTTCCCGCCCCAGCTGATGCCCATCAGACAGACCGGCAGAGTCACCGCAGAAGATGCATTATGATCACCAAGGGCAATCTGGCGAAGTTCACGAACATCATTCACGAGCCGCATGCCATGAACCGCATGTCCTCGCTGACGTCCATTCAATCCGGATCCTCTCCGATCCGCGAAGTAGACATCAAAACCAGCTTCAGCGATTCTGCGCGAAGAGTATTTGTACCAGCCGGAATGACTTTGGATTCCGTGGAGTCCCAGCACAATTCCGCGACGCTGAATGGACGGATAATGACGAAAGCGGACTCGATATCCATCTGACGCCACAAACTCGCGAATCACCGGCGCGACTGCGGATGGAGTCGGGCCGGGCAACGTAGTCTCCGGTAAACTATCGGGGCTCGGACTCGAGATCCGGAGCCCATGTGGAAGTGGTGACGATGTCATAAACAACCTGCCACGATTTCATGCCAACGAGCCGGGCGGTGTCTTTCCCGGGACTGTCCAACAAACGAAACTGGTGGCTGGCGGAACATTACGGAACAACCTCCTCGACAGCTCGCGCGAAGGCTCCGAAGGAACCAGCATCAAACAACACAAATCGAACGATGGGTGGTTTCTGATGCCAACGGACAAAGTCCATCGTCGTCTTGACAAGATTGTTGGCCGCAAGATCGAGCGGATATCCATACGCGCCAGTGCTGATCGCGGGAAACGCGATACTCTCGCACTGATACTGAATGGCAAGCTGAAGACAGGAGCGACATGCAGATGCCAAAAGTTCCGGCTCGCCCTGTCGCCCGCCTTTCCAGATCGGTCCAACCGTGTGGAAGACATACTTTGCCGGCAGGTTTCCAGCACTGGTGACAACCGCTTTGCCAGTGGCACATCCTTCCGGATACTTCTGCTGAGTCTCCTGCATGATGACCGGGCCACCCGCGGTATGGATCGCGTTGTCGACTCCGGAACCTCCCGCAAGCTGGCTGTTCGCCGCGTTGACGAGGGCATCAACGTGCTGCTGAGTAATGTCTCCCTGGATGAACTCCATCCTGCAGAGTCCAAGCTTGACGATCATGAAAAGACTTCCGAACTACAATGATTCTGTGGTGAGCAAGATCATTTGGTGCTGCCACGGGTCGGCGATCAAGGACAGACTAGCCTGTGAACATCCCTGTGACCACGAGACGGATCTCGCGACCAGACGATTCTGGACATCCAGACCGAACGCAGCAACTTTAATGCTTTGCCGGGCACGGAGACAGCCAACAGGACAGTCGCCACAGCGTTTCCACAACCGCAAACCCTCGTTCCATCGCCCACCGTTCCCAGACCGTGCACAGGTCCTGCTTCCATTGCATCCGTGTCAATGATGCACTGGAACGGCATCGGAACTGTCCGGTGACACAGGCAGGAATTGCTGATTTCGTGCCAAAGCGCGGGCTTTCAGGCCTTAAACGAGCAACAGGCCGGCGCCGCTGGCGGGAGGAAAACACTGTGTTTTTACTATTGAAATGGCAACAGGCCGATGATCGGAGGATGGCGATGCTGTCACAACCCGGGCAATCGATTCTTCCGTC
>CAZIGZ010000067.1:25408-31702 GCA_964538835.1 uncultured Chitinophaga sp. | reverse complement strand
GCGGCTGTCACCAGCAGTGCCCTTGGAAAAAAGTTGTTCTGGCGTGCAAGAGCCTGCACGCTGTCAGTTTCCACAACCGGCGCATCGTCCAGTTTTCCAGCGAACATTGAAAGCACGATCGGCAGCACACCGACAATGATACACGTACGAATCGCTCCAAACTGCTCAATCGCAATCCATGCGGTGGCAAGAATACCTGCGATACAGCCAAGCGTTGACCAGGCACACAGTCGTCCGGCAATATCACCGACATTTTGTGACCGACGAGTGAATGTCTGGATGACCTGAGGAGAAATCGTGCCAAGAAGAAAGGACGGAAGAAAGAACAGGGCGAACGACCAGCCTACCGTCTGCAGCATCAGCGGCAGCGAAGCAAACAAGTTGACGGACAGCAGCATCTTCCACAACGGGCCGATCATCAGGGCCGATGCACCAGAGGCAATCAGCGTTTTTCGAAGCCGATGCGGATCATTTGATGAAGCCAATCGCCCTCCGAATCGATTGCCAAGCGCCATGCCAGTCAGTACGACGCCGACAACACCCGCCGTCAGGATCAATGAAACACCGACAAGAGGCGCGAGGACGCGGAATGCGGCACCTTCCAGAGCACCAGTTACAAAACTGCAGCCCGCGACAGTCAAAACTGCCAGAGCCCATCGTCGATTCGACAGTGGTTCACCATTCAATTCCGTGACCGTTGCGGAAGATCGGGCTTGCACAGACTTGTTGTGCAGTTGTTCGGCAGGACCACCGTTCAGCCATCGGGACACGGTTTCCATGATCGGACACATCACAGACAGTGTCGCCAGTGTCGCTGCTGTTCCAAAGACAATCGCGTGCGTCCCGAACTGTCCCAGCAGCCAGAAGCCAGCGACATAGTTGCCAACCAGACTACCCACCGTTCCCCACGCAAAAATCCGACCAGCAACCGTGCCAGGCGCCGATGTGTGAGCAACCGACTCGATGGTCGGTACCGTCACAAGGCTCAGTAACATCCCTGGAAGCAGGCACACGAAACCAGAGGCCGCGGCAATCTGAAAGAACAGCGGAAGGTCCTGAAACCACAGAGATTCACCAAGCCACACAATCACCTGCGGCATCAGCAGCACGCTGACTGCGGACGATGCCAGTGATGCCGGCAACAGCCAGCGGTAATGGATGCGCGAGGACAATACAGAGGCGAGCCAGTTTCCGCCCGCGATACCGCAGAGAAACGCGGCAATAATCCAGGACCACGTTTCGATCGACGAGCCGATCAGCGGCGACATCATTCGAAAGCAACACTGCTGAACAACCAGTATTGCGGCATTGGCCATGATGCTGATCACCGCAGCCCATGTGTTTCGGAGTCGCACGGCCGAATCACTGGCTGTGATGCCGCTTGTCGGCGAGGTTGACACGGTGTACGGCATGTGGAACGTCCGAAAAATGCATGGAGAAGGTTCAAGCCTTGACGATGCTTGAAAGCTAGCCCCTGCCTTAAGGAAACTCGTCACCACGCCAACGGAAATGCCGATACGTTTCCTCGAAAAAAACGATAGACGAGCCGCCGTCTCTGGCGTCAGTGAGAGAAAGCGATCAGCCCTCCGCTTGAACGGATTGAACCACACGGAGCCGCCCGAATCCGACGCACGATGGCCATGCAGAGCCTCAAAAAGTGCGTGATAACCGCTTTTTTCACAATGTCCGCTTTTCCGGATCTCCAGGACTTCAATTACGGTTTTGCGACATCGGTTGCCAGGGTCGGACAGCCCCGTTACGCTCACGAAAGCCGACGGAACACGTCGAAGCCTCCCGCCGAGCCGCCAGCTTTCCCACCGGAGCAGCTCATGAACCATCGAACTTTCGTCTGCAGTGTTGCACTGCTGTCACTCTGCGCATTCATTCCAATGACGGAACTCTGCGCTCAGGATGACTTTGCTCCTCTGCAAAGTGCCTATGAAGCAACCTTCCGGACTCAGCTTCAGAAGTACTGCCTTGGCTGTCATTCGACGGTAGAGAAGCAGGGCGACCTCGATTTGCAGCGATTTCAGTCAGTGGCCGACATGCGAACGGATGTTGTTCCGTGGCAGCGTGCGATTGAAATGATGGACGACGGGGAAATGCCGCCCAAAGATGCGGACCATCGTCCTTCTCCGGCCGAACACAAGGCGCTGCGAAACTGGATCCGGGCGGTTCTGGATGCCGACGCAAAAGCCAATGCCGGCGATCCGGGACCGGTGGTCCTGCGTCGACTGAACAATGCGGAGTTTACCTGGACGATTGAAGACCTGACCGGCGTTCCGATCAACGTGGCAGGGGAGTTCCCGGTGGACAGCGCGGCAGGGGAGGGCTTTACGAACGTCGGCAATGCTCTGGTGATGTCTCCGGCCTTGATCCAGAAATACCTGGATGCGGCACGAGGCGTTGCGGCTCACGCAATGATACTCCCTCATGGCATTGAGTTTTCGCCCAACACGACGACTCGCGACTGGACTGACGAGAAACTAGCGGCGATTCGAAAGTTCTATGCTCGCTATTCAGACAGTGGTGGCGCCACGGCGGTCAACCTTCAGGGAATCCAGTTCGAAACGAATGGTGGCGGACGTCTGCCGATAGAAAGATACCTCGCGGCGAGTATTGTCGAACGCAATGGTCTGACCAGCGGAACGACCACTCTCGCCGATGCGGCACAACGACATGGGGTGAGCGAAAAATACCTGACGCTGCTCTGGAAGGCTCTCAACGATCCCGAACCATCGTTGCTGCTGGACCCGATTCGTCAGGAATGGAAATCGGCCACAGATGCGGACGTCCATCGACTGGCCGGCATGATTGGGCAGTGGCAGCAGGCTTTGTGGCGTTTCACCACTGTGGGTCACATCGGCAAACGCGATGGGCCAAAGGCCTGGCAGGTTTCCGTGGATCCTTTGGCAACTCGCCAGGAGATTCGTCGAGCCATCATGGCACCCGCTGATGGCTCTGATGTGCATCTGTATCTTGTGACGTCGGATGTCGGTGATGGCAACGAACATGACTTTGCACTCTGGGAGAATGCTCGGTTTGTTTCTCCCGGCCAGCCGGATCTGATGCTGAAAGACGTGCGAGCCGCGGCGGGTGCGCTGCAGGAATACAGAGAAAAAGCGCTGGCCTCAGCAACAGCCAGCCTTTCCGCTGCTGCCGAACTTGCTGCGGCCGATGAAGCCGCCAGTCGTCAGGCACAGGCCCCGAAACCAGACGATGCGGCTGCTCAAAAACCGGAGGGTGAAGCAAAGCCGGACACTGATCCTCAGGCCCCCAAAGCAGAACTTGCTGAGGCTCCCGCAGTTCCGGACAACAAAACACTCGCCGAAAAGTTTCAGGTTGAAGAAGCCGTTCTGTCAGCGTGGTTTGATTACCTTGGCGTCGGTGCGGGAGATGCTCAGGTCACCGGCCACATGACAACCAAAATGGAACGGGCGGAAAGTTATGACTTCGTCAAAGGCTGGGTTGGGGCTGACGCGCTGAGTGTCCTTGCGAATTCATCGGATGAGTTTGTGCGAGTCCCCGGCGACTTGAAACCTCACAGCGTGGCGGTCCATCCGGCTCCGCAGATTCGTGTCGCGGTGGGCTGGAGGAGCCCGATCGATGGTCCTGTGAAGATTCATGGCAAAGTTCAGCGTGCTCACATGGCCTGCGGCAACGGAGTCGCATGGGTGCTGGAACTTCGACGTGGCAGAACACGTCAGCGACTTGCCTCCGGAGTAGCCGGCGGACCAGAAGAGCATGTGATCGGCCCACTGGACGCCGTCCGGATTCGTCGGGGCGATCTTCTTTCTCTGGTCATCGGTCCTCGCGACGGCAACCACGGTTGCGACCTGACTGCCATTTCTTTGTCGATCTCCGGCCATGAACAGGAATGGGACCTCGCTCAGGATGTTTCAGCAGATTTGCTCGCAGGAAATCCCCACAATGACCGCCATGGCAATCAGGGTGTCTGGCATTTCTACGGCGAACCTGACAAAGACAGTGGAGCTGACACCGTGATTCCTCCAGGTTCCCTCCTGGCCGAATGGCAATCCGCTGCGACCGCGGAAGAACGCCAGACTTTGGTGACGAAGCTCCAGACGCTTCTGAAGGACGGCCCCGGAAACCTGCCCGCGGATGCTCCCGATGCCGTGCTGTATCGTCAGCTGACATCTCTCAATGGTCCTCTCCTTTCGCCGCTGCGTCGGAAGGTATTGACCGAGGGATTTGCTTCAGGCAACGCTGGGTCACTTTCGTGTGGCCTGGACCCTGCTTTGTTTGGCAAGCATCCGGACGGCTCGGCTTTGAATCCTGGTGATCTCTGTCGCCAAGCGCCAGAGATTCTGGAAGTGATCATCCCGGCAGATCTCGTTGCGGGAAGTGAATTCGTCGCAACAGGAAGCCTTCATCAGCCTTCCGGTGCCGAAGGATCAATCCAGCTGCAGGTCCTGGCGGAAAAGCCAGCCAGCGCAACCGCACCGGCCGCCGGTGGTTCACGGCCAGCAAGTGGCAAGGCAACGTGGTCCGATGGTGAACGTCCCCTGATGTATGACTCCCCGATTCTCGTCGCGGAATCCAGCAATGCTCGAACGCGAATCCTGACCCACTTCCAAGATTTTCGGGAACTCTTCCCGATCGCTTTGTGCTACACCAAGATCGTCCCGGTCGACGAAGTGGTCACACTGACACTCTACTACCGCGAAGATGATCATCTCAAACGGTTGATGCTGACCGAAACGGAAGTCGCCGAACTCGACCAGCTTTGGGACGACATGCATTACGTCAGCCGATCAGCACTCGCTCTGGTCGATGCCTATGAACAGCTCTGGCAGTTCGCCACACAGGATGCCGATCCCAGCGCGTTTACTCCCATGCGCGATGGAATCATGAAGAATGCGGAAGACTTTCGACAGAAGATGAAGGACTGCGAACCAGTCCATCTGGATGCGGTTCTGAAGTTCGCCGATCGCGCCTGGCGGCGTCCACTGACGGCTGACGAACAGCGGGAACTTCGAGAACTCTACGAACGCCTTCGCAAGGAGGAACTGGATCACGAGAGTGCGATTCGAATGCTGATTGCACGCGTTCTTGTGACACCAGACTTCTTGTATCGAACGGAACAGCCGACTCCCGGAACGAAGCCTGGTCCCGTTTCTGATCTCGAACTGGCCACGCGCTTGAGCTATTTCCTATGGTCGTCCATGCCTGATCAGCAGCTGCGGTCCGCCGCGGAGAACGGTGAGCTGAAAGACCCTGCACGTCTCCGAAGCGAAATGCGCCGGATGCTCACCGATGCCAAAGTCCGCCGACTCGCCATTGAGTTCGGATGTCAGTGGCTGCACGTTCGTGAGTTCGACCAAATGGACGAAAAGAGCGAACAGCACTATCCGGAGTTCCGGGAACTGCGAGCCGATATGTACGAAGAGACGATTCGCTTCTTTGAGGACCTCTTCCGGAACGATCAGTCGGTGCTCAACCTTCTGGATGCAGATTATGTGTTCGTAAACGAACGACTGGCCACCTTCTACGGGATCACAGGCGTGACCGGCAATGAATGGCAGCGGATCGAAGGGGCGAAGACCCATGCGCGCGGCGGAATCCTGACGCTCGCATCAACCCTAGCCAAACAGTCCGGCGCGTCACGAACCAGCCCGATTCTTCGAGGCAACTGGGTCTCCGAGTTTCTGCTGGGCGACAAGCTGCCAAAGCCACCGAAAGGAGTTCCCCTGCTGCCGGAAGAAGCTCCGGCCGATGTGACGGAGCGCCAGTTGATCGAAACTCACAGCTCCGACCCGGCCTGCGCGAAGTGTCATCAGCGAATTGACCCGTTCGGATTTGCCCTTGAGAAATTCGATACGATTGGTCGCCGTCGCGATCAGGACAAGCACGGACACGACATCGATGTCGCCACGGTGCTGCCCGATGGAACGCCGGTCAATGGTGTCGAAGGCCTG
The DNA here is from genome assembly GCA_964538835.1 of uncultured Chitinophaga sp. GTDB lineage: Bacteria > Planctomycetota > Planctomycetia > Planctomycetales > Planctomycetaceae > SXXK01. The sequence continues at coordinate 25,763 of CAZIGZ010000067.1, read as the reverse complement.
CGCGATTACCTGCTGAACAAACGCAGAGAAGACTTCCTGCGAACATTCTGCCGCCGACTCCTGGGTTATGCTCTGGGTCGATCAACACAACTGTCCGATGAGCCCTTGATTGACCAGATGCTGGTCGCGCTGCGTGAGAACGACTACCGCTTCAATGTCGCCGTTGAAGCGATTGTTCTGAGTCCTCAATTCCGCACCATCCGAGGTGCCGACGCGCCCCAGGAAGTGGCCGGGCATTAAACCGTAGCTCGGTCATCCCATGACCGAACGCTCGTCGAGCCGCGCAGCGGCGAGAACTGTTCTACACCGAACTCGCCAAAAACAAGAACTCACAAAGGCTCAGTCATGGAATGAC
>CAZIGZ010000067.1:15052-25308 GCA_964538835.1 uncultured Chitinophaga sp. | reverse complement strand
CGTTCATTATCAATCCAAAAACCTCAATCATTTCACTCGCCCAGATTTTTTTGTGAATTCAAATTGAACTGAACGGTTTAGTTTCTACGATGACCTGATAGCGAGGCATACTTTGTGTCATACAGGTATGGCAGAATCAGGCGAACAGCGAGAGAAACGACGTGGGTTGAGAGCCGCAAGGCTCTGTTTGGGCAGGGGATTTGATTCCCTTGTTAGGTTTGAGGTGTGCCATGAATCGGGCAGTGGTCGGTCTGTTACTGGTGGTGATCGCCGGGGGTGCGGTTTTCATGTATCGCAATCCGCCGGGCACCGATGCTCAGTCGGTACCTCAATTGCCGCCAGTGCCTTCGGGCATCGGCGCGCTGGGACGGCTCGAGCCGAAGAGCGAAGTTCTGAAAGTGAATGCTCCTTCCACCATGGAACCCGCTGTCGTCGAAAAGCTCCTGGTCGAAGTCGGCGATCACGTCTCAGCCGGGCAGGTTCTGGCGGTTCTCGATTCGAACAAACGTGAACTGGCGGATGTCGAAACCGCCAGGGCCAATCTGGCATTGTCAGAAAAGTCGCTCGCCCGTGTGCTGGCCGGCGCGAAGCCTGGTGACATTGCGGCACAGGAAGCCATGGTTGAACGGACTCGAGAACGATTGGCACTGGCGGGGAAGCAGCTGGAACGAACAGAACAGCTGGCAAAGAAGAACGCAGTGACTCAGGACGATATCGACATCCGTCGCGCGGATGTCGAAATGGAACGAAGAGAGCTTCGTCACCATGAAGCCGCCCTTGCGGCTCTGAAAGAAGTGCGTCAGGTCGACGTCGAAGTGGCTCAGGCTGAAGTCGCAAGGTCGAAAGCCGCGTTGCAGCGAGCAGAAGCGGATCTTGAGATATCGCTGATTCGAAGTCCTCTGGCGGCAACTATTCTTCGCATTCATGTTCGCATGGGAGAGCGAGTCGGCAATGACGGACTGCTGGATCTGGGAGATACCAGTACCATGGACGTTGTTGCGGAAGTCCACGAGTCCGACATTCTGCGCGTGCATCTCAATCAGCCGGCTGAAGTCACGGTTCGCAATCTGAACAGGAAACTGTCCGGGCGAGTCATTGAGATTGGCAAAATCATCGGTCGCAAGGATGTTCTGTCGAACGACCCCGTAGACGATACAGATGCTCGCGTTGTGGAAGTTCGCATTCGGTTGAATGAAGAAGACAGCAAAGTTGTTGCCGGACTGTCATGGGCCAAAGTCGAAGTGCGAATCGATGATACTCTGGAACAGGCTCAAACCAGCCTGACCACGGATGCCTCCCTGAATCACGAACAGGGAACACCTCGATGAGCCAGCGCATACCATTGTCATGGCTTCAGCTGAAGCATGAACGCATCAAGCTGTTTGCAGCGGTTGCGGGAGTGACCGTGTCGGTGACATTGATGTGGATGCAGCTTGGATTGATGCGAGCATTGTTTGCCAGTGCCGTTGTCTTTCACGGATCCCTGGATGGGCAGCTGGTGGTGATTCACAGCCAGTATGAGCATCTGCTTCACAGCATGCCATATTCCAGCCGCCTGCTGTATCGGCTTCGAGGAAGCTCGGATGTTGTTGACGTCATGCCGCTGGAGATGCATCAGCTGGAATGGAAGAACCCGTGGAACGGGGAAACTCGCGCGGTCCATTGCTACGGTGTCGACACGGACAAGCCGGTCATGAATGTTCCGGGCTTCGCGGAAAACGTCAACATGCTCAGTCAGACGGACGTGTTTCTCTTTGACCGCGGCGGCCGACCTCGATTCGGCGATGTTGGGGGCGCGTGGGATCGCGGTGAAACCGTCGAACCGGAGCTTGCACGGCGACGAATGAAGCTGGTGGGGCTGGTCAACCTGGGAGCGTCCTTTGGCCTGGACGGCAGCATCTTTATGAGTCATGCGAACTTCCTGCGACTGTTTCCGTCTCGGAAGCCCGGCGAGATAGATGTCGGAGTCGTCAAGTTGAAGCCTGGAGTCAACGTTGGAGCGATTCAGAAGCAGTTCCAGACGATGCTGGGCAAGGAAGTGAAAGTCCTGACTATCGAGGAATTCAAGGAAGTGGAACTGCTCTACTGGCGATCAGCCACGCCGATCGGGATCGTGTTCACGTCGGGAACTGTTGTCGGCTTCTTCATTGGCTTCATTGTGGTCTATCAGATCCTGTACACAGACGTGACCAATCATCTGCCACAGTATGCCACAATGAAGGCGATGGGGTTTTCCGACGGTTTTCTGGTCGGGCTTGTCATGCGACAATCCGTTTTGCTGGCGATGATGGGTTTTGTGCCTGGTTCCGTTCTTGCCGCCATCCTTTATGCTGTCCTTCGAAAGGTCACACTTCTTCCTCTGAATATCACTCCCGAACGGACGATTGGCCTGGCGATCGCGACGATTGCGATGTGCGCGTTTTCCGGAGTCCTGGCGATTCGCAAACTCCGCAATGCAGATCCAGCCAATGTCTTCTGATGGAAAGGGGAGCGGGATGCTGACTCTTGAACCAACCACCGGCACAGGTCTGAAGCCCATGTCATTACTCGAACCGGTCATTTCAGGGCAAGCTATCAACTTTGCCTTTGGCCAGGGCGAACTGCGCAAACAGATTCTGTTTGATGTCGGGCTGCAGATTCAGCCTGGGGAGATTGTTCTTTTGACCGGTCCTTCCGGTTCGGGCAAGACCACGCTGCTGACTCTGATAGCCGGTCTTCGCACGATGCAGGAAGGCGAACTGACCGTCCTGGGACATCCGCTGCATCGGGCAACTCAGCAGGACCTTCTTGATCTTCGCCGCAAGATCGGCTTCATCTTTCAGGCGCACAACCTGTTGCCTTATTTGACGGCCATTCAGAATGTGCAGGTGATGTTCGACCTGCATCCGGAAGTCAGTGCGAAGGAAGGACGCGAGCGTGCTGCAGAGATGCTGAAGCAGGTTGGCCTGGGGGAACGCCTTAACTATCCAATCTCCAGGCTGTCCGGCGGACAGCGCCAGCGAGTCGCCGTGGCGAGAGCTCTTGTCTCAGGACCTCAGCTCGTTCTGGCCGACGAACCCACCTCCGCGCTGGACAGCGTGACGGGGCGAGAAGTCGTGAATCAGCTTCAGGCTCTGGCCAGGCAGTTTCAGCGTCCGATTCTGATGGTGACTCATGACCCTCGAATTCTGGACATTGCCGATCGAGTTCTGTCGATGCAGGACGGGCGTCTGACAACCGCGGCAAAGAACGATCCCGCAACCGCTCGTATCGAACGGGGAGAATGACATGAGCACGGCGGAATCCGAAACGCGCTCCGAAAAGAAACGCCGGCAGATCCTGGAAGCCGGACGCGAGCTGTTCATGGCTCAGGGCTTTGCTGAGACCAGTATGGATCAGGTCACGGCCAAATCCGGAGTTTCCAAGGCTACGGTCTACAATCACTTCCCGTCGAAGGAAGCTCTCTTTGCAGAAGCGGTCAGGACTCGGGCGGAAGAAGTGTTCGCCGCGCTGCCGGAGCTGGACGCAGAACACGTCGACCCGGAATCCATGCTGACCGCCTACTTCCATGCTCTGCTGCAGATTATTCAGTCCGAAGACGGAGCATGCATGTGTTTCCTGCTGGTGTCTGAAGGAAGGCGTTTCCCCGAAAATGCCAAGCTGATCTACGAGACGGGATTTGGACGTGGGCTTCGCGAAATGGCGGAGTATCTCAAGCAGCTGGATCGTGCCGGCGTTCTTCGCCTTCCGGATCCTCATTGGGCTGCTGGCAAGCTGCTGGGACTTGTCCTGCCACCATTTCCACTCATGTGTTCGGCCTTTCAGCAAATGCATGCTCCGACAGAAGCGGAAGTTCGCCTGTCGGTGCGGCTGTTTCTGAAGGGAACGGCTGCGGTCTCAGAACGAGTCGAGCCGAACTAGTCTGGTCCAGCAGACCTCGCAGCCCCCCGAGCGTCCAGCGCAAAAAAAGAAGTGGTCAAAACGACCACTTCTTCGTGCAGAGTTTGAACGTTACTTTCAACGATTCTCAGTGCCCGCCTCGACCACCCGCATGGTCTTCCGGAACTTCCGGATGAGTCCATGCTTTCAGCATCGGAGACAGGATGAGGCAGACGAACCCGGACACGATGGCGGCAATCGCAATCAATCCCCAGACGTTGCCGTAAACCCCGACAGTCTCCTTTGGCACGGGAATCGAAGTCGCATCGCCCCCGGAATGCTCAACACCGGTAAACTGCGAAATGATCCCGGCGAGGTACTGTGACAGAGCAGTGGCCAGGAACCACGCGCCCATGATCGTGCTGACAAGGATCTTTGGTGACAGTCGAGTGATCATGGACAGACCGACTGGCGACAGGCAAAGCTCACCCGTCGAATGCAAAACGTAGCCCAGAATGAGCCAGACCACTCCAACCATGCCTCGGGAGTCGCAAATGGAGGCTCCCAGCCAGAATGCTCCAAATCCTAACCCCAGCTGGATCAGTCCCAGAGAAAACTTCACCGGGGTTGATGGCTCAATGCCTTTCGACGCCGTCCATGTCCACAGAGAACTGAACACCAGTCCGAAGACAAGAATGCAGATCGAGTTAATCGCCTGGAAGGAGCTTGCCGCGACTTCCTGATTTCGATCTGCAATGCCCATGCCCACGTTGTCAGCGGCGACCTTCCACTCGATCTCAAACGCCGGGTTCTCGGCATTCGCGGTGTCGTTTCTCAGGGCGGTCAGCTGATCCAGCGTGAAGACTTTATCGCCATTCGTGTAACCGAGCTGCTCCTGAGTCGGCTGCAGCTTGATGACTGAACCCACCTGATCTTCAGTCACAAGCCTCGTCGTCGATACGCGGTCGACATTTCGGTCCGCAAACATGTTCAAACTGCTTCCCGCCTGTTCGAAGAACGCCCAAAACAGGAAAGAGAAGAAGATCATGATCAGGGCAACCACCATGCGGTGTCGAGCCACCGTATCCAGGGTACCCGTCTTGATGATCAGATAGCCAAACGAAACGAGGCCAGTCAGTCCCAGCATCAGACCTGCCGGCGTACTGATTTCACGAGCAAACACGGACAGAATCTTGCCGCCCGGGAAGGTTGAAATCCTGTCAACAAGTTCTGCCGAGATCAGAACCAGCGGACTTCCATCAGACCGCACCAGCGAAAAACCAGAAACGAACATTGTGATGATCGGGATGGCAACCAAAATGCCTCCCAGCACCATTCCAACCTGTCCCATTGTGGCCGGCCCTTCAGGCCGACGACCGACGCCCGATGGGAGACCTCCGCGAGCCAGAGCGAAGATCGAAATGATGCCTGCAGCGGCAACACAGGCGGCACAGAATCCATGCATGATAATCGTCACGGTGTTGTCGGGACGATACACCATCAGGCTGATCGAAACTGCCAGGGCACCAACACCAATCAGAAACTGAGTGATGAAGTTGGGCACGACGAACACCGCGAGCCCCACAATCATCCCCAGCGTTGCCAGTCCAAAGCCGTAATGCCAGCCGTATTTTTCCCCGATGTAGCCGCATAAGAGCGGACTCATCGCGCCGCCAAGGTTCACGCCCATGTAAAAGATGGTGAACCCTCCGTCCTTGAGCTTGCTGCCCGCTGGATAGAGCTCGCCGACCATCGTTGAAATATTCGGTTTGAAGAACCCGTTTCCAACGATCAGCAGTGACAAAGCCACGTAAAACGCCGCAGAGTTGTTGATGCCCATCAGCAAGTGCCCGATGGCCATCAGCACGCCGCCAATGATCACCGAAAGTCGCTGCCCCAGAAGTCTGTCAGCCAGCATGCCCCCGATAAACGGAGTCATATAAACAAGCGCGGTGTAGGCTCCGTACACCGAATTGGCTCGGCCATCGCCGTAACCGAGGAAACCCTTCGTCATGTAGAACACGAGCAGCGCTCGCATCCCATAGTACGAAAATCGCTCCCACATTTCGGCGAAAAACAGATTGAAGAGACCTGTCGGATGCCCAAACAGTGTGGGCGATTCCGTGTTGTTGCTCGTTAGAGTCCCCTGGCTCATTGTCTGCCCTCAGTTCCTGTGACCTTCTTGGCGTTTGCAGAAATCCTGGGTGTGCAACTGGCAGTTCCAATTGCAGCGGCTGCCCAATCCTGGTTCTTCCGGTTGAATGGCAAAATGCCGCCGCGGGAGCTTAGCGATCAGCCATGTTCTTTCACACTGACAGCCGTTTTGAATGCCCGTTTTCCCCCCATTTTTCCGCGGTTTCCCCACCAGAATCAGTTCTGCTCCGCGCAGGTGTTCTGTCAATTGGCAGAAGTGCAGCATTTCAAAGCAGTCCTGCCGGAAGCTCAACCCAACAACACGATGGTCACCATGGCACCGCACGAATCTGCACGCGCTTTCCCACGATTCAGCTCACGCCGCTTGTTTGCCCACGCCGGAAATCAAGCAGCGTTTAGATTTAGAAAAGAGTGGCTCGATCCAAACACCGCTGGATCTCCGGCCATGGGGTCAGTGCGAGCATTCGTCCGGCATGACTGCCGATGCCATAGGCAGCACTGACAGGTTCGGCCAGAAGTGCCGATTTTTGAGATTGAGAGACTCCGGCGGTCATCCCACGCGACTCGCACAGGCATCGAGCATGGATGCGAGTCATTTGCGCGAAGCGTCGCGGTGTTCACCAGGAAAACTCTGCATTCCTGAGCGCCACGGTTCCCGACTTCTGAATTTCCCATGAAGAGCCGCTTCATGCCACTATTTCGGCGCGGCCTTTGCCAAGCAGTGAAACCGAGAACCTGTCGCCCAGTCGCTTGAACGCGAAGAGACGCAGGAGGAGACCATGAAGGGTCTCACAGATTTGTTGGCTCGTCGATGCTTGTGGAAGGACCTGCAATGAAACAGATGCTTGATGAATTTCGCCGCTGGCAGTTGTGGTTCCCGGTCGCGATGGTTCTGATCGCCGCGGTGTCGCTTTATGACACATTTCTGACGATCAAGTTTCGCGACATGATGATCTACATGGAAGAGAACCCGCTTGGTTACTGGTTGATGGCCATCTGCGACGGCGAGGTCAACCTCTTCATTCAGTTGAAGCTCGCTGGAACCATGCTGGTTTTGCTGCTGCTTTTCTGGATGAAGGTGCGCGAAAGCCGAATGACATTGCCAGTCACGGGGTCACTGGCCTCCTATCAGTGCTGGCTCATGGCGTACCTGACCCTGGCGTAGTTGCTGACTTGTCAGCGTTACTTACAGAGCTGCGTCGTGCTCGATACCACTCCACAATGATCGGCAGGATCGAGACTCCGATGATCCCGAAGATCACCAGAGTAAAGTTGCGCTTGATCAACGGGACGTTACCAAAGGCATAGCCCGCGAACAAAAACAGTCCCACCCAGACAACAGCACCGGACACATTCCATGTCCAGAAGCGAAAGGTGTTCATCTTTCCGATGCCAGCCACGAAGGGAGCAAACGTGCGGATGATCGGTACGAACCGAGCCAGAAAGATCGCCTTGCCGCCGTATCGTTCGTAAAAGTCCTGAGCCTTCAGAAGGTGGTTCCGGTTCAGGAGACGTGAAGAATCACTGTTGAACACTTTGGGCCCGATGAATCGGCCCGCAGAGTAGTTGATCGCGTCCCCCACAATCGCAGCGATTGTCAGCAACACGAACATCAGGCCGAGATTCAGGTTGGTTTCAGGAATCGCAACGAGCGCCCCGACGGCGAAGAGCAGCGAGTCGCCAGGCAGGAACGGAGTAACGATGAGGCCTGTTTCGCAGAATACAATCGCAAACAGCAACGCGTAGAGCCATCCGCCCATCGATTGGGACAGGGTCGTCAAGTGCCGATCGACATGCAGAATGTAGTCGATGATGGTCTTGATGTATTCCATGGTCATCCTGCTGCCGGATCGCGGCCACTTCGACGCCTAATGAGTCAATCGATCAGAGCATTTCCGATTCCGTCGTCACAGAAGCACGGCCATGCTGACGGCAATCTTAGGTCGCAAACATGCCGGATGTTGCCAAAATGCTTCACCACTCCAGACGGACTCAACAGCACCGAACACCGCCTCCGTTCCGAATGTAGCGGTTATGCCAATCGCTCGGCCCGGCGATCAAACGAAAAGCGGCCAGGAGGTCCTGGCCGCTCGTGAATCCGTTCGCCCGTGGCGTGTTCACGGGCGAACAAATGCCCTGTTGGGCTTAGTGGATCAGTGGCTCACATAGATTGCCGGATCATCGATAATGAAAGGCGTTGACCAGGTTGTGCCGTCATTCTGGTTGCACACGTTGAAGAAGTGAGTCGCAAAGTACTCAGCCTGGTAACCGTAAGGATAGCCGGAGTACAGATGGTCCTTTGCAGTCAGGTTCTCAATGCCCTGATGCCCATAGTAATGGACTCGGCCATCGCCGGTCACTGACATTCCCAGCGTCCACCAGCCAGGTGAGAGAGTCAGGCTCTTCACTTCGTGACCGAGGTTGTTGCCGCGAATCAGAAGCACAGCTTCGTCTTCCTTGTAGCGTCCATCATGGCTGCTGTGGAATTCGATAAAGAAGCCCGGCCAGTAATCTTCCTGCTTACGCACGGTCTTTGTGAACAGGAACTTCTTTTCCGTGTCCGTAGTCGTCGTCTTCAGGTCGATTCGGTAACCGAAGTGCGACCCCGAACGATTCTCCCACTTTTCAAACGGTGGCAGGTAAATGCGAGTGACGACGTTGGGATTGCGGCCGGTTGAGATTGCTCCGACCTTCGAAGAGCAGGCCATGATCAGGTCATCCTGCTCCATCTTGTTCGAGGTAAATCCCGGGATGCCTGAGTTCAGAGTCTGAATCTTCAGAGCGCCTTTGCTTCCGGGGAGACCACCTTCAGGCGTGGCGACTCGAACGATGTGGTCCGGCATGCCTCGCTTCGGGCTTTCGAACCACTTCTTGTTGGAAGAGTATCCGGTGGGAGAACGAACCTGTTCGTCCTGTTCCCGGCTGGCCTTCGCGCCATTCGGGATCCACTTCCATGATTCATCTTCGAAATCGTCACCAACCTGATTCAGCTTCATTCCAGTGCCCGGCACAATCTGTGCGAAGGCATCTGTGAAGAGGATGGGGATTGCCACGACGAAGCAGGCGGCATGCACAAAACGAATCACAGGCGACTTCATGTCGACTTTGCCCCCAAGTACGAATCCATTCAGACTGAGAGACATTGCTTGGCAAGTCTGCAGGTTCGGCAAAATCCGCCGAAAAGAGTGCTCGTGGAAGCGGTCAGTCATCCATGAATGCCAACAACCAAAGCAGCCCTTCATCTGGACTTATCGGCGAGTCTGTCAAAGCCGTGCGATACAATTCAATCGTTCTGACCGGTCATCGGCGACACCAGTCGACACCGCCGGAAAGGCCTGTCTATTTTGCCAGACCTTACCTGTCGACACGAACCGGCAGGAGGATGGCTGCCCTCGGCCGTCGTAGTGCCGTGGCCCAGTTGTACCGCGTTGAGTTGGAACCTGGGAATCACCCCAATACTACGCCGCAGGATGGCCGCTATCCACAAAATGGCCACCTCGGATCGTCATTCCCGCGAAGGCGGGGAACCCAGCACTGGGATTCTGCAACCGCTAACCAACGCAGATTACCGCGGCTGCGACAACAGAGCACACTAGCCGGCGTCTCGCGACAACCGCATTAGAATGGACGCTCGTCCGTGGCATCGCCAAGTGGGCTACGACTGAGGACAGTCGTTCAACACCGCGACCGTGGACCACTTTGCCTGTTTTGGTAGACCGCACCGCGACCATGCGGCAAGACGGAGCGAAAAGTTCTCGTGTTGCCTGGGCAGTGATGTGTGGGCAGAAAAATGATTTGCTGTCGAATGCCTGAATGCCCAAGATCTCCGATCAGCACAAGTGAAGCCTGTGACACGAAGCGGTCGGAAGCCGAAGGGGCGACGTGGTTATTACGGTGCACAGTGCATTAGCAATACGGCAAGCACTCATCAGCTTGCAGCGCGCAAAGAAAAACGAGGCCTCGGCTATGCTCGGGAGCACAGACTGGCCTCGTCGTCCTGAGTTTGCAGCCGATCAACTCAAACTGCATCCGAAGATTTGACTAGACAACCGCTTCATAGGCGACTGGGGCTTCATCAACAACCGGGGCTTCATCGACAACCGGGGCTTCATCGACAACCGGGGCTTCATCGACAACCGGGGTTTCATCAACCACTGGTGATTCTTCAACCACTGGTGATTCTTCAACTACTGGTGATTCTTCAACTACTGGTGATTCTTCAACTACTGGTGATTCTTCAACTA
>CAZIGZ010000067.1:13885-14952 GCA_964538835.1 uncultured Chitinophaga sp. | reverse complement strand
ACTGGTGATTCTTCAACTACTGGTGATTCTTCAACTACTGGTGATTCTTCAACTACGGGCGGATCGCAGACGATTGGGGATGGATTATGGAAGCCGAAAGGCAGTTGCCCTTTGAGGAACGACAGGAAAGACCACATTGAGCCTGGGACGACTCGGTCTTCGAGCTTGTTGATGCGGAACTTTGGAGAGCGAGATTCAAGTGACACGATTCAGCCTTCTACCATGAACAAATAATGAATGATGACATCAACGGATTGCGTAAACTCGAAACGAATCCCCAATCCCGTATGACGATACCGTGGAAACTCAGAAGCCCAGCCAGTTACAAGACGAACTGGCTGGGCTTACGTTGGCTTTGCCGTTCAATGCACACTTCGCAGTGCATCAACTATTTCTTGCAGACCGCCTTTTTGATCACGCAGGAGACAGATGACTTCGAAGAATGGCCCTTCTTGCTGCCACCCTTGGATGACTTGCCCTTAGAAGATCCGCCCTTCTTGCTGCTGCCGCCCTTCTTGCTGGATCCCTTTTGAGATCCGCCCTTCTTCGATGATCCACCCTTCTTGGAAGAGCCTTTCTTGCTGGATCCACCCTTCTTAGAGGATCCGCCCTTCTTGCTTGATCCGCCCTTGCGAGAATGTCCCTTCTTGGATGAGCCGCCTTTTTTGCTGCTGCCACCCTTCTTGCTGCTGCCACCCTTGGAAGATCCACCCTTCTTACTGCTGCCGCCCTTCGATGAGCCGCCCTTGTCGCTGCCGTTGTCGCAAGATGGCTCTTCGCTTGGTGTGTCTTCGCTTGGCGTGTCGTCAGAGGGTACGTCTTCGCTCGGTACGTCATCACAAGGAACTTCGTCAACTGGCGTCTCGTCAACCGGCGTCTCGTCGATTGGAGTTTCTTCAACCGGCGTCTCGACATCAGAATCGCAGCTGCATTCGCAGTGAGATGATGGCATCCACCACATAGCACCTGGGACGATTCGGTCTTCGAGGCGGTTGATTCGAAACTTGGAGACTGGCTTGCTCATTGTGGACCTTTCAGAGTCGATTGAATGTGATCGGGACATTGGC
>CAZIGZ010000067.1:0-13875 GCA_964538835.1 uncultured Chitinophaga sp. | reverse complement strand
ACCACGCCAATCGGGAGCACGTTGCAAGTCGGCATCATGTGTTGAAAAGGCGTTGTTCAACCGCCTCGATTGATGCCCTGTTTCGCTGCTGGCTGGAAACTCAGCTCCAACCAGGGGCCACCCCTTGCAGCTGGAGGGATTGAACACATCGCTCCAAAGATTCCGGTTCGAGGGGTTCTGCGGTGTGTTTCGCATCGTTGTTTTTTTGAAACAACCGCCACAGTCCGATGCAGTCCACCGAGACTACCAGCGAAACCCACGTCAACGTTTGCCCAGTTCCGACAGTCCCTCTGTCCAGTGGTAAGTTCCAATACGGCTCCCTGCGCTGAGTATGCGCGCGGGAAGTCCGCATGGATTCGGTTCTGAAAAGAACAGTGGGAAACTGCGATGACTCTGCGGGACTTTTTGATTCGCACGCGACTAATGATTCAGCAGGGAATCTATGAATCGCGTCGCGGAAACCATGCAGGCCCTGATCAGGCTCCCGACGTTGCACGTCTTGAAGAGCGACTGCTTTTCAGTGCATCTGCCGTGGCACCGGTAGCGGCCGAAGCACAACAAATTGTCTCTGCGATGCAGCAGGTCCTGGACGGAAGCGAGTTTGCAATCTCTGATGCGGATCTGACAGAGCTTCTTTCTGTCGACGCATCCGCCACAAGTCAGACGCCCTCGGATTCGGCTCAGGATCCCGATCAGGATTCCACTGCCGCAACAAATGGCAGAAAAGATACAGCCGCTGGCGGGCTGACCCCCGACGAACACACCCTGGATTCAACCGGCGTCAACATCGTCTTAGTGGATACAGGGCTGGAAAACTACCAGCAATTACTCACAGACCTGAACGAAACTCTCCTGCCCGGGGCGTCGCTGCAGATTGAACTTCTGGATTCGACTCGCGACGGACTTGATCAGATTCGGAGCGTCCTGAGTCGCAGCCGAGCCGGCGTTGATGCGATTCACTTTCTGACTCATGCAACGAGCAAGGCGGTCAAGCTCGGCTCAACGTGGCTCGACGCTCGCGCGCTGGCGATGCGAGGATCCGAAATCGCTGCCTGGTCGAATGTGCTGGCCCCTGATGCCGACCTGCTATTTTACGGCTGCGATCTCGCCGGAAACATCGCAGGCCGCATGCTGCTGGATGGAATTGCGGAGCTTACGACCACCGATGTGGCTGCGAGCGACGACAGCACCGGGGCGGTCACGCTCGGAGGCAACTGGGATCTTGAATATCATATCGGCACGATTGAGACTCGTACGATTGCGACTGAGCGTCTGGAGCAAAACTGGCAGGGACTTATGGCCAGTTTCACGGTCACGAACACCAATGACAGCGGAGCCGGCTCACTGCGTCAGGCGATTCTTGATGCCAATGCTCTCGGCGGCGCTGACACGATTACGTTCAGCATCGGCAGCGGCGCACAGACGATTGTGTTGAGCAGCATCCTTCCCAGCATTACTGACACCGTAACCATTGATGCCACAACTCAAAGCGGGTACTCCGGAGCCCCGCTGATTGTGATCGATGGTGGTGGCACGATTCAGGATGGTCTGCAACTCTACGCCGGGTCTTCAGGCAGTGAGATTCGCGGTTTGAACATTCGGAACTTTACCCTGAACGGCCTCGATGTTCTTTCTAATTCGAATCTGATTGTTGGTAACTACATCGGTACGAATGTCACGGGTAACGCAGCTGCTGGCAACGCAATCGGCATCAACATCTGGAATGCGACCAACAACATCATCGGTGGTTATACAGCCACTGACAGAAATGTCATCTCCGGCAATACGAACATTGGAATCAATGTCTCCAACGGCGGGCATGGAACGCGGATTCTTGGCAACTACGTCGGACTGAACGCGGCTGGCACGGCTGCGATTGGAAATTCCAACTCCGGGATCAACGTGAACGGTGCCAACAATCTGATGATCGGTGACACGTCTGCAGGCTCCGGCAACGTCGTCTCGGGTAATGGCACTGCAGGAATCATTCTTCAGAGCTCTTCCGGAAGCACGCTCATTGGAAACTACGTCGGCACGAACGCTGCGGGCAATGCGGATATCAATGGAACCACTTCCGATTCCAACATGATCGGCATTCTGCTGACCAATGGCACGTCCAACACGACTGTCGGGGGAGTCGGCACCGGCGAACGAAATATCATCTCGGGCAACAATCACTTTGGCGTCGAAATCTCCGGGACAACGACCACGAACAACAGTGTGACGGGGAACTGGATTGGTCTGGCCAGTGATGGCCAGACCGCAATTGGCAATACGGGGGGCGGCGTTGTCTTCTGGGGCGCGGGGACAGGGAACTCCGTCGACCAGAACGTGATTTCCGGCAATCTTGATGTCGGGGTCCTTGTCAGCAATGGCTCGCAGGAAGCGGATATTAGGGCCAACATCATCGGGCTCGCCGCTGACGAACAAACGGTTGTCGGCAATGCGACGGATGGGGTTCGAGTCAACGATCTGTCGACCGATACGACCATCGTTGACAACGTCATCTCCGGAAATCAGAACGGCATCGAAGTCAGTGATGCCGGAACTGTCGGAACGACGATCGTCGGCAACTCCATCGGCACTGATTCCACCGGCACTCAGTCGCTGGGAAACGCGGCCGCCGGCATCCGACTGGACAATGGATCCAGCGGCACAACAATCGGCGGATCAGATGCCAGTGATGGCAACGTCATCTCGAGCAACGGGCTTCAGGGAATCCTGATAGACAGCAGTGATGACAACATCGTTCAGGGAAACAGGATTGGTACCGGAGCCGACGGCTTCCTTTCGCTCGGGAATACTCAGAACGGCATCCTGATCTCCGGAACGGCCACCGGAAATCTGATTGGCGGGACGAACGCCGGTGAAGGCAACACGATTGCCAACAATGGTACTGTCATAAGTTACTCGGGAGTCCGAGTCACCGGTGGCACGGATAACGCGATGCTTGGGAACTCGATCTACAACAACGGTGACACCAGCAGCGGCATGGGGATCGAGCTTGGTGGAATCGGGGTGACGGCGAACGATGCAGGAGAGGGAGACTCCGGAGCGAATGATTTTCAGAACTTCCCCGTTCTTGCCACCGCGACCACCAGTGGTCAGAACACGACAATTACGGGAACACTGAACAGCACTGCCAGCACCGCTTTCCGTATCGAGTTTTTTGCAAGCCGATTTGGTACGGGGAATTCCAACAACGGCGAAGGGCGGATCTGCCTCGGATTTGCCGACGTGACGACAAACGGGTCGGGCAATACAACGATCTACACAACGCTCAGCGGAGTTCGGCTGGCTGCAGGCGATGTGGTCACGGCTACTGCCACCGTCTCTTATGGCGGCGGACTATACGGCAGCACCTCCGAGATGGCCGCCAATATCGTGGCGCAGTCGTACATCATTGCGGTGACGTCCACCACTGACGTCGCAGACGGAAATACGTCCAGCATCAACAACCTTGCGGGCGCCGCAGGCGCTGATGGCGCAATCTCCCTCCGCGAGGCCATTGAAGCAGCAAACAACACGAACGGCCTGAATGAGATCTGGTTCGCGATTGGTGATGGCCAGCAGTCGATCAATCTGATGAATGAGTTGCCTCATATCTCTGATACGATTGTGATTGACGGCACAACACAATGGGGCTGGACCAGCAATCCCCTGATCGAATTGAACGGTGCAGCGGCAGGGTCCGTTGACGGACTTCATCTCAGCACCGGCAGCAGTGGTTCAATAATTCGCGGGCTGATCATCAACAGCTTCGGCGAAGACGGCATCGACATCAACGCTGGCAGCGACAACAACTTCATCTTTGGTAACTGGATCGGTGTGTCCGCCGACGGGACCACAGCCGCAGCCAATGGCAGCGATGGTCTGGAAATCAACAGCCAGGGCAATACCATCGGAAGCGCCGGTGCCTTCGACCGCAACGTCATCTCAGGCAACGTAAGCCAGGGGATTCTGATCGACGGAGCTGGAGCGACAGGAAACGTCGTTTTTGGCAACTACATTGGCACCAACGCATCCGGCACAGCGGCCGTGGGCAATGGTGACGACGGGATTCAGATCAGCAATGGAGCCAGCAGCAATACGATCGGCGGCACTCCCGGGGCACAGGGAAATGTGGTCTCCGGCAACGGCGACGACGGAATCCAGCTGAACACGAACGCAAGCAATAATCTTGTGCTCGGAAACTACATCGGTGTCGCTGCCGACGGAACCACGGCGCTGGCGAATACTTTTGACGGCGTGGAGATCTACGGCAACAGCAACAATAACGTGATCGGTGATGGTGCTGCCTTCCAGGGAAACATCATCGCCAATGGTCGTCGCGGCATCTGGATCTCCGCGGCCGACAGTACCGGCAATACGTTCTCCGGCAATTCAATCTACGCAAACTCTGAATTGGGAATCGACCTGTTTTCGTCAGGTGTTACGGGCAATGATGCTGGCGATGGAGACACTGGCGCTAACCAACTTCAGAACTTCCCAGTGTTGTCAGCAGCATCAGGGCAGGGCAATCAGGTCACAATCACCGGCTCGCTCAACAGCTCCGCCTCGACGAACTACCGCATCGAGTTCTTTGTGTCCTCGACGGCAGATGCCAGTGGCAACGGTGAAGGGCGCACATTCCTGGGCTCTTACAACGTCACCACGGATGGCGCGGGCGCTGCGTCATTCAATGCCGTTCTGACGGCCATTGTTGGTTCGGGCCAGTTCGTCTCAGCAACCGCCACAAACCTGACGACAGGGGACACGTCCGAGTTTTCGCAGAATGTTGTCGCGACATCGGTGCTGATTGTCGACACGACCAGCGATACTCTGGACGGCGATACCAGCAGCATTGGCGCATTGATGAATAATCGAGGAGCCGATGGATTTATCAGCCTTCGGGAAGCGATTGCGACTGCGAACAATACGGTGAACGTTGGCGGGCCCGATCAGATTCATTTCAACATTGCAGGCAGCAGCGTTCACACCATCAATCTGCTGTCAGCACTGCCGCAGATTACTGATGCAGTCATCATCGACGGATGGACCGATCCTGACTGGGCTTCATCACCGGTCATCGAACTGACCGGCACCCTGGCCGGGTCAGCAAATGGTCTGCATCTGGCTGCGGGAAGTGATGGTTCAACCATCCGCGGACTTGCGATCAATCGCTTTTCTTTGAACGGGATTGCGATTGCCACCAGCAGCAACAACATTCTGCACGGAAACTACATCGGCACGGACGCCACGGGAGCTCTGGACCGAGGAAACGCGGTTCACGGGATTGCCATCTTCAATGGTTCTGCCAACAACCAGATCGGTGGCACAGGAGCCGGTGAAGGCAACGTTATCTCCGGCAACAACACAAACGGGATCAATATCACCAACGCCGGCTCATCGGGCAACATTATCGTCGCCAACATCATCGGTCTGGATGCCACAGGAACCGCTGACCTCGGAAACTCCATGGTCGGTGTCGCCGTGGCCATTGACGCGGACAACACGATCATTGGTCAGGCCGGCAGTGGTCGCAACATAATCACAGGAAACGACCAGTTCGGCATTCGTGTCGTCGACACCGGAACGGACAACACGGTCATTCAGAACAACATTATCGGTCTGGACATCACCGGAAACTACATCGTTGGGAACGCCTCAGACGGCATTCGTCTGGAATCTGCAGGAGTACTGACCGGCACGATCATCGGTGGATCAACGACTGGACTCGGCAACATCATCAGCGGGAACATCGGCAGCGGCATTGACATCCGCAACGGCGTCGTCGCCACAACGGTCATCGGCAATATGATCGGCACAGCCATCGACGGGGCGACTCTTCGAGGCAACATCGGATATGGAATCCGCATCCTGGACTCTGATTCCAACATCATTGGCGGCATCGCGGCCGGTGAGGGAAACATCATCGCAGACAGCGGCTCCGCGGGCGTGGCCGTGGTTGGATCCACAAGTACGAACAATGCTATCCTCGGAAACGCCATCTTCAGTAATGCGGCTCTGGGCATTGACCTTGAGAACAACGACGTCACAGCCAACGATCTCGGTGACAGTGACACCGGAGCAAACGGGCTGCAGAATTTTCCTGTGCTGACGTCTGCCAATTCCTTTGGAGGAAATACGACGGTCACTGGAACACTGCAGGGAGCCGCAAACACGAGTTTCCGAATTGAACTGTTTAGCTCACCGTCCGCCGACTTCAGCGACCATGGCGAAGGCACAACGTATCTGGGATACGTGAATGTCACGACGGACAGTTTGGGATCGACAGGATTCACAGCAAACCTCTCTGGCGTTTCCATTACGCCTGGCCATGTTGTCACAGCGACAGCGACCGAAGATTTCGGAACCGGTTACGGAGGAACATCAGAGTTCGCTGCGAACGTCACAGCGATAGGTTCCGCGCCGCCAAGTTCTGCCGGGATTTCCGTTGTTCGCACGATCACTTCCACCGGGTCAGAAACTCGAGTCAACACGACCACGACGAATACTCAGTTCGGCGCGGACGTGAACGCCAGGAACGTCGCTGTCGATGCCTCTGGCAATTATGTGGTGGTCTGGGACAGCAATCTGCAGGACGGAGCTCAGCACGGCATTTACGCTCAGCGATTCAACGCCGCTGGAGTTGCACAGGGCTCAGAGATCCTGATCAATCAGACCACGACCGGAAATCAGCAGTTCAGTTCCATTGCGATGGCCGATGATGGTTCCTTCGTTGTTGTCTGGCAGTCCGACCAATCGGCTCAGGGTGACATCTATGCGCGTCGATTTTCCGCAAGCGGAACGGCGCTGTCGAATGAGTTTCGAGTCAACACAACAACCTCAGGAAACCAACAACTGCCTTCCGTGGCAATAGACAGTGCCGGCAACTTTATTGTGGTCTGGGAAAGCCGAAGCAGTAACTACGATATCAAGGGGCAGCGATACTCAAGTGCCGGAGTAGCCCTGGGCAGTGAGTTTACTGTCAACACTACGACGTCAAACGAACAGAATCTCGGATCGGTGTCGATGAACTCCTCCGGGCAGTTTGTCGTGGTCTGGACAAGTAGAACAGGTGATGGATCCGGATCGGGCGTGTTCGGTCAGCGTTACAACGCCGACGGTTCCACTCTGGGTGGCCAGTTTCAGATCAACCAGTCCAACACGAACGACCAGATCAATGCGGAAGTTGCCATTGATGAACTTGGCGGACTCGTCGTTTCGTGGGAATCGAAACAGTCTGACAACGGGGACGTCTACGTTCGTCGCTACGACAATACCGGCGTGGCGATAACCGGCGAGCAGCGAGTCAACACGACAACCTCTGACTATCAGGGGCTCGCATCAGTTGCGGTCGACAGCACGGGTAACTTCGTTGTCACCTGGAGCAGCAACCTTCAGGATGGCAATAACTATGGCGTCTTTGCACGCCGCTACAGTGCTGGCGGAGTCGCAATTGGCGGCGAGTTTCAGGTGAACCAGACCACAAGTGGTTCGCAGTCGTTTGGAAATGTCGCGTTCACGCCGAACGGCGACTTCCTGATCGTCTGGGAAGGCGCTGGAACCGGCGATGCGGACGGGATGTTCCAGCGACGATATTCCGTGCAGCCTCAGACCAGCGAGTCCGGAGGTACGGCGTCGTTCTATGTCGTTCTGGATACCATGCCGACGGGCGATGTTGCGATCAGTGTGTCCAGCACTGATTCTTCCGAAGGAACTGCCTCCACCTCCAGCCTGACGTTTACCTCAGCCAACTGGAACACACCGCAACTGGTAACGGTCACAGGAGTTGACGACAGTCAGTCGGACGGCGACGTCAGTTACTCTATTCAGCTGCACGCTGCCACAAGCTCAGATCCCAACTACAACGGACGAGATCCACAGGATATCACCCTGATGAATCTCGATGATGACCTCGTCGTAACGACCACGAGTGATATAGCGGACGGCAACACAAGCAGTGTTTCTGCTCTGCTGTCCAATAAAGGCGCCGATGGCCGCATCAGCCTTCGGGAAGCGATCCTTGCAGCCAATGCGACAGCAGGCACCAACAGCATTTCCTTTGACATCGCAGATGCCCTGATTTCCGGAGCCCACACGATTCAGCTGACAGCGATGCTTCCGGCCATTACGGACGCGCTCATTCTGAACGGACTGACAGAACCGGATGCCGGAGGAACACCGGTTGTCGTGATCGACGGCGGACTTTCTGTCGCAGAAGGTCTGGATATCCAGGCCAGCGGAACGACGATTCGCGGGCTGGTGATTCAGAGATTCATTGGCCGGGGAGTTATCGTTCGAGCCGCAGCGTCCAACGTAACCGTTGCCGGAAACTACATCGGCACGGACGTGACCGGGCTTGTCGCTCAGGGGAATGGATCGTTGGGTATTGACGTGATCGGCGCCGGCAGCGGCGTCATTATCGGGGGCAGTTCCGGGGCAGACCGAAACATCATCGGCGGCAATACGGGCTGGGGTGGAATCGCCGTCAACGCGACTCAGAATGTCACAATCCAGGGGAACTACATCGGCGTCGGTGCGAACGGCACGACGGCCATTGGCAATGGGTTTGGTATTTTGCTTTTGAACGACACATCCGGCGCACTGGTTGGTGGAACCTCAGCCGGTGAAGGTAACCTGATCTTCAACAACAGTTCGGCTGGTGTCGCTTTGGCATCAACCGACAGCAGTGCCACGATCCTGGGGAACGGATTCAGCAACAATGGAACACAGGCAATCGATCTTGGCAGTGACGGAACAGTCCTGACCAACGATGTCGGCGACACCGATACCGGAGCCAACTCACTCCAGAATTCGCCTGTGCTGACTGACGTACATACGATCGATGGAACGCAGTTGCTGGCTGATGGAGTCCTGAACAGCTCGGCAAACCAGAACTTCCGCATTGAGTTCTTCGCGAGCACTGTCGGAGACAGCAGTGGATATGGTGAAGGTCGGCGATACCTTGGCTATGTCCATGTCACAACCAATGGTTCAGGACAAGCCTCGTTCAGTACGAATATCACCGCCAGTGTCGTGACGGGTGAAGTGATCTCCGCGACCGCCACACAGGCTGATGGCAGCTTTGCCGCCTTCGGAGCCACCTCGGAGTTTGGCCAGAACGCGACTCTGAGACTTGTGAATACAGCGCCAACGGGAACCAGCGGCTCACTGTCAATCGCTGAAGATGGTTCTCACACGTTCACAGCGGGCGACTTTGGCTTTTCCGACAGTGATGGTAACGCATTGCAATCGGTGACAATCGACAGTGTGCCCGTCACTGGACTGCTGGAACTCTCGGGAGTCCGAGTCACTGACGGACAGACAATCTCAGCGGCCAGCTTATCGTCACTGAAGTACACTCCGCTGCCTGGAACCAACGGCAGCAGCTATGCCTCACTGTCATTTCGAGTGACCGATGATGGCGGAACAGCTCACGGAGGCAACAACACGGACCCGACTTCTCGGACATTGACCTTCCACGTCGCCGCTGCGAACGATGCGCCGACGCTGTCTCTGGGACCGGCCAACCTGGTCACCGACCCATCGTTTGAAGGCGGATCAGGAGCCTGGTCGTCGAACTCCGGAATGGAGTTCGCTTCGGACGGCTCTGCGTACGGCATCTCGGGCGCAGCGGACGGCATTATGTTCGTGGAAGTCGAAGGCTCTGTTTCGACGGGAACCTCGAGTTACGTTCAGCAAACGATCACCACAGTCGCCGGTCAGACCTATGTCTTTTCCATTTCAGCGATTTCTCGTGGCGTTTCGGACATGGGATCGCTCAGTGTCAACGGCGTCGAGCTGACTCGATTCACGACAGGCAACAACTGGCAGGACGTTTCGATTCAGTTCGTTGCAACGTCCACCAGCAGCACGATTCAGATTTCATCATTGGGTTCTCAGACGGGTGTTGGTGTCGGTCCTGGCGACAGCAGCGGACTGTTGATCGACAACATTCGAGTTGTGGCTGTTGACAACTCTGTCAGTTACACAGAGGGTGCCGCCGGAGTACCGCTCGCACCCGACGCTGCTTTCTTCGACAAAGAACTCAGCGCAATCAATGACTTTTCCGGAATGTCTCTGCTGCTGAATCGCGATTCGGGCGCCGTTTCAGAGGATCAGTTTGCATTCGATGGAGTCAACGTAACGACCGCTGGTGCACAGGTCCTGGTTTCAGGCCTTGGTGTCGGCACGTTCTCGTTCTCCGGAGGCCAGTTCCAGGTGAACTTCGGCAGCGGAGTCAACCAGACGCAGGTGGCCACGGTTCTCAGGAACATCGTTTACTGGAACTCAAACCCAGCGCCTCCGGGAAGCGCAACGATTCAATGGACACTTTCCGACGGCAACAGCGGAAGCCAGGGAACTGGCGGTGCTTTGACTGCGACGGCACGAACGACTGTGACAATCTCCGCCGTGAATACAGCACCGGCGCTGAGCATTTCGCCAACGCATACGATGGCTGAAGATGGTACTCTGGCACTGCCGTTGACGGTCTCCGATCCTGATGCCGGCAGCGGACAGATGGAACTGACGATCTCCACGAACGATTCAGCGCAGCTGTCGTTCCATGCTTCGAGCGGTGCGACTCTGTCCGCATCGACGTCGAATGGAATTCAGTTCACATTCACCGTCACGGGAACTCTGTCACAGATTCAGCAGGAGATCGCAGCATGGCAATTCCATCCTGCATCGAATTTCGCCGGCAACACAACGGTGAATTTCTTCATTGACGACCTTGGAAACTCCGGGGCCGGCGGAAGTCTCCAGGCTTCCACGGGGACGATCGTCACTGTAACCAGCGCGAATGATGCTCCGTCGATTGGCGATACTACACTCGCTTCCATTTCCGAAGACGCAGTGAATCCACCAGGCTCCACGGTCTCAGCGTTGTTTTCCGGAGTGTTTGCGGATGCTGACGCCGGAGCATCGCTCACAGGGATTGCCATCAGCAATAACGCAGCAACCGGTACTGAAGGGATATGGCAATATTCAACCGACGGCGGCGGAACCTGGCATAGCGTCGGGACACCGGGAAGCAACGCTCTGGTGCTGGATGCATCGGCGAAACTTCGCTTCCTGCCCGCATTGAACTTCGCTGGCACTCCTGGCAATCTGACCGTTCATGCTCTTGATAACACCTACTCCGGGGGCTTCACGAATGGTGCGTCGCAGGTCACGGTGGACGTCAGTTCCTCGGGCGGCGGCACACCTGTCAGTTCGAGCACCGGCCAGCTCAACACCAGTGTCACCGCCGTCAATGATGCGCCGGTGATCACATCGTTCGGTGGCGGCCTGACGGGATCCGCATCAATCTCGGAGACTCAGACGGCCGTCGGAACGGTCACATCATCGGACGTGGACGGTGGAACCCCGGTTTACTCCATCGTCGGAGGAGTTGATTCCGGTTTCTTCACGATTGATGCGAACACTGGCGCCCTCGCTTTCATGGCCCCGCCGGACTACGAAGCTCCTGCAGACCTGAATGCCGACAACGTTTACGAAGTGGTTGTCGAAGTGAATGACGGTGCAGGGGGAATTGCTCAACAGGCTGTCTCAGTCAGCGTCACGGACCTGATCGCCACATTGACCGTCGATTCAACGCTGGATGCGGTCAACGGAGATACATCCAGCATCGAAGCCCTGAACGGAAACAAAGGGGCCGATGGTGTGATCACTCTTCGCGAAGCCATTCTTGCAGCCAACAACACAGCCGGGCTCGACACGATCATTTTCGCAATTGCGGGCTCCGGCGTACGCACCATCGTACTTACCTCAGAGCTGCCGGAAATCACCGATCAGATCGTTATCGATGGATGGAGCCAAAGCGGATTCTCCGGTACGCCTCTCGTGGAGCTGTCGGGCAGTGCCGCCGGAGTTTCCGCGAACGGTCTTCGCATCAGCGCGGGCAACAGTACGGTTCGAGGACTGACGATCAATGGGTTCGGAGGAAGTGGAATTGTTCTGTCGGGAATCGGCGGAAATCTGATTGTTGGCAACTGGATTGGAGTCCATCAGGCAGGCACATCCGCAGTCGCAAACGGCATCGGTCTTGATGTCACCACCTCCGACAACATCATCGGCGGCGTCGGGGCGAACGATCGAAACGTGATTTCCGGAAACACCACGGCCAACATTCGAATCACCGGAAGCGTCATTGCCAACGACATTCTTGGGAACTACATCGGTCTGTCGGCCGACGGAATGTCTGCGATCGCGTCACCCGGTGACGGCATTCTGATCGACGGCGCCGTCACGACAACCATCGGTGGCAGCGGAGCCGGCAATGGCAACGTCATCGCCGGTTCAGCGAACAGCTCCATCAGCCTCCTGAATGGCGCCAACAGTTCATTGATTCAGGGAAATCTGCTGGGCATCAATGCAACCGCCACAGCAATCGTGGGCTCCGCGGTGAACGGGATTGTTGTCAACGGAAGCAACAACACTCAGATCGGCGGGATCGGCGCGGGTGCGGCCAACACTTTCGGCGGGTACACTGGTGCAGGTATCTCGCTGACCGGCGGCAGCACAGGAACGATCATTGAAGGAAGCTTCTTCGGGATCAACGCCGCAGGAACAGCATCGCTCGGCCTGACAACGGCTGTGGATGTCGCTGCCGCTTCCGCGACGACCGTTGGAGGTCGTGTTGCGGGCATGGGCAATACGATCCGAAACTACACAGGCGCGGCCATCAAAGTTCAGGCAGCCTCCGGTTCTATTCTGATCGAGCAAAACAGCATCAGCGGCGGCACGGGTCTTGCGATCGACCTCGGAAATGATGGTGTCACTTCGAACGACGTCGGAGACAGCGACACCGGCGCGAATGGCCTGCAGAATACTCCTTTGCTGTCGGTTGCATCCTACACAGGCGGAGTCCTGCATGTGGAAGGCACACTGAATTCCGCGCCCAATGCGACTTATCGGATTAACTTCTACAGGAACGCCAGCGGGGCAGCTCACGCGTCAGGCTCTGGTCCAGGGCAGAACTTTGTCGGCTATGTCGACGTCACCACCGATGGTACGGGCAATGCGACGATCGTCGCGAACCTGGCCTGTTCGATCAATCCGGGGGATTCCGTTTCCAGCACCGCAACGGCCCCCGACAGCAGCACTTCGGAGTTCAGCAATAACACACTGATTCTCACTCCAAATCCCGTTCTTGACCTGGATGCAGACGACAGCAGCGGAGCAACGGGTATCGACTTCGCCACAACGTTCACGGAAGACGGTGCCGCTGTGGGAATCGCTGACAGCGACGCAGTCCTGTTCGATCCGGATACCAGCACCCTCGCGGGCCTGATTGTCACGATCACGAACCTTGCCGATGGTGCTGCGGAACTACTTTCGTTCGACACCACCGGAACGGCGATCTCCGGCTCCTATGCGAGCGGCGTACTGACGCTCGGCGGCGCAGATACGGAGGCGAACTATCTTCAGGTCCTCAAGTCTGTTCGCTACTCCAACACCGCCCAGAACCCGACGGTGGGTGTGCGACAGATCTCTGTGACGGCGTCCGATGGAAGCTTCAGCAGCAATCTTGCGAAAGTCCTGATTACAGTTCAGGCCCAGAACGATGCACCGGTGATCAATGCGAATGGACTGACACTGAATGAAGGACAGACCGTTGTCCTGACGCCAGCCGATTTTTCTGCGTCTGACAGCGAACAGAATCCGACTCAGCTGACATGGACGATTGCATCCCTTTCCGGCGGTCGATTCGAATTTGTCTCGAACCCTGGTGCTGCGATCACGACGTTTACTCAGGATGACGTCAACAACGGTCGAATCCAGTTTGTGGACAATGGTGATGAGACTGCGCCAGCGTGGAACGCTTCAGTGTCGGATGGTATCGCAACCACCGGCCCAACAGCGGCGGCGATCTTCTTTACAAAT
>CAZIGZ010000066.1:0-31720 GCA_964538835.1 uncultured Chitinophaga sp. | reverse complement strand
CGACTGCCGGGCGGGACTTTCGCCGTCAGGCGAACCTTTTCTTGCAGGCACATGAAGCCAAGGCCATCTGTTCATGACGAAAGGATCGGAGGTGCACTTTCCCACGTCGCCCTCGGAGAACGTAGTACGTGGAAGGGTCGATGGGTCGCGGTGGGACCGCGAGGTGCCGCTCGGCAAGCGGCACCTACTGTAGGTCACGCCTGCCGGGCGGGACTTTCGCCGTCAGGCGAACCTTGTCTTGCAGGCACATGAAGCCAAGGCCATCTGTTCAGGACGAAAGGACCGGCGCTGCACTTTTCCCACGTCGCCCTCGGAGAACGTAGTACGTGGAAGGGTCGCTGGTCGCGGTGGGACCGCGAGGTGCCGCTCGGCAAGCGGCAAATACGTGTTCGAATCAGCGAATGGTGAGGAAATCGTTGTGGTTCAGCAGGGCCAGGACAATGGCGTGGCGAATCTTTGCGTCGTTGCTTCCGGGAATCGAGCGGAGTTGTGCCATATTCTCGATGCAGACTCCCACTTCTTCCGGCGTCGCTTCAGTACCCAGAATGAGGCGGAAACACTGCCGGACAAAAGTCTCTTCGCCCTGTTCCTTCATATCACTGGAAATCCGGTCGGCAATGCGTGCTGCCATGCTGCTGACGAGCGCACTGTTTTCCATCGCAAGGGCCTGCTGAGGCACAATGCTGTCCGCTCGCCGGTAGCATTCCAATACGCTCGCGTCATCAAACATCGACAGAAACTTCTGATGTTCATTGTGCGAATGAAAATAGTACAGACTCCTGCGCCTCGAGTTCTCGTCGTTCACGGGAATCGTCGGGCCACCCAGCGTCAGATCGAGTTCACCAGCGATCGAAAGCAAACTGTCTCGCACAACCTGTGCTTCCATCCGCAGAGGATTCATTCTCCACAGGTACCGGTTCTCCGAGTCTCCAGCGAGGGCCGCGGGATCAGCATCGAGCGACGAGGATGTCAGCCGGTAGGTCTCTGACAGCACGATCATGCGATGCAGTCGTTTCATGCTCCAGCCGTGTTCCATCAAGTCAACGGCCAGCCAGTCCAGAAGTTCCGGGTGAGTCGGCACGGCTCCCTTTCGGCCGAAGTCAAAGACCGTTGGGACAATGCCTTTGCCAAAATGCCGGGCCCAGATGTGGTTCACGGCCACTCGTGCAGACAGCGGGTTGCGATGGTCGGTCAACCACCGCGCGAACGCCGTTCGACGTCCGGTACTCGTCCGAGGAAACGGCTTGCGGCGCGAGTCTTCGGTTTCCAGGTTGTTCTCCAGAGTCTTCAATGCCCCCTGGAGTGACGCGTAACTCCCGGTGCCCCGCGTTCGATTGTCCTTCGCCTTGCTCAACTCCGCTTCGGCGTTGGCAAGGGCGGTGGACGCTTCATCCTTTTTTGCAGCGACAGCCTGGGCCAGCGTGAGCTTCGCTTTCGCAACGCTGACTTCGGCTGTGGCCACAGCGGCATGCAGTTCTGCCGCCACTGCGTTGCTGACCAGGTCTTTTGTCGTCGGGGCATCAGGTAACTCGATTTCCGCCAGCCTGGCCGAAGCACGAGCTCGAATCAAAGCCGGCTCCAGCTCGGCCCGTCGCAGTTCTGCCGTGGCCGCATCGAGCATTAGCTGTGCGACTTCCGGGGTCATTTTTTCACTGCCGCCTCTGGCATCTTCCTGCATCGCGACGGATTCCGGCAGCGTGACAACGCGAAAGCCCTGGAATTCGGCCACCGCGTCAAAGGCCATCAACTCCAGACGACCAGGCTTTCTGGCAAACGGCAGTCGTTTTGCCACCGCGAATTCACCGTTCACGGTCACATTCACCAGGGTTCCTCGTACTTTGATATTGATTGTCTGAGCTTCATTCAATGGAACAGGACGCGACTGCAAGGCATCTCCAGGATACTCCTGCTGGCCATTCTGCTTCCATGACACCTGAACCTTGGAACCACCGGCATAACTGCTGAGATACACCGTTACGTTATCACCACCAGTCCCCTCAGGCTGAGCGGGCACATCGAATCGAAGACCAACAGACTTCCACATGTCACCGCCGCGAGGAACGTAGGTCAGTGTGGCTTCAAAGTCCTGCGGAACGTCCTTCTGCAGAGCCACGATGGCATCCGTGGGGCCCGTTTGAGTCTGCACAAGGCGACCGTCTTTCCATGCCCATTGTCCGGATTTCGCTTTCCAGAGTTCGGGGCGTTCGGTCACAAAGTTTTCATCAGCAATGACTTCGGCAG
The DNA here is from genome assembly GCA_964538835.1 of uncultured Chitinophaga sp. Lineage (GTDB taxonomy): Bacteria > Planctomycetota > Planctomycetia > Planctomycetales > Planctomycetaceae > SXXK01. The sequence continues at coordinate 29,479 of CAZIGZ010000066.1, read as the reverse complement.
GTTGCTCGCCCTTCGGATTCTCAGGCATCGCATTCGCTTCTTCGAGTTTCTTCTGAGCATCAGCGACGGCGGTGCGAGCTGCTTCGATTCGCGCTTCTGCCACCTTGATGTGTGCATTGATGACGTTGGATCGGAGCCCGGGTTCCCAGGCTTCTGGCGGTAAAGTCACGGGAGTCGCATTGAACGGCGCGAACTGCAGGAATGAAGGCACTGTCGGAACGATCGGTTTGCTCATGTCCGGATTGCGATCATCGCCACGAACATGGATCCACGTTTGAGCGTCCGGATTGCAGTCGAACGCCCGAGGGATTCCATCCTTCTCCGGATCCAGCACATCGCCCACGAAATCCGTTCGAACCTGATACGGCTCAAAGATGGCCCGCAGCTGATAGTATTCCTGCTGCGAGAATGGATCGTATTTGTGGTCATGGCACTTGGCGCAATTGAAGGTCATGCCCAGCATCGCCTTGGACGTGTGCTGAATGGTCTCATCGAGCCAGCTTGTGCGGTTGAACTTGAAATACTGACGAGCCAGAAAACCGGAAGCACGAAGGCGATCGAGATCGTTCGGATAGAGTTCGTCGGCCGCCAGCATCTCGACCAGCATCTGATCGTAACCCTTATCCTCATTGAGCGATTCAATGATCCAGTCTCGCCAGTGCCAGATATGCTTCTGCGAATTGCGCACTTCTGCGCCCAGTCCCCACCAGTCGCTGTAACGCCAGATGTCCATCCAGTGTCGTCCCCATCGTTCGCCATACTGAGGACTAGCGAGCAGCCGGTCGACGACTTTTTCACGGGCCGTTTCAGAAGTATCGCTCAGGAATTCCGTCTGTTCCAAAGGCGAAGGTGGAAGACCGGTCAGGTCGATGGTGACTCGCCTGAGCCATATCAATCGGTCGGCCTGTGGCTGGGATCGCAGCCCGTGAGAAACTCGTGCGGACGAAATGAACGCATCGATCGGATTGGCGTTCCAGCGTTCGCCCTCTGATGAGACGGGAACTGATGGTCGGACCGGTGCGCGAAACGCCCAGTGATCACGAGGATCCTCTTCGGGCAGTTCATTGTCTGGTCCCTTTGCGCCGGAATCGATCCACGTCCTGATCGCCTGAATCTGTTCGGGCTTGAGTGGTTCGCCTTCCGGAGGCATGCGTTCGCCTTCTTCGGTGCTGCTGATCCGTCGCACCAGAAGACTGTCCGCCGACTTGCCTGAGACGACGGCCGGACCGGATTCGCCGCCAGTGGACATCAGCGCAGCCGTGTCCAGCCGCAGTCCGCCTTCCTGCTTGAGTGCTCCGTGGCAGGCAAAGCACCGCGCCTGCAGAACCGTTTTCACGTTCGTCTGGTAATGATCCGCAGCCACTTCGTCGGCCAAAGCCAATGCTGGCGCAAGCGGAAAAAGACACACAGCGAGCAGTCCGTGTGACAAGATGGAGTTTTGAGACATGGCAGGCCTGCCGTCAGGAAGGATTTTGGGAAGGACTGATAGTCTATGTCGCCAACAACGTGAATGCCATGGCCTGATTACCGACTCCGAAACGTCTCAAGGAAATCGCTCAAGCGGCTACCGAAATGGGAGTTCTTTCGCTATGAATCCCGCTGAAGCCATCCGCGATGGTTTCAGTGAAGAGTGATAATCGAACTCGATTCCTCGAATGAGCAAAACAATGATTCGTGGCCTGTTAAGTTTGAGTATTGTGTGTGCACTGGCGTCGTCGGCCTTCGGACAGCACTCCGGACTGGATCCCGACGGATTCGACAAATCCGTGCGGCCTCAGGATGACCTGTTTCAGCATGTGAACGGACGCTGGCTGCTGTCGACCGAAATTCCGGCGGACAAGTCCAACTACGGATCGTTCACCGCGCTGGACGATGCCGCTCGAGAGAACATTCGAGCCATCATTGAAGAGGCCGTCAGCAATCCCAACGACGCAATCTCGAAGAAAGTGGGCGACTTCTACAAGAGCTACATGAATGAAGACCTGATTGCTCAGAAGGGCATTGCTCCGCTTCAGGATGAACTGGCAGCCATCGACAAGCTCTCTTCCGCGGACGATGTCGCTCGGTTCTTTGGTGCCGCCGGAATTCTTGGAGTTCCAGGGCCGGTTGGATTCTTTGTGGGCGTCGATGACAAGAACTCTTCGCGATACCTGGCCGGAATTGTTCAGGGTGGCATTACTCTTCCCGACCGCGACTACTACCTGGAAGACAAAGACAACTACGTCGCCGCTCGCAAGGCGCTGAAGGCGTACATTGTTCGTCTGTTTGAACTGGCGAAGCTTCCCAACGGACCAGCCGCCGCGGATTCGATCGTGGATCTGGAAACAAAGCTCGCAAAAATCCAGTGGTCTCGAACGGAACTGCGTGATGCAGAGAAGCGTTACAACCTGATGACCGTTGCGAAGCTGAAGGAAATGACCCCGGGAATTCCATGGGACGTTTACTTTGAAGCCTCGGGCGCTGCGGACCTGGAAGAAGTGAACGTTACGACTCCATCGTACTTCACTGAGTTCGAAAAGGTCGCCGGAACCGTGGATCTGGACACATGGAAGCAATACGCACGCTTCCGAATTCTGGACGCCGCAGCAGATTATCTTCCCAAAGAGTTTGTGGATGCATCGTTTGAACTTCATGAAAAGGCGATTTCCGGCATTCCCCAGCAGAAGCCTCGCTGGAAGAAAGCCGTTGACGCCACTTCCGGCGCGGGTGCTGGAGACTTTGGCGTTCTGGGTGAACCGCTGGGACAGTTGTATGTTCGAAAGCACTTCCCGCCGGAATCACGCAAGCGAATGGACGAACTTGTTGCCAACTTGCTGAAGGCCTACGAACGGAGCATCCATGACTTGAAGTGGATGACAAAGGAAACCAAGGTTCAAGCACTGGAGAAGCTGAGCAAGATTACGCCAAAGATTGGTTATCCGGATGAGTGGCGTGATTATTCAGGGCTTGAGATCAAGGCGGACGACCTGCTGGGCAACATCGCCCGTTCTCGCACGTTTGAACACTACCGTCAGCTGAATCGTCTGAAGAAGCCGGTCGACCGCAAGGAGTGGGGCATGACTCCTCAGACTGTGAATGCTTACTACAACCCAAGCCTGAATGAGATCGTGTTCCCGGCCGCCATTTTGCAGCCTCCGTTCTTTGATGCGACAGCCGAAGACGCGGTGAACTATGGTGGCATTGGTGCCGTCATCGGTCATGAAATCAGTCATGGCTTTGACGACGAAGGCAGCAAGTATGACGGCGACGGTAATCTGAAGAACTGGTGGACCGACGAAGACAAGAAGGCGTTCGAGGAACTGACTTCAAAGCTGGTGGCTCAGTATGCGGGGTATGAGCCTCTGCCGGGTCAGAAGCTGAACGGCAAACTGACGCTGGGTGAGAACATTGCGGACCTGAGCGGCATGGCGATCGCCTACAAGGCCTATCGCCTGTCACTCAAGGGGCAGGATGGCCCGGTACTTGACGGATACACCGCCAGCCAGAGATTCTTCCTTGGCTGGTCTCAGATCTGGCGCCGTAAGTACCGGGATGACGAGATGGCTCGACGCCTTCTCGTTGATCCTCCCTCTCCGTCGGCGTATCGAGCCAACGGCCCGGTCACGAATCTGGACGCCTTCTATGAAGCGTTCGGAGTAAAGCCGGGAGACAAGCTCTACAAGCCTGCGGAACAGCGAATTCAGATCTGGTAAGCTGAGATCGATTCAGAAATCGATTGGATTCCCGGATGAATCACCCCATCACCGCTCTGAAATCCTCGCGACGTCAGAGCGGTGTGTTTTGACTGCTAGACCAGCATTGGACGAACAAGCCCGTGAACAAAGGAGCCGAACGGCCCCTTGCCACAGCCGCCGATCTCCGCGTTCACTTGCGTCAGAACAAGTGAGCATTATGTCCCCCAAAATCAGGCCAGACTTTTATGCAGACCACACCGATTCTTCCTGAACATTTTCAGCGGTCCGTTCTGGCAGTTCCTCCACTCGCCCGAGACACTGCGGAAAAGATCTGTCCAGAGCAGAACGGGAAGATCATCCGGCATCTGGAGGATGGCGGAGTATCCATGCTGCTTTATGGTGGCAACGCCAACCTGTATCACATTCGCCTGACCGAATATGCAAGGCTCCTGGAAATCCTGGAACAGGCTTCGGGGGCTCAAACGGCTGTGGTTCCGTCGGTTGGTCCATCCTACGGCCTGATGATGGATCAGGCGGACATCCTGAAGTCGACTCGTTTTCCTACAGTGATGGTGCTTCCGACCAAAGCCATCATGACGGAAGCTGGCTTGATGACCGGGTTTCGCAAGTTTGTCGAAGTGATCGGTCGGCCTGCGGTCCTGTATATCAAAGAAGAAGGCTACATCAGTCCGGAGGGGGCGGCAGAACTCGTTCGTGATGGACTTGTTTCGTTCATCAAGTACGCCATCGTCCGAAAAGATCCCGCCGAGGATGACTACCTCGATCGACTGATCACAATGGTCGATCCTCGCCTGATCTGCAGCGGCATTGGAGAACAGCCCGCGCTCATTCATATGACGAAGTTCCGCCTGAACGGATACACGTCGGGTTGCGTCTGTGTGAATCCAGCGCTGTCACAGAAAATGCTGGCGGCGATCGTGGCTCGAGATTACGACACGGCCGAGCAGATTCGCAAAGTGTTCCTGCCTCTGGAAGACCTGCGGAACGAGATTAACCCGATTCGAGTGTTGCACGAAGCTGTCTCGCTGGCCGGAATTGCCAACACGGGACGTCACCTGCCCCTTCTTTCCGGCGTCACAGAATCCGCAGCAGACAGAATTCGGACAGCAGCCAAAGACCTGCTGGCTCGCGGAGCGTGATCGACGGCGCTGGGAGTCTGTGAATCGGAGGGTCAGTTGTGCCTGAGCCATCACGCATCGTTTTCATCGGCAGGGCCCATCCGGAATTCTCTCCACTGCTGGAATGGTGTGCGCAGCAGAAACTACTGCGCGAAGACAACATCTTTCCTTCGATCACTGCGGCATTTGCTTCACCCACGTTTCAGAAATCCGCGCCGGCACTGACCGTTGTGCTGCAGAATTATCCGGATGAATTCTCCAGGGATGATGTCAATCGGCTGATCGGGCACCAGTTGTTTGGTCGAGTCCTTTGCTGCCAGTCGTCATGGTGTGTCTCAACCGGAAGGACTCATGATGTCTGGCCGGTCGTTTCTCGCGTAACCGCCGGATCATCAATCGCCATTGTCTCCGCTGCGTTGAATGAGATTTCGCGACAGATACCTCCCCTGCTGCCTATGGCGGCTCCGGAAGATGTATTTGCGAAAAGACTGGCTGCGGATTCGGGAGGGCAGCACTTCAGCTGTCTTGCCGCATGTATCTGTTCCGACTTGCCCCTCAGGAAAGCAGCCGTTGCAATGCTTGAGTCCGCGGGGTTTCCGGTCACAGAGTTCGTTGGTTCCTGGGCACAGATGTCACCGTGCGGCTTTGTCCTGTGTGATCAGCTGGATGTTGAGACTGACAGTGAGCTGCTCAAATCGCTGAGGATGGTTCGGTCGCAGTGCTTCGTGGTGGGGATGACCGAGTTTCCTGGACAGGCGAAACCCGACTGGGCTGATGAACTCGTCGAAAAAACGGAACTGCATCTTCAGTTGAGTTCGGTTCTTCATCGATTCCGAAAATGGATGACGGACAGGAGCCAATGATGACTCGGACGGATCGCGAAATTCTGATTCCGATGTTCATCGTCGCATTTGAATGCGTGCTTGTCGTTCTCACGTTTCCGCTCTGGAGTGGTAACTCGGAGTTCCCGGCGGTTCCGCTGATTGGAATCCCATTCAGCCGAAGTGTTCGATTAACTTTGGGACTTGGACTGCTTGGGGCGTGCGCGAGTTTTCTGGTGGCTATTGTTCGCGAATGGAGAATCTCCAGGTTCAAGGAAGCCGATGAGACAGTAACACCGACCTGCTTCACCCGCGTGGTTCGCCTTTCGGCACTTGGGATTGTCGTTGCCAGCGGACTGTGCGTTGTGGCGAACCAGCATTGCCTGCAGGCCTGGCACTGGCTGTTGATGATCGTGATGGTGATGGTCGCCGGTATCAGGAGACAATCGCTGCTCCCGTCGCTTTCGATCGTTCTGGCGGGAGTTTATGTCTGCTCGGGACTCTCAAGGATTTCGTTTTCGGACCAGCCGAATGCGACCGAGATGATCGTTCAGCCATTGCTGGGATTTGTACTGCCGCAGAGGATCGCTGTTGATCTCCGCTGGATTCGGATCGCAGCGATGATCGCTACCGCTGGCGAAATTCTGACGGGCTTGTTCCTGTGTCTTCCGAAGACTCGAAAGATCGGCCTGGTGATGGCGATCGGGATACATCTGTCTCTGATGCTGGCACTCGGGCCCTTTGGACTGCGCCATCACTGGGGTGTGGTTCTGTGGAACCTGTGCTTTGCCTGCACGCTGCCGCTCGTGTTTGGCGGTGCACAGCCGATATGGGACCTTCGCCGATCATGGCCAGGCGTTTGCGTGACTCTGTTTTCGGTGTCAGGACTTGCCGGGATTGCGGACAACTGGCCATCGTGGCAGCTGTACTCGAGCCGTCCTGAGACCTGGGAGTTGTGGCTGAGTTCCGAAACGGCTGACGAGCTACCGTCGTCACTGCATCCGTTTCTTTCGGATCATCCGTTCGACGGGGAATGGAGGGTCTTCAAGCTCGATCGCTGGTCACTGAACGAAACCGGTGCTCCTATGTATCCCGAAGATCGGTTTCAGTACGGAGTGATCCGAGATGTTCTTTCGCGCTTGAAGACGCCACGCTTTCGAGTTCTGATCGATGAGCCCCAAGTGACATGGTGGAATCGGCAAGTCCGCGAGATCGACTCGATGGAGTCGCTTGAAACGGAAGCCCGGAAATGGATTCTGGGCTTTGGATCACGGTAAACGTGCATCCTGCTTTGTCACTGGGCGCTTGGCTGTGGTGGTCTACTTTGGTGCTTCGACCTTTGGCTCGTCGATCTGGGGGCTGTCCAGCTTTGGTTCTTTTGCCGTTGGCGGGACCACCAGTTTGGGTTCTTCCGTCTTTGGCTGAGCATCTGATTCAGAATCTCCCAGACCTTCGAGTGGAACCAGAGGTTCGGACAGTGCGAAGAGGTTTGGCATCGCTGCATTGGCCTTGGCCTCTGCTTCCGGGAAGAATCGCACGAGGCTGTCCAGCACTCGCTTGGCGTATTCGTATTCGCCGCACTGAATCGCGAGCGAGGCCACTTTCAGGCGTCCATCGACATCGTTTCGAGTCGCAGAGACGGTCAGCACTTCCTTGCGGAATTCGTCCTCAATCGCCTTCAGCTGTTCCGCGTTTTTCTTCGCCGAGTTTGCCAGAGGTTCATTGCCGGCCTTTGACGCCATCTCCGCCAGTGTTTCAAACGCGTCCCGGTTGCGAGTCATCTTGGTGACTGTTGAGATCATTGACGGTAACTCGGCCTTGATCTTTTCGACATTGCCTTCGGCCAGACAAACCTTCGCTGCGACCACTGCGCCTTCGCCAATCAGTGGCATTTCGCGGCGAGTAGAATCCAGCACGGTCAGCGCTTCCGTGATCTTTCCCTTGCCAAGCAGTGAAAGAGCCTGGAACTTGGAGCCGCGTGTCGGATCCTCGATCATGTCAACATACTGGTCAGCTTCAATGATCTTGCCGGCCTTGACCAGACACGTTAGGTAACGATCGGCCACATCATTCATCACGGGTGAATCCCCCGCTTCGTCGAGCGACTTGCGATAAGCCGCTGCGGCTTCTTCAAACCGGCCATAATCCATCAGGATGTCGCCTTCCTGCTGGTACACCTGAGCAGGCTTGTAGCCATTCTTTTTCAAAATCTGTACATGGTCGTACGCTTCTTTGAGAGCAAGGCCGTTCGACAGAATGCTTGCCGTGATGAATCGAGCATCATCGCCCACTTCCGGATCATCAAGAACCAAAGTCAGAGTCGAAACCGCATCTTCGAACTTTCCTGCCGTTCCATACGCCCGACCGAGCAACAGCCCCGCCTTGCCACGAACCGCATCCGACTTCATCGCTTCCACCAGCTTCGGAATCGCCTTGAGCGGCATGTTGCGGCCCACTTCCATCCGTGCTTCCAGGTACTTCACCTGACCGGACCACTCCGGCAGTTCTTTGAGCTTCTCAACCGTCTCGGTCAGTTTTTCCGCATCCGGCGTCGGACTCTCCAGAATCACCAGTGCTTCATTGAACAGCACCTGAGGATCCGTCGGAAACATCCGAGGAATAATGGAACCGACCAATGCGACCGCGAACACTCCTCCGAACAGCCAAATCCACCATGGAATGCCACCGGAAGGACGTCGAGTTACAGGGGCTTTGGTTTGATTTTTCTGAGACATACAGAATTTGGGCGTGTTTCTAGGGTTGTCGCGGAGTCCAGTTTTCAGAAAAGCCGGTATTCTGCCAAAGGGATACTCAGAGTTGCCACAGGTCAACTCTGTAATCTTGAGCCGCCGGTTGAATTCGAGTTCGGTTGTTCCTTTTGGGGAGCTTCTGAACGAAATTCGCTCCTCCGAGGAACATGGGTCCTACGACTTCCGTCCGGTTGGTATTTGAAGATTCAGTCCTAAGTCCAGTTTTCTGAACAAATGAACCGTAACCGCATCAGACCGTAACTCTTTGAGACAGTAGCCACTGGAGGGAGGACAAACATCCTGGCGCCGGTGGCCCTGGAAACCGCACATTCCGCCTTGCCGACGGTTGCCCATTTGCGTTTTGGGTGACAAATTTCTTTGTCAATTTTGCTCTTTTGCTGCCTGGTGCCATGACTGATCCCTCTCCGTCACGTCGACAACTTTTGACCGGGCTGGCAAAGGCCGGAGTTCCGGAACCGCCCAGTCGTGCGATTCGGATCGCTCCCGGGGGAGGCAGCACGGTCCGGCTGACGGCACGCTGCATGGCCTGTGATTTTTCTGTGATCATGAATCCGGGGGCATCGGATCGAGTGACCCCGGCGGGCGAAACACTGGAGCTGATCCACGAGATCGAAGGCTGGCTTAGCCTTTATCGCACCGACAGCGAGCTGTCACTGGTGAATCAAAATGCAGGCGGAGCTTCGATCCGCATTCGCCCGGAATTTCAGCGATTGATCTCGCTCGCTCAGGAACTTTCGGTGCGGACACGGGGCGGTTTTGACCTGGCCATGGGCGCGCTGACAAAACTCTGGAAGGCCTGTCGGCGGGAGGAGCGATTGCCGCAGACGGGGGAGATTTCTGAAGCTCTTGCCCGTTGCGGCTCTGCCAATCTGGTTGTGGATTCTGCGGCCGAGACCGTGTTCCTGCGGCAGGCCGGAGTTATCCTCGACCCGGGTGCAATCGGGAAAGGATTTGCTTTGGATGAAGCCGCTGAGTTTCTCCGGCGGCAGCCACAAGCACCGCAGGAATTTCTCCTTCATGGGGGACACAGCAGTGTATTGTCGATCGGCGGTCACAACGGCCACGATGGCTGGCCCGTCGGACTTGGTAATCCGCTGTTCACTGAAAAGAGACTCGCAACAGTCCTTTTGAAGAACCAGGCGATGGGGACCAGCGGCTCGAATATTCAGTTCTTTCGTTACCAGGGAAAGAGGTACGGGCACATCCTGGATCCCGTCACCGGCTGGCCGGCCGAGGGCATGTTGTCGGTCACCGTGCTGGCGAACTCCGCCGCAGTGGCCGACGCTTTATCGACCGCCTTTTTTGCGATGGGTGTGGATCGGAGCCTCGAATGCCTGAAGGACTGGCCGGAGATCGGAGCCATCCTGGTGCCATTTCCGGAAGCAGGCCGCAAAGTCAGTCCGGTTGTTTCGGGAATTCCTTCGGATCAGATCTTCTGGGATGAAGACCAGGCGGAAGTCCGCTAAAGTGGCCGTTTCCAGGGCGTCAAGCAGTGGGGAAGCCGCAAATCTGCGGTACTTTGCTCGTGTTTGAACCTGGAACCCGGGCTTGATCGTGTCAAAATACTTCTGAGCATTCAACACGCTCCCGCCTCCAGCATCGCATGGGATTTCGATCACAGGTTTGCCTGACAAACCTTTCGGGGCCCGTGCAACAATCCCGACTTCCCACCACTTGATGATTCAGGAGCCCTCCTCCGGTGACATCACTTGCGAAAACATCAACGGCCGCCATCGTGTTTCTTGTCGTTCTGCGACTGGGACTCGGCTGGCAGCTGCTTTACCAAGGCCTTTGGAAGATCGACACCTTCCGAACGCCAAATCCGTGGAGTTCCGATGGCTACCTGAAAAGTGCTCAGGGGCCACTCAGGAATCTCTTCCGATCGCTGGCGAACGATGCCAATGATACTGGCTGGCTGGACGAAGCCAAAGTCGAGGCTCGCTGGAACAAATGGCGTTCTCGCTTCATCGCACACTACAAGCTCAATGATTCTCAGATCGGAGCTCTGAACCGCCTGCTGGATGGTCCTGAGTACTTCGCGGCAACGCTGGAGAAGCTTCCCGAAGGTGTGGACTTCGAAGCAGCCAAGGTGAAAGAGATCGTGCGATTCGACGCAGCAAAGAAGCTGCTGACCGTCGACGGCAAGCGGCACCTGCTGGCGACCGAGAAAGCCAGCCTGGAGGCTCAGGTCAGCGACCGTGAAGGCGAGGATTACGATGCGTACCGAAAAGCTCTGAGTGACGTCTACGCGCGAGCCAGCCGCCTTTCGTTCAAGGAACGTATGAGGGCACACTTGCTCGGTAATCCTGATAATGCCGGCAACATCGATGGTCGAATCAGCCAGATGCAGCTGTATTCCGAAATGCTGACTCGATACGAAAAGAAACTGTCTTCCGCAGAGCTGCCATTCGAACAGGAACATCTGGTGCGAACCTGGTCAGATGCTCGCGAGAAGGCCAAGGAACTTGCCGGCCCGGTAATGGCACTGGACCAGGAACTTCAGGAAGAGGCGGCTCAGCTCCTGACCATCGATCAGCTGAAGCGAGGTGCATTGCCAAAGCCATGGAACACCCTGAAGGTGGTTGATCTGCTGACGATCGCTGGACTCGCAGGCCTCGGGACATTGCTGTTGCTTGGTTTGTTCACTCGCTTCGCAGCATTCTCCGCGGCGTTCATGATTTTTGGGTTCTACATGGCGATGCCACCGCTCCCGGGTGTTCCTGAAGCACCGGGGCCGGAACATAGTTTCATCGTCAACAAGAACCTGATTGAAGTCCTGGCCCTGCTGGCTCTGGCATTTCTTCCAACAGGTCAGTGGTTTGGCCTGGACAGCCTTGTCAGCCGATTCCGACTGAAAATGGCCGCGAAAGCCTGAAGAGCCATCGTAATCAGTCACAGACGAATTTTTCCTGCCAACACTTCCCACGGGCAATCTGGCCCCGACCATACATCAACGGAGTCTGAACATGGACATCACACCGGAACAGCATGAAATTGGAAAAGACAACTTCAATGAAGCTGTCGGGTTTACTCGCCGTGACATGCTGAAGGCTGCTGCGGCCGGCGGAGTCGGGCTGGGTGCACTCTACTTCAATTATTCCAAGCTGAATGGAAATCCCGTCCGCACGGCGTTCATCGGTTGCGGCGACGAAGCGAATGTCCTGATCACCGAACATCCTTCGGACTTCATGGAGATCGTGGCCATCGCTGATCCTCGTCCGGCCAACATTGAGCGAACGTTCAAAGGCAGCCATCCGGAAGTTCGAATCGGTCTGGAAAAGAAGCTCGGCAGCGCGCGAGCCAGCCAGATCAAGGTGTATGAAGACCATACAGCCCTGCTGAAAGACGCTTCTTCACTGGGTCTGGAAATGGTGGTCATCGCGGTTCCGCTCAGCCAGCATGCTCCAATCGCCATGGCCTGCATGGACGCCGGCTTGCATGTGCTGACCGAAAAGCTGATGGCTCACAACGTCACTGAGTGCAAGCAGATGATCAGGAAGGCGGAAAGCAAGGGGCTTCTGCTGGCTGTCGGACATCAGCGACATTACAGCGTGCTGTATGACAACGCGAACGATTTGATCCAGAAGGGTCTTCTGGGAGACATCAAGTTCATTCGTGCTCAGTGGCACCGCAACAACAGTTTCCCTGGCAGTGACAGCTGGCGCAAATGGGACCGTGGTCCGGAAGCGAAGAAAGACAAGGAACGCCTTCTGGAGCTTGAAAAATCCGGCCGCCTTAAAGAGCTCGGTTACGACAGCGCTAAACAACTGGTTGACTGGCGGCTGTACAATAAGACCGGTGGCGGTTTGATGGCCGAACTGGGCAGCCATCAGATGGATGCAAGCAGCATCTTCCTGGGTAAGAAGCACCCACTGGCTGTCCAGGGATATGGTGCCAAGAACTTCTACGGTGTGAAGAATGTGGGTCCGAAAGAGAACTGGGATGACGATCGAGATATCGCGGACCACATTTACGTCACGTTTGAATTCCCTGGCCGACACTATGTGAAGGGGGAGAACGAGGATGATATTGCCATCGTGACGTATTCTTCGATCAACACGAACCGTCTGGAATTCTACGGCGAAACCGTCTTCGGAAGCCGTGGTACTCTGATCATGAAGGAAGAAAAGGAAGCACTGCTCTACAAGGAAAACAGTCCTGGAAGCGGCGGCGGCCTCGAACAGCGACTGTGGGTGCTGGACAGCGCCGCAGGTGGTGGCCCGGTTCTGGACAGCTACAACACCGCGGCACCTTCCGCCGCTGGCGCGATGGCCAAAGGCGCGGTTGGTGACAAGGTCAGCCGCGGCTATCGCGAAGAAATGGAACACTTCTGTTACTGCATCCGTAACGGCAAGGGCTGGCAGGAACTGCGGTGCAACGGTCGAGTTGCGATGGCTGACGCGATCATGGCTCTGACTGCCAACCTCGCCATGAAACACAAGAAACGCATTGTGTTCAAAGACGAATGGTTTGATGCAGACAGCGATGCTGTTCCGGAAACCGATGAACAGGTCATGTCATAAGACAAAGACGCTTCTGTGCGTGCCCGGGTAAACCGGCCGGCGTGATGACGTAACGGCACCGATCAAGGATTCAATGCGCGAGGTCTCCCATGAATCGTGTCTATCTGATCGGTGCCGCCTGCGTCTCTGCCGTGATCCTTCTGGCTCTCAGCCTGTCACGGCAGCCTGCCCCCAACCGACCGAACGAGATCTCATCGACGGATGCGCTGGAGTCCTCGCGTCCTCTGAGCATCTTCTGCGCCGCCAGTAACCGTGGCGTACTGGAAGCCATTCGCGCCGAGTATCAGAAAGAGACAGGCCGGGAGATCGAGGCTCAGTATGGAGCATCGCAGACGCTCCTGACGAACATTGAAGTCAGCCAGAGCGGTGACTTATATCTTCCTGCCGACACCAGTTATCTGGAACTGGCGGCTCAGAAGGGCCTGATCTCCGAGCGGTTTCCGCTGGCCAGGATGAAGCTTGTGGTTTGCGTCCTTCGGGGTAACCCCAAAGGTGTTTCATCAATCGACGATCTGCTGAAGCCGGACGTTCGATTTGTCCAGGCGAGCCCCGACGCTACGGCCGTTGGCAAGCTCACACGTAGTATTCTGACTCCGCAGGAAAAATGGAAAGAACTGGAAGCGGCGACGGAAGCCTTTCGAGGCACCGTGACCGACGTGGCCACTGACCTGAAAGTCGGTGCGGCCGATGCGGGGATTGTGTTCGATGCTGTGCTCCATGATTTTCCCGAACTGGAAGCTGTTCGTATCCCGGAATTTGAGCACGCTGTTTCCTCCGTGGAGGCGGCCGTTGTGAAGTCGTCCACCGAACCGGAACGGACACTGCATTTTGCTCGCTGGCTTGCGGCGTCTGACCGAGGCCTGAAGATCTATTCCGAACACGGCTTCCAGATCGAGACAGGTGATCGATGGTCGGAGAACCCGGAGCTGATCTTATACGCTGGTGCCATGCTGCGTCCTGCGATCGACGATACGGTGACTCGCTTTGAACAGCGTGAAGGCGTCTCGGTGACTCGTGTCTACAACGGCTGCGGAATCCTTGTCGCCCAGATGAAGGCTGGCGAAAAGCCGGATGCCTATTTTGCCTGTGATCGTGAATTCATGAATCAGGTTCCCGATCTGTTTCAGTCTCCGGTCGATGTTTCAGAAAACGAGCTGGTAATTCTGGTGCAAAAGGGGAATCCTCATCAGATCGCGGAACTCAGAGATCTCGCAACCAGCGGCATACGAGTCGGGATCGGACACGAGAAACAATGTGCGATGGGCTGGCTCACTCAGAACACGCTCAGGGAAGGCGGCGTGCAGGAAGACGTCATGAAGAACGTGACCGTGCAGAGTCCCACAGGCGACCTGCTGGTCAATCAGATGCTGGCCGGCTCCCTCGATGCCGCTGTTGTCTATCTCAGTAACGCGGTTGGTGCCGATGAGAAGCTGGATGCCATCAGAATCGAGGGCCTTCCGTGTTCCATCGCCACGCAGCCCTTCGGAATCAGCGGCCAGACACGCTATCCACGGCTGACCGCCCGGCTTCTGGACGCAATTCGCTCAGAGCAGTCCAAAGAGATCTTCCTGCAGGAAGGCTTCCGCTGGAAGAACACTCCGTAGCAGAGTGCAGAGCAGTTGTCCTCAATCACTCCGTTCACGCGATGCCAGCATCCTCTCGATCGCGCAGCAGAAGTCCTGAGGCTTCCGGAAACACGCAGACGACTCTGAAGTTCTGCCAGGTGTGCCGGATTCAAAATGACTCGATTGGCATCGACCACCGTCGGCTAGTCGCTTGCCGCTTGCCGCTGCGGCCAGTTTTGCCTACTTCCACCGATTCCAGGACCCCCGATCACAGGGTCAGGCCGCCTTGCTGATCGCTGAGAGGGGCACACCTGACAGCGACGGTTGCTGCTGATACCAGTCGATGATGCCCTTGAGCTTTGCCACCGTCTCGCCATTGCCCAGCTTGTTCAGCAGTCGACCGGCCAGTGGTAACGTTAAGCGGTTGGCAAACGGTTTGACCCATGTCGCCAGTTCAATTCGCTGGCCGGCTGGCAGTTTTTCAAATCCCATGCCGGTCTTGAACTGATCGAGCGAACCAAGGCCCGACTGAATCGATTCATAGCCGTAACAGACGGAAGAAATCTCCGGTGACGGCATGCGTTCCTGCAGGTATCGAAAGACGAGCGCATTGTTGGGGAATGCTTCCAGGTGCTTCGTCGATGAACGCAGGATCTGCAGACTAACGACATCGTCCATCAGAAAACCGACGGAATACGCGGCCATTTCACCGTCCACGAATGCCGCCCACGCTTCTGCTCCCTGTGTCTGAGCGGCAGCGTCGTAGTAACGGTGCCAGTACCTTTCGAGATCATTGGGAACTCGACGTCCCTGACGGATCAGAGTATCACGATTGAGGGGCACTGCATGACGCCGCAGCGTCTGAAAGTCCACCTGCTCAACAGTGCACAACTCGAGTCCTCGACGAACCTGAGTTCGAGTCCGACTGCGAAGCAGTGGAAAGTCGTAGTTCTTCTGAACGCAGGAGATTCGGAAACTGGGAACGCCCTGCTCCACCGGGCATCCGAACCGTGCCACAAATCCGTCATGCCCCAGAATCTCCGGCAGCGTCACGTCCTCTGCATCGATGTCACGATGAAACGGGAACGACGAAAAGATGCCCGGCTGAGTATTGAACCAGTAAAGGCCACCGGACTTGCGCACGGTGTGTCCAAGACGCATCAGGAATTCGGCATAGTGATCTGGGCTGACTGACATCTTCGTCTTTCCATTCCGTTGGACCAAGTCGAGCAGTCAAGTGTACCGGCGGACGGAAACTCGACTCAAGAGCGGTTCCCCGGCCCAAAAAATGGGGAAAAACCACCGGCAAGTCGTTTCATGACTGAGCCTGCGCCACGCCCGCGACGATGCCAGTACCAGGCAATCAGATCCTCAAGACACAGCGAACGTCATGTGTTCCGCCAGCGGCACGGCATGAGCCGTTCGGTAACACGACACCGGAGGGCTCGCGCCCTTCCGCTGCTTCTCGCCGCAGGTGGCTTGAATCGCTCATAGAATGAAGGAGCTACGGGTTTCAATTGCATCGACGGCAGCGGCAATCCCGTGATGACTTTTCATTCGAATGGCCACATTTTTGGCGGCGGTGCGAACTTCGTCGGAACCAGTCAGCCTGCGAAGAACCTGAGCGACCCGAGGGCCGGTGAACCTGGCGGGTACCAGCGAATCACCGCATCCGTGACGTCTGACTCGAGCCGCATTATCGAACTGGTCATGAGCCAGCGGCATAATGAGCTGCGGGATTCCGGCCGCGAAGGCCTGCGACATCGTTCCGACGCCGCCGTGATGCACAAGTGCAGAACAGTGAGGCAGCAGATCGTTCAGTGGCACATAGGGGACGTGCAGAACACTGTTCGGCAGAGACTCCGGAAGTTGTTCACGAAACTTCGTCAGCAACACAGCTCGCAATCCCGCTTGCTGACATGCTTCCGCGGCCGCGCGAAAGAACGGAGCCCCGTGAATGTTCCCTGTTCCAGCGGCAAAGGCCACGGGTGGATCCCCAGCCCTCAGAAACTGAGTCAGCTCCGGGCCGAGCGCCGCGCCGCTCTGGTCATTCCACATCGGGAAGTCCGTCTGAACCAGATTCTGCGGCCAGTCCGTCTGGCGTGGCGCGAACCACTCGGGGAACATGCAAAGCACCAGCCACGGGGAATGCCACCACTCAGGAAGGCTTTGAATCGGAGACAGATTCAGTTCCGATCGCCATTGGTTGATAAACGGCAGGGCAACGGGATTCACAACCAGCCTGCAGCCAATCCTGTAGAGCACATTCCGAAGCCAGCGAGGGCCAAAGACGTTGGGAAGTGTCGGCGGATCGAAACGACTCCAGAGAACTGCCGGCTGCAGATGAACAGTGACATTGGGAACGCCAAGCTTCTCCTGAGCCATGCGTGCACCAATCGCAAGGCAGTTGCTCATCGTTACCACTGAACCCTGGCGATGCAGTGATTCAATCAGCTCGTACTGCCGTCGAACGACCGGCATCAGACTGCGAAACACATGAACGAACGCTTTGTTTGGCTTCCAGAGATCGGGATTCCGGATCGTCTTTTCAAACTCTTCCTTCGTCCCGATGGGTTCGAACGCCACTCCATTCGAGCGGCTCGCTTCCTCGAAATGATCGTTCGTCGCAAGCGTCACTTTGTGGCCGCGCCGCTGCAGTTCCTTTGCAAGACCCAGCATGGGAAAGACGTCACCAGAACTGCCGAACGTCGTGAGAAGAAAATGGGTCGCCATGGTGATTGACCCCGAGTAACTGACTTCCACCAGTCAGTGGACTCCACCTGAACGAAGGCAAGGATATCTCTGTACTTCAATTTCAAAATGATGGCCGGACGACAGGCAAAAAAAATCCCGCCGACATCATATCGGCGGGAGTCATCACACGTGTTTCATCAGCCCTTAGCCAGCTGTCGCAGAACCGTATGCAGAATGCCTCCGTTACGGTAATAGACAACTTCAACCGGGGTATCGATGCGGCAGGTCGTGACAAAGTGAATCACTTCCCCATTCGGCTTTCGAGCCATCACTTCGACGGCCTGACGAGGAGCCAGTTTGTCGCTGAGACTAATGTCGAACACTTCTGTGCCATCGAGCCCCAGGGATTCGCGGCTTTCCCCTTCACGGAACTGCAATGGCAGAACGCCCATGCCGACCAGGTTCGACCGGTGAATACGCTCAAAGCTGGTGGCGATGACCGCTCGAATGCCCAGCAGGTAGGTGCCCTTCGCAGCCCAGTCACGGGATGACCCGGTGCCGTACTCTGCTCCTGCAAGTACAACCAGTGGCGTGCCTTCTTCCTTGTACTTCATTGCGGCATCGTAGATCGACGTCTGCTCGCCACTTGGGAAGTGAATGGCAACGCTGCCTTCGGTTCCCGGAGCAATCAGGTTCTTGAGTCGAATATTGGCGAAGGTCCCGCGAGTCATCACGCGGTCATTGCCTCGACGTGCCCCATACTGGTTGAAGTCTTCCGGTTTGACACCCTGAGCCTGCAGATACTTGCCGGCCGGGCTGTTGGCCTTGATGGAACCCGCAGGGCTGATGTGGTCGGTCGTTGTGGAATCTCCCACAGACACGAGGCAGCGAGCACTTTCGATTGACTTGATCGGTGCAGGTTCCGCCGGCATGTCGACGAAGAACGGTGGCTCCTGAACGTAGGTGCTCTTTTCATCCCACTGATACAGGTCGCCTTCGACGCCAGCGATCTTCTGCCATTCCGGTGGTCCCTGAGTTGCCTGACCGTATTGCTCAGTGAACATCTCCGGCGTCATTGATGATGCAATCGTGTCGGCAATTTCTTTCTGAGTCGGCCAGATGTCCTTCAGGAAGACATCCTTGCCATCTTTGCCTTTGCCAATCGGCTGAGTTGCCAGGTCGATATCCACGGTTCCTGCAATCGCATAAGCGACAACCAGCGGCGGGCTGGCGAGGTAATTCGCCTTCACCAGCGGATTGACTCGCCCTTCGAAGTTGCGATTTCCGGAAAGCACGGCCGCCGCAACGAGGTCGCCCGACGTCACGGCCTTGGCGACTGGTTCCGGAAGAGGACCGCTGTTGCCGATGCAGGTCGTGCAGCCATATCCAACCGTCTGGAATCCCAGCGAATCCAGCGCCTTGTCCAGGCCAGCCTTCTGCAGGTATTCCGTCACGACACGGCTTCCAGGAGCCAGGCTGGTCTTCACCCATGGCTTCCGCTCGAGGCCCCTGGCCACTGCGTTGCGAGCCAGCAAACCAGCGCCAATCATCACGCTTGGGTTGCTTGTGTTGGTACAGCTGGTGATGGCCGCGATGACCACAGCACCGTCGGTGATCTCACTGTTCGTCGCGTTGTCTTCCACCTTCACCGGGGCAGACGCTGCAGTTTTGCCAAACGTTGGCAGAGACTTCTTCCATTCCGGCAGCATGTCCTTCAGAAGGATGCGATCCTGAGGACGCTTGGGCCCTGCCAGTGACGGGACCACATCTGCCAGATTCAGCTGCAGAGTGCTGGTGAATCGTGGTTCCGGCGAATTCGCCGTGCGGAACAACCCCTGTTCTTTGTAATAGCGTTCGACAAGGTCCACCAGCTGCTTCGGCCGACCAGTGCGTTCCAGGAATCGCAGAGTCTCTGCGTCCACCGGGAAGAAGCCCATCGTCGCACCATACTCAGGAGCCATGTTGGCCAGAGTCGCTCGGTCGGCAAGACTGAGTGTATCAATACCCGGTCCGTAGAATTCCACGAACTTGCCCACGACCTTGTGAGCACGCAGCATCTGAGTCACTGTCAGCACGAGGTCGGTCGCTGTAGAACCTTCCGGCAGCTGACCAGACAGTTTGAATCCGACAACTTCCGGAGTCAGCATGTAGATGGGCTGCCCCAGCATGACCGCTTCGGCTTCAATGCCGCCCACGCCCCAGCCAACGACACCCAGGCCGTTGATCATGGTCGTATGGCTGTCGGTGCCGACAAGGCTGTCCGGGTAAGCCACGCCATTGGTCGTCATCACGACAGTCGCGAGATACTCAAGGTTCACCTGGTGAACGATACCAGTGGCCGGCGGAACAACTCGGAAATTGTTGAACGCCTTCTGCCCCCAGCGCAGGAACTGGTATCGTTCCATGTTGCGCTCGAACTCAATCTCCACGTTTCTCTGCAGAGCAAACCGGCTTGCGAATTCGTCGACCTGAACGCTGTGGTCAATCACCAGGTCGCAAGGCACCAGAGGATTGATCTTCTTTGGATCGCCGCCCATTCGAACCATCGCGCTTCGCAGAGCAGCCAGGTCGACAACGGCCGGCACACCAGTGAAGTCCTGAAGAACCACTCGACCCGGCTTGAACGGAACTTCAATCTCCGCAGGCTTTGCGGCATTCCAGTTGGCCAGGTTGTTGACGTCGTCCGCGGTGACGACAAAGTTGTCGACGTTGCGGAGACAGGCTTCCAGAAGGACTCGGATGGAATACGGAAGAGTTTCGATATCGCCGATGCCGTCTTTCACCAGCTTGGGCAGGCTGTAATATTTGACGGTTCCTGCTGCGGACGAAAGGGTGGATTCAGCACCGAACGGATTGTTGCTCATGAGTCGACTCTGGGGATTCAGGAGGGTATCGAAGGAGCCGTCAACGGCTCGACGCACGTGACGCTGGCTATACGCTTGCCTCAGAAGATCGGATCATCGGATTTTCCGGGGAATCGGGATTGTAGAAATCCGCCGCACTCTCGCAATTGCCAGCCCGCCAGCCGCTTTCATGGGAATCAATTGCCGGAACCTGCAGCAAGGTCGCGTCCAACACGGTCAGCAATCGGAACCTTGGATCCGACAGGCTGGACAAATCACGGAACACGGCAAAAAACGCCGGTCAGACAGCGACTATTTGATTCCCATAATCGGGCGAATCAAAAGCCACGTCCCAAGGGTCAGCAACGGCACGCCAATCAGATTCAGGATCAGCCCCTGGCGAGCCATCAGCCCTGATGGAATCCGGCCCGTACTGAACACGATGGCATTGGGCGGTGTGCCCACCGGCAACATAAACCCCGCACTGGCGGCCAGCGTCGCCGGAACAAACAGCATGCGAGGATCCAGGTTCAATGGCTCGGCCAAAGCCAGAATCGCTGGCAAGACAGCATTCACGGTGGCAACATTGCTGGTCAGTTCCGTCAACATCACCAGGATGAAACAAATGATTGCAACCACCATGGCTGGATGAATCGTCTGCAGCGGTCCTTTCAGAGTTTCCCCGAGCCATGACGCCAGCTTCGTGGTTTCAAACGCGTTGGCCAAAGCGAATCCACCGCCAAACAGAAGGATCATGTCCCAGGGCAGCCGCGAGGCCGTCGACCAGTCCATCAGCGGAATGGCTTTTCCTCGAGCATCCTTCTGGCCGGATGGAATCACGAACAGCAGGACAGCCATGAACATCGCAACGGTTGCGTCGGAAATCGTGTTCGGGCCGGTCCAGATTTCAACTCGCTCCCTGCCTGCTGTCAGGAACATCATCATGCGACCGAACGACTTCTGCCAGCCGGAGAACAATTCGTATTCTCCCAGCATGATACGGTCACGAGTGACCCATAGCACTGCCGTCAGACCGAATGCCGATGCCATGAGCCATTCTGCCAGGGTCATCTTTCCAAGCGATGAAAGTCGATGCCGCAGAATCTGCTTGAGGTCTGCATCCTTCGATGTTCCCCATGGCAGCTTGCGAATCAGGATCGCCACAACGATCACCGTGTAGATCAACGCAATCGGACCACAGCTCAGAAGCCACTCGGAAAAGTACACGGGCGGGGCATCCGGCAGCTTGGATCGATAGATGCCAATGGCAACGCTGTTTGTCGGGCTTCCCACAAGAGTCGCCATGCCTCCCAGCGTCGCGCTGTAAGCCAGTGTCAGCAGAAGCGGAACCGCGAGTGTTGCGGAACGGTTGTCCCCTTCGCCGACATCATCAATCACCTTCAGCATTGCGAGCCCGATCGGAAGCATCAGCATCGTCGTCGCGGTATTGCTGATCCACATTGACAGTGCGAATGTGGCAACGGAGAAACCAATGACCAGCCGTCGAGGACTCACACCCACCACGTTCACAATCGTCAGCGCCATGCGGCGATGCAGATTCCATCGTTCAATACCCAGCGCGATAATCATGCCGCCGACGTACAGGAACAGGCTGTCTTCCACGAACGAACGAGCTGTATCCTTGGCGGACTGAATTCCAAACAGAGGGAACAGTCCAAGCGGAAGAAGACTCGTGGCCGCGATCGGTATCGCCTGAGTCATCCACAGCCCGGCCATCAGAGCCGCGACGGCCAGCAGCCGATGCCCCGCCGGCGTCATTCCCGCCGGAATCGGCGTGAGCAGTATCAGCACGGAAATTGAAACCAGCCCCAGCAACAGAAACGGCGACTGCGATGAGTCTTCCGATTCCGACTCCATCGGCTGGTTCGTCATGAGATCACCCAATTCCTGATGTTTGTAGCGGCAGGGCCCGAGCCCTCCGGTGGTTCCGCGTCATGAATTCACCGGACGGCTTGCGCCGTTCCGCGACAAAGCCCAACCACCTCAAAACCCGGTCACCGCCTGCCCGCCCCCAACACTCGTCGCTGGTTTCTTTTCCGGGGCCGAAGGATCAAACGACAGAAGTCGACCGGATTCCTTCAACAGAAAATCGGTGTCCATGAAAGGCTCGTAGCTGATGTCCTGCCATCGAATACGGCCCTGAGCATCAATCAGGAAGGTCCCGTGCAACGCGGCTTTCTCGAAGTCGTCGTAGCATCGATACTGACGGAAGATCGCCATGTCCGGGTCGGCTACAAGTGGAAACGGATACGGCGTTTCCAGATCTTTCCATGCACGGCTCAGGTTTTCCTGTTTGTCCGTACTGACGGCGACCACTTCAAGACCGGCCTTTCGGAAGTCTTCGTACTTCGCCGTGATGGCCTTCAGCTGTTCGGCACAGTGAAGACAACCGTAGCCAAGATAGAAAACGACAACAACAGGTCGCCCCTTGTACTCATGCAGCGACCGCGGCTTGCCTTCGACATCGGTCAGAGTCCAGTCGGATGCCGTGCCAGGTGCCCAGCGGAACGGCCCCAGAGCATCGAGGCTCGGGCGAGTTCCCAGGTCAGCGGGCTTTTCGAGCGGCAAGCGCCAGTCAGCGGGAAATCCAAACTCCGCGGCAATTGGTGCCAATCGCGCGAATGGTCCGACGGTCAGATCCACAGTCTCGGAGATCTTCCGAAGAGACTCAAACGTGGCCTTCGCCTCTTCCTTCTTCCCGGCGGCAAACTGAATTTCAGTCAGCGTTGCCAGCGGAATTGTCTCACCGGAATTCGATTTGACCCGTCCGTCCGCCTTCTTGATCGCATCATCGGTCTTGCCCGCCTTCATCATGACCAAAGCCAGCTGGTCCGGTGAAATCTCTGCGGCCTGCAGATGTTCGAGAGCCTTTGCTGCATCACCTGCCGTCAGTGCCGCTCGACCATCGATTTCCTGAATAGCTCGTTCCAGGCGACGGATGCTGGACGCAAACTTCTGCTCTGCATCTTTCTTCGCCTTTTCGACCGCTTTGTCGTCGGACTTCGCTTCTTTCGCCTTCGCTTCTGCTTCAGTGACAGCAGCTGTCTGCTTGCCCTTCTCGGCATCCAGCAGCTTTTGAAACTTGTCGCGATAGACCTGTGACTCTGTCGCGTTTCCAAGGGCCGCAAATGCTGCCCCGATAGCTCGGTCCCGCTGAAGATCTTCTTCTTCATTGCCGGTGTCTTCCATCAGCCCTTCGTTACGAAGAGCCACCAGGCGATCCCAGCGTTCAAACGCGGTCAGGACTTCCATCAGGCGTTCGCGGCCGTACTTGAAACTTCCGGCCTTGCCAATGTGGTTGTACTTTGGATGCCGCGGCATCGACAGCATGTTGCGGGCCAGAGCTTCTGCGTCTTCGGCTCGACCAATCGAGATCATGTTCCGAATGCACCATTCATTGTTGTGAGCAAAGTTGTGAATCTGGTCCGGCATGACCTGATCACGCATCATGTGGGCATGATCGACGCGAGCCGACGCTTCCTGCTGCCACACAGCATCGTGATACCGACGGAGACGTGAATAAATGTGACCCGGCATGTGCCACATGTGAGCAATGGCAGGAGCCGATAATCCACCCAGCGCAGAAGATTCCAGAGCCTTCTCCGGCTTCTTCCCGTCCCAAAGATGAATGCGATAATGATGAGCCGGGTGCAATGGTTCGGCTTCCAGAACTTCTTCAATCAGCGCATCGACAGCAAGGTTGGAAGGCATCTCAAGACCTTCACGTTTGCCGGACCAGAAGAACTCCGTCAGGAACGCCTTTGTTTCAATATCGTCAGGAAACTCCAGGAGCAGGTCTTCAAGGTCATCAACGTATCGATCGGCTCGTCGCTTGCGTTCCTGATCATTCTCCGCCTTTGCGTTGATGTAGCGATCGAAGGACTCAATCAGGAGCAGTTCGCGACGTGATGCCTTGTCTTTGCGCTTCATGGCTTCGGCAATAAAGCCCTTGGCCCGAGTCGCATTGCCCCGGTTCGACATCGCCATGCCCCAATAGGCAATCGCGCAATCTGCATCCAGCATGGCAGCCTGGCGGAACGACCGTTCTGATTCGAAGTACCAGAAACCGTGAAGCTGAGCCACTCCCTGTTCGACGAACTTCTTTGCGTCTTCATTCGCGGAAGTCACCGGGAATCGAACTCGCCCCACACCGGACATCAGGTACGCGGCCTGACGAGGCCCTTCGTTGAAGATTTCGCCATGGACCGAATGCCCTTCTTTCAGAGGAGCGGGTTCTGCCGGCTTGGCCTCTTCGGGCTTTGGCTGATCCGGCTTGGCTTCCACCGGAGTTGTGGCAGCAGGTGGATTCGAAGCGGCCGGTTGTTGAGCAGCCGCCGACGGAGCATAGAATCCGATGGCAGCGATAATCGCCGTTTGGGCGACGGAGGACCGCAAAAGATCGAATCGCATCGGACAGAAATCCCTGGGTCAAAGGAACGTCGGCTGTGCAGCGAGGTGGGCAACTGAAGGTTGTCGGTGGCAGGCGAGAAGGGGATACATTGCCCGGAATTGCCAGAAAAACAACCTTCAGGTCCTTAGATTCACTAGGTTTCTCGGGGCAAATCGAGGAACGCCACACTCAGGGACGATTCGTAAACTGCTCCCTGACTGGGAATTGCGTCAAATTCGAAAAAGTCGGACGTTTTTCTGGAGACTTGTTTCAAGTCAGCAGCGAAGTTAAACTTCCCGGTTTCGAAATTCCGACGGATGGCGGATCATGGATCCCCGATTCGACTCAGCGGAATGGGAGTTGGTCCGGAAACGGGCTGAAAGTTTCACTGTTTGTCAGGAAGCGAACGAAGTGCCTCCAGCGATTCTGGTTAACGTCAAAGAGATTCTGGATTCCGAAAGTCTGTTGACCGCGGACAATCTGCATCAGCTCGAAAACGCCGCTGCGGGTTCACAGCTGACCGAACTGCGTCAGTATGTCGGTGACCTGATCCGACGCATCGACAGTGGCGAAAAATCAGACGCCGTTCTGGCTCGCGCTGGGGTGGGTTCGTATTTGTTGTCTCGCCAGGCTCAGGCGGACCGATTCCTGTCTCAGGTGACGCGTGATGGCGTGGCGATGTTTGTTCACGGCCAGTGCCTGACCTCTCTGAATCGTCCTGAAGACGCTGCTGCTCGATTCGACGCTGCTTCCAAGGCAGGATTCGATCCGGTGGGATGTGCACTCCGCCGTGCTGGCGCAATCCGCGCTGCCGGTCGTGTGGACGAAGCTGAAAAGCTCCTGCGGAGCGTTGCGGCTTCAGCGGCCAGCCGTGCTGAGTATTCGTTCCAGATGGGATGCATCTGGGCAGACCGTGGCGACGCTCTGACCGCCGTTGAATACTTCGAGCGTGCCGTCGATATGGATCCGCATCATTCCCGCGCGTTGTTCTGGCTTGCGGCGGAAAATGCCCTGCGAGGCAATGACGACGAAGCGATTCGACTGTACGAGCGATCGCTGTCCAAGCCACCGTTTTACGTCGGTGCCCTGCTGAATCTTGGCCTGCTGTACGAAGACCGCGAAAACTATCAGGCAGCCGCATTCTGCTTCCGCCGAATCCGCGACTACGATCCGAACAATGAATTTGCGACACTGTACCTGAAGGACATCGAAGCCACTCAGGGCATGTACTACGACGAAGATCAGGCAAAGCAGGAAGCTCGCATGAAGCAGCTTCTGGGCCGACCGGTCACCGACTTCGAACTGTCCGTCCGAAGCCGCAACTGTCTTGCGGCCATGAACATCAATACTCTGGGCGACCTGACGGAAGTCAGCGAACAGGAGCTGCTGGCAGGAAAGAACTTCGGCGAAACGTCGCTGATGGAAATCCGCGAACTGCTTCAGGCGCACGGCCTGCGAATCGGTCAGAACCTGCACAAGATTCATTCACGCGACCATGTTGTGGATCAGAGCCTCTCGCCGGAAGAGCAGGCAATGATGAACAAGCTGGTTGTGGATCTGAACCTGTCCGTTCGATCTCGCAAGTGTATGTCTCGTCTGAACATTCAGACCGTTGGACAGCTGTTGGCCCGTACCCCGGACGAACTGCTCGCCAGCCGAAACTTCGGCGTCACATCACTCAACGAAATTCGCCAGAAGCTCGGCGAAATTGGCCTGCGACTCCGTAACGACTAATGGCCCCTCCGGCGTCCGGCAAGACCATTGAAGGGTTCCCTCGGAACCCTTCAATTTTCCCCCGGACAAACGCCGACTGAGTCATAAGATCATTCGGATTCACCTCCGATGATCCAGAGCAAAAGTAACCCGGTAGTGTAATCGGTAACACAACAGATTTTGGTTCTGTTTTTCCAGGTTCGAGTCCTGGCCGGGTTATTGCGATCCATCAAAGCCCCGAGATGGCATTCTGGTGCCTCGGGGCTTTTTTCGTGGATGATGCGAGGGCGTCGCCTTTCAGCCAGAATCTATTCAGACTCCGGTGGTCGGGTTTAGTCAGTTCACCGTCGCGGTTAGTTTTGAATCGACCGGCGACCACGTTTGGACCTGTTTCCTGCAGACAAACGAGGTCAGCGAACGATGTGTACGACGACTCGGAACTGAGACGACAGTGTTTACAAGGGCAAGGCTCCTCAAGCCTGATACAGGATTCTGCCGCAGCCTCGGCAGAGGACGAGGTTGCTGGTTCGGATGCGAACCTGGTCCTGAGTGGTGACGCGGTTGCTGCAGGAGGAACAGAAGTCGTCGTCAAGCGGGGCAAGCGCGGCGGCGCCGTGGGCGATCCGAAGACGCTTCCAGACGGCCTGATCCGATGCGGGGATCACTTTTTCGCACTCACCAATCTGTGACTGCAGACCCGCAATATTCGCCTCCAGGCCAGGCTTCTCTGCTTCAAAGGCGGACTTCACTGACTGAACCTGCTGCTTCCGTTTCTGAAGATCCGCTTCCAGCTCCTTGAGTTTCTTCTGGGCGGCATCAACGGCCTCGAGCCCCATCAACCCCTGTTCTTCAATTTCTCCTTTGTCCCGCTTTCCGTTCTCAATCTGCCCTTTGATGATGTCGTATTCTTTGTTGGACGTTGCGGTGTTGAGCTGCCCCTGAAGCTTCAGAATCTCGCTCTCTTTTGTCTTCAGCTTCAGGTTGAAGTCATCGGCGGCTTTTCGAGTATCCTTGATGGCCTGTTTCTGGGCTTCAATCTGCTGTTCACCAAGTGTCACCTGACGCTCGGCCACTCCAATCAGCCTCGGGCCTTCCGCCAGAGCCGCTTCCGCCTCCGCCAGCTTCAGAAGCAAGTCGTGCAGCAACTTCAAACCGGCGGACATCTCGGACGACATGGGATTTGTCTTTCTGAAAGACGAACTCTTGGAACTCTGAACTGTGGAACAATCCAAACGTTTTCGCAGCAGCCTCGAGAGCTCACGATGGCCTGCGGCGAACATCAGGCCACCGTCACCCCGTGAGCCACCACCATCAGCCAGCCGCAATTCCCGTAAAGTACTCGGGCTCTTTTCCCGGGATCCACTTGATATTGCAACCAATACTCGGACGCTGAACAGTATCAACCGACTTGCCGGTGAGCACCGCATCACAGGCGCTGCGAAGATCGGCACCGGTCACAGGAAGACCATTCCCCGGCCGACTCGAATCAAACTGGCCGCGATATACCAGCGAATGATCCGCGTCGAACAGATAAATGTCCGGAGTACACGCCGCCTTGTAAGCTCGTGCCACCGCCTGGCTTTCGTCGTACAGATACGGAAATGTGTAGCCAGCGTCCGTCGCTTCTTTCTTCATCAGTTCCGGGCCGTCCTGAGGATGAGTGCCAGTGAAGTTGCTGCTGATGCCGACAATCGCAACACCCTTCGCCTGATACTCTTTGGCAAACGCCGCGAGCGCCGATCGGATATGAACGACAAACGGGCAGTGGTTGCACATGAAGACAACCACCAGAGGCTTGCCGGCGAACTGGGTTCGCGAAACGATTGAACCATCAACATTCGGAAGAGCAAATTCGGGAGCCTCTGTTCCCAGAGGCAACATTGTCGATGCGGTTTTCACCATTGTGCTTGGTCCAGTAGAAGTCACCAAAACTCTCAGCCGCTGTCACACAGCAGACCAGGAAGACTGTTTCTCTGAGCTATTCGTTCAACCGACGAATCAATGGCTCGATGATGGGCACCGGAACGAAATCCTTCAATCGTTCGCGAACACCTTCTCTGGCCATTTTCGCGATCTGCTTGATCAGTGAGCTGGAAATGTGGGCAAATCGCTCCGCAGACATCAGAAACACAGATTCGATTTCTTCGTCAAGAACGCGATTGGTCAGAGTCATTGAAAACTCTGCTTCGATGTCCGACAGAGTTCGAACGCCTCGCAGAAGAATCCGACTGCCGCATTGACGGACGAATTCCACCGCCAAACCGTCGAAGGTCCGAACTTCCACATTGGGCAGATCCGACACCGCCGCCGCACAAAGCTCGACACGTTCCGCCGGCGTAAACAGCGAATTCTTGTCGGGGTTAATCCCGATCCCCACCGTCACGTGACTGAAGATGCGGGAAGCCCGTCGAATAATGTCCAGATGCCCAAGCGTCATTGGGTCAAAACTACCCACATAACACGCAGGCGTCTCACCGTGAGACATGATAAGTGCCCTTTTCCTGACGATCTCTGTGTCAATGAAGGCTGCAGGATAGCGGAACAGAGCCCAAGTTTCAGCCACTCCAACAGTTTCCCTGATTCTCCCGCCAGTTAAGACACCGCTTCGACGCCCTTCGAATCATCCCGGCCCCCAAGGCGCACACAAAGCGAAGAAAACAAGAAAAAACACTGAAATTCTAACAACAGGTGCCTGGCACCCTTGGCTGCGGGGCCTGGCACGGCAAGTCCTCGAATCCGCACTTTCGGTGATCCCTACAATCCGATCGACCAGACTATTCGCTTTCGCAGGATCGGCACCGAGTGACTTTTCTGTGAGGGCTCTGGAGCGGATTTGCCGGGGCCATTTTTCTGACCAACAGTTTCCACTGACTTTGAACACTTCTATGCCATTTGTTGTGAGATGGGGCCATGCCAGAAATTTCCGTCCTCGAAAACCCCGCAGGCAACTTTGTTGAGCGTCGTCAGCGAAGCGAAAACCGTGGAAACCCGGGCGTTGAGCGTCGTCAGTTCCGTGACGGCGACCGTTCGGCTCGACCGGAAGTCGCTGAACTCGCCAACGCGATTGACGACTACAAAATCAACAATCGCCGTCGCTTCATCACTTTCGAAGAGCTCTTCGACGTGATCGCGTCACTCGGCTATCACCGATAGCCCGAAAACCGGACAGCAGAACTCGTACGGAAGAACCTCCGTAATCCCTCCAATCGTTCAGCTTGCCCAAACTTCCACGGGCTGCGCTAGACTTTTCTAAAGTCTCCCTGCACTTTGCTGCCCGAATTGTTTCCAACGTCTGTGCGAGCAGCCGGCAGTGGAATCTCGTTCA
>CAZIGZ010000065.1:29939-32216 GCA_964538835.1 uncultured Chitinophaga sp. | reverse complement strand
CGTGGGGCAAATGCGAATGTGACTGCCGTGATTCCATGCCCGCAGTCTATCGGCAACCGCTGAAGCATGAATCACAGGGTGGAGCAAGGTAACGGGACATCATGAAAATCGGGCTGACCTACGATCTTCGGTCTGAATATCTGGCGATGGGTTACAGCGAAGAAGCCACGGCCGAGTTTGATCGCGACGATACGATCGTGTCCATCGAGCAGGCCATTCAGAGCCTGGGGCACAGGACTGATCGAATTGGTCATGTTCGGCAATTGGTTTCCAGGCTGGCCTCGGGGGATCGCTGGGATCTGGTCTTCAATATTTGTGAAGGCCTGCACGGTATCGCGAGGGAAGCTCAGGTGCCGGCGCTGCTGGAGGCCTATGAGATCCCATGCACGTTCTCCGATTCCTTCATGATGGCAGTTTGTCTTCACAAAGGTTTGACGAAGACCATCGTTCACAATGCCGGCCTGCCGACTCCTCAGTCGTTTCTGGTTGAAGCTCTGTCCGATGTGGATCGAGTCCGTCTGCCATATCCTCTGTTTGCCAAGCCGGTCGCCGAGGGAACCGGAAAAGGTGTTTCTCCGGCGTCGTGCATTCGAACGGCGGACGAGCTGAAGCATGTCTGCAGCGATCTGCTGGAGCGATTCCGTCAGCCAGTGCTTGTTGAAACCTATTTGTCCGGGCGTGAGTTTACGGTCGCGATCCTTGGCACGGGCGAGGATGCACGAGTTCTGGGGACGATGGAGATTGTGCTGCTTTCAAACGCCGAACCTGGTGCGTATTCGTATGTGAACAAAGAGAAGTGCGAGGAACTGGTGAAGTACCTGCATGTCACTGGCGCGAATGATCCGGAAGTGGCCGAAGCGGAGCGAGTTGCCCTTGCCGCATGGAAGGAACTTAAGGGCCGTGACGCCGGGCGAATTGATCTTCGGTCAGATGGCAGCGGCCAGCCAGGATTCATCGAAGCGAATCCACTCGCCGGGCTGCACCCCGAGCATTCCGATCTTCCGATGATCGCGACGATGGTGGGGATGAGCTACCAGCAGTTGATCGATCAGATCATTCAGTCGGCCAGGAAACGCGTGCGAACAGTCTGATTGTTTTGCCGCTCAGTTTCAGCAGAGTTGTCCTCCGTGTGTTTGAGAACAGGTTCGTTATGCACGTCGCTTTACTACTGAATCGAGTCTCCACGAGCGACAGTGCGGATGTTCTGGATGTTTTGCGCCAATGCTCGGCGGTGGAAGATTCGCTGCGATCTCTGGGGCACACGACGGAGCGTGTAACATGCTCGCTCAATCTTAACGAGGCACGGCAGCAACTCCTGAGATCCGGAGCCAGTGCCGTTTTCAATCTGGTCGAATCGCTGGGGGGCACGGATCGCCTGATGGCCCTGGCCACGGTTCTGCTGGAATCCCTGGATGTTCCGTTCACAGGCGCGTCCAGTCTGGCTATGCAGCTGACGACTCAGAAAGTTGCTGCCAAACGGAGACTGACTCAGCTTCAGTTGCCGACACCGGCGTGGATCAGCGCAGATTCGCCCGTATGGCAGGGACTGCGAAGTGCATCGTGGCGCCCTGATCGAGCGATCATCAAGGCCGTGGCTGAGCATGCATCGCTCGGAATGACCGATGAGAGTGTTCTCACCGTGTTGGATCGCACGGAAGAGGATCTGGTCGAGCTGATCTCGACGTACGGTCAGCGGCTGGGAACGCCACATTTTGTGGAAGAGTTTGTTGATGGTCGAGAGTTTAATCTGAGTGTTCTGGCCAGTGATGAAGGGCCGGAAGTGTTGCCTCCTGCGGAGATTGAATTCGTCAACTATCCTGATTCAAAACCACGGATTGTCGGTGCCGCGGCCAAGTGGAATGAGACTGCAGCAGAGTATCACAATACGCCTAGACGCTTTGACTTCCCTCATGCCGACCAGCCTTTGCTTGATGAACTGAAAGCACTCGCCCGGCGATGCTGGGAAGAATTTGGTCTTCGTGGATATGCTCGCGTTGATTTTCGAGTGGACGCAGATGGTCAGCCATGGATTCTGGAACTGAACGCCAACCCCTGCCTGTCCCCCGACGCCGGCTTCGCGGCGGCGGTTGCCGAAGCCGGACTCTCGTTTGAAGCGGTCGTGGAACGAATCCTGACGGACGCGTTTCGGTAAGTTCTGGTCATTGCAAAGCGACGACCTGCAGCGGGACCGAACCCACACCAGTTTCCTAATGCGAACGGCGAATGTGTCCCGGAGCCGATGCCAGGCACGACCAACCACGCACCACGAACTGCGAA
>CAZIGZ010000065.1:292-29839 GCA_964538835.1 uncultured Chitinophaga sp. | reverse complement strand
AATGTGTCCCGGAGCCGATGCCAGGCACGACCAACCACGCACCACGAACTGCGAACCAGGGACCGCGAACCAGGGACCTCTCCCCTTGGTCTACTTTGTGAGGCACAGATCGCTGTGCAAAGCGGCCCTCATGAGATCCTGGATCGCGTAATTGCTGCCGCGAAGATTCGTGCACATCGCTTTGATTCGGTAATGGTCGGAATAGGAAAGCGGGCGTCCGTTGACGTAGACGACAAAGTGCTTCAGGAACGAAAACGCCACCTGGTCCAATCGGTCTTCGGCAAGATAGCGTTTCAGTTCCCGCACACCGCTGACGTTGGTACCGTCGGGCAAAGTTGACGCGACGGATTCTGCGGGGCGTTCATGGAACATTCCGGCGGCATCGTATTCTTCGAACGGCAGGCCCCAGGGATCGATTCCCGAATGGCACTTTGCACAGCCTTCCTGATTGCGATGCTGTTCCAGTTTCTGGCGCAGCGTCAACGTCGATCCATCATTCTCGGGCAGTTTCGGCACGTTTGGCGGGGGATCATCGGGTGGTTCGGCGACGATACGTCGAGCCAGCCAGGCTCCTCGTTTGATGGGATTCGGCTCTCGACCGTTGGAAAGCCCGGCCAGGA
The DNA here is from genome assembly GCA_964538835.1 of uncultured Chitinophaga sp. Classification (GTDB taxonomy): domain Bacteria; phylum Planctomycetota; class Planctomycetia; order Planctomycetales; family Planctomycetaceae; genus SXXK01. The sequence goes on along the minus strand of CAZIGZ010000065.1, from coordinate 29,219 downwards.
CAGACGCCTGAGTCATGATGCCGCCAAGATGCGGAGTGGTCACGGCGATCGGCTGAAAATCCAGCCCACATTCAGAAGAAACTCCGTAGTACTGTGCTACGACGTCGTTGGCAACGATGAAGTCAGATGACACAAGATGCCGAATGGGCAAGTTCGCCCGCATCAGGTGGCGAAGATATTCCGCTGGCTCACGGCGCAATTGAGTCTTGGTATCTCGAGTCAGCTTCGGGAAGCGGTCGCCATCGGTCGCTACAACGTCGAAGCGATCCATCGCGAACCACTCAGTAGCAAACTGCTGGGTAAACCGGTCCGCTCGTTCATCGTTCAGCAGTCGATTGAACTCGTCATCCAGATGACCTCGCAACTCTCCGCTTGCGGCGAGTCTCTCCAATCGCTCATCCGGAGGTGCGTTCCAGAAAATGTACGAAAGCCGCGATGCCAGTTCATAGTCGTTCAGCGGTTCGGCATTCGGGCTGTTGCTTTCTTCAATCAGGAACAGAAACTGCGGAGACGCCAGCACAACCTGCAGCACATCACGGATACTGGCGCGAAACAGATGCGAAGATTCCCATGATTCACGCCAGACCTTCATCAGTCGTGTTCGCTCATTGTCTCGGACAGGGCGCCGAAAAGCTCGCTCTGCGAACGCCAGGAGAATGTCGGAGGCATATGGTTCGAGCTTCTCTGCTGGTGCCTTTTGCTGTTCCAGAAGCTGAGTTTCGGCCTGGCTGAGGCGATGTGGAGAATCGACAAAGATACGACGATGGGATTCCGGAGGCCATGCATCGTAGATGGGACCTTCAAACTCCACGGAGCGAATCAGCATGCGAGGAATGTCGCGACCATCTGTGTATTCGTGACGAATTCCGATCTCACGGATTCCAGCGAGGTAGTTGACATTGTCTTTTTCAACATCAGGGCTTGGATAATCATTGATTGCTCCTTCAAAGATGTAGTCTCGCACGACATCATCTCGTACCGCGACCGGCTGTTGAACCTGAGTCAGCGTGCTGCCGCAGTCGCGACGCAATCCCAGGTGAACACCCAGGTACGGCGTTCTCTGGTCGAAGGCCCGGCAAGCTTCCGCTTCTGAAGAATCATCAGGCAACCGGGTCACAGCGATTTTCTGGATCGCGGGCTTTCCTTCGATCGTTGCCTGAAGTGGAAGCTCACCACCGTTGAGACTGATCCGGCATAGCGGCACGACTCGATCGCTGGCAGCGTCTTCAGCCGTCAGTTGGGCAGCATCGGCCAAAGACAGGCCCAATCGGAAGGTTCGATCACCGGCCGCCAACTGGATAGTGACCTTCTCTTCCGATGATTTGAACACCGCATCGATCTGATAGACGCCTGGCGGAAGAGCAGAGAGTGTTCCCGTGACTTCGGAGTTTCCTGTCGATGCTGACAACGTCATTGAATCGGGCTGAATCCTGTGCGGAGTCTTCGGATCCAGCAACATGGCATCGCGTGCCCTGGCTGCTCGCACTGTGACGCGGAATCTGCCGCGGTCCGGAAGTTCTCGCAGAGAGATTTTGAAGTTGGCGTGCGGTCCGTAGGTATTCGAAACGCCAAAGATCTCTGAACTTGGAATGGCAGGACGCAGCAGCATACCGTCGGAGTTCATTTCCCACGCGTCGCCTTTCGGATACCCCGGAGATCCTCGCATGCAGGCAAACACGGCGTGATAGATGCTGTCAAATTTCTTCCACTGACGGATGGTGTCATTCCCTACGTAGCCTTCAATAAACTCAAACTTGCGCTGCATCTGGAATGGTTGAAACGGAAACGTACGAGCCGCGGCCAGTTCCGTCACGACGAAGTCTTCGTTTCGAAGGAGTTCGCTGTTGGCACCCAGAATCAGATTGTCCGGGCAGGGAGTCGGGTTGATTCGTCGGCCGAAGTCCATACGAAACTTCTGGATGATCGGCGGCTCGCTTTCATCCACCATCGCAAGATCGAGCGCCTGTCCTGCGATTTCAAAGTACGTTTCCGTCTGCTGTGGTGACAGAGTCATCGACTGTTCGTTATTCGTGAAGCCATCCTTTGAAATGGCATCCGGAGGAAGTGTGCGAGTCAGATCATCCGGTATGTCCAGCAGATCCTGGAGTGTCTGGCGATACTGACCAACGGTAAGTCGGCGGATCGAGCCATTGCGGACCGGTGCTGCCTCGCGAGCTGCCTTGAGGGTTGCATTAATCCATTCTCCGACCTTTTGCCGTTCATCGTCCGTTGGCTGTTCTTCATCAGCCGGTGGCATCTGTTTGGTGTTGATCTGACTCAGTATCTGCTCGAGTTGAAACAGCTGACGATCGTTCGGCTGGGGCGACAGATTGTCGAGTCGAAGATTTCCCTTCGCCGAGTCCACGTTGTGACAGGATTGGCAGTATCGTTCCAGAAATGGGGCGACGTGTTCTGCGAAGTCTGTTACTTCCTGCGTCACTGGCGGCTTCCGTGGCTCGACCGGCGGTGCAACCGGTGGCTCGTGGGTTGCAAAACAATCCGCTGCAATGAACATTGCGACGCTGATGAACAGTGTGAAGAAGGGACGAAGGGGAAGCATGCCGTTGCCTTGAGTTCACATCGGAAAACGGAATGATAAAGCACGGTGCAGTCTGCGGTGTGCTTTTCGACCGTGAATGTGCCGCCAGTGAGGAACTATCGGGCAAGGCCGGGTTTGTCTGTTCAATCCTCGACGCTGACAGCGGTTGGTAACTCGAAGCGTAGCAGTCCGGACCGGCGCTGGAAAGTGGTTCGCAATTCGCTTTCGGTCGTGCAATGACCGACCGCACGCCAAACACCTCGGTTAACCTCGAGTCCGGAATCAAGCACCAGAAAGTGCGCCCTTTGAGTCGCGCCTCGGCGAATGTGGTAGTCTCAGGTGACAGTGACCTCGGGGTTCTGAAACGAAGCACGAAAAACAAGGTACGAATCACCCGGAACTCCAAAACGCCCCCAAGTCAAAGTTCTTCGAGATACGCGCGCTTCATACGGCGGTGGCTACGGGAAATGGCGTTGACCAGATCACGTACTTCGTCGCGTTCGTTATCTTCAACTTCGTGTTCAAGGACCTCGAGCTTTTCTCTTAGCAGACGAGTCTTCCAGCGATGGTATTCGCTGAGTTCGCCGTGACGCAGCCAGGCTCCGACTTCCAGTTTTCTCGTCCAGTCGTCGTAACGTTCGGCCCAGTACTTGGTCTCTGAGTGATTCATGCTGAGCGCCGAACTGAGTGCGCCGATTCGAGCATCTTCCATGGCAACGAGGCAGTCGTCCGGTGACGGATAGTAGGTGAAGCAGCCGACTGCGCTGAGGACGAAAAGTCCAAGCAACGCCAGTCCTCCAAGCACAGAGCCGGGAATCACGATGTCGCGTGAAACTCCGGCTTCGGGTTCTGCTGGTGTTTCCGCCCAGAGCTCTGTTCGACGTCGACGATCTGCCAGTTGAAGTACGCTGCCTGCTGCGACCAGAACGACAAGGAACCAGAATGGTCGCCATTGCCAGTCCTCAATATCACGATCCAGTCGCGACATGAATGCCGAGGCCGGAGCTGGCTCATTGCCACTGAACGGCTGGCAGTAAATGTCGAAGGCGTGAGTATGATTCGCCGGCTCAATGTCTCGGGGAAACAGCGGCTTATCGACCGTGTATGCCAGGGCCAGCACAACGCTCAGCAGCAACCCCAGAAACACAGAACTTCTGCGAACACCGTATTCTCGCACGATCCAGAACAGGTTGCCGATGTTCATGCCGGCTCCCAGAATGAGCAGCACGAAGGCCGCCCCGATGGAATTGGCGTGCTGAAACATCATGCCCAGCTGAGCCATGGCCAGCATTGGCGTGGCGTACACCGGGATGGAGAGTACTGCCATCCAGATCGGCGCCCACGGGTTGTCAAAGTTGAAGGTGTGCTGAAGACTGTTGGCTGGCAGCAGGATGCCCAGGAGACCGACTCCGCACAGGCCGATCAAAATGTACAGGGTGGATGGCCCTGCCAGGTCACGGCCCATCGTTGCGGCAACAGCGACGACTCGACGAAGTCCCTGCTGGACCGGGGGATCCGATGGGACAGGCAAAGAGCTGTTGGGGAAGATTCGATCCCAGATCACCCCCACTGCCGTCACGATCACCAGAGAACACATCGCGAACGAAAGGATCGCAACGGGTTCTGACAATGTGAGTCCGTACAACAATGAAAGTGGATTGAACAACGGTCCGGAGAGTGCGAAGGCCAGAATCGTTCCGCCCGAGATTCCAACTCGGCGCATTTCTCTGGCAACGGGAATCACTCCCAGGGAACACACCGGAAGAAGCATGCCGATCAGCCATGCTCGAAGCAGTGACGAACGAGTCCCTTCTCCGAACAGACGCCGAGTTCCCTCTGGGCCGAAGAACCGGCGCAGGACTGCTGCCGTTGCAAAGCCGGCAAAGATGAAGGGCGATGCTTCGACCAGGCTTTGGAGGAATCGCAGAAGGAAGCCGAAAAACAAAGTGAGGAGCATCGTGTGGCCTCAGTGAAGGTGCTGGGGGGCGTTGTTCGTGGTTCCTGGATTGTCGTTCCCGGGCCGTCGTCATTCGTTCCTGGTGGCGGCGGCCGGGGGCTCATTGTTCGTTGCCCCATTCGGGGCGACTTCGATGGAATCGGGAACGATGGCCTTCAGTCGCTCGAGTGGTTCCTGAACGTCGGCCATCCTGAGTGTCTTTCCGCCCTGTGAAGCTTCGAAGGCCTGGAGCAGCGACTTTCCGTCGGCAACGGCGGATTCAAAGCCTTTGCGCTGGAGGTTACTGTCGGCGGCGAGTTCCGGGATCCAGTTCAGGATGTCACGTAATTCTGCGGAACGCTTTTGAAACTCGGCGGCGTCGGCTTCGGCAAGCCTGGGTAGTGTTTCGCAGCGAAAGACAAGTTGACTGACAAGCTCCTCAAAACTCGCAGGCTTGTGGGCCCGCACGAAATGCTCAAGGTGTTCGTGATCTTCGTGTTCGTGATGGTCTTCGTCGTGGTCTTCGTGATGATCGTCCTCGTGCGAATGCTCTTTGGCAGCAGCCGTACCAGCGGTGTCAGCCTTCTGGCAACCGGACGTCACCATCAGAGTCATGGCCAGCACGAAACTCAATGAAACGGGAAGAATCCTGGTCATACTCGCACCTCCGGCACTCGAACTCGGTCGAGGATCTCCTGAATGACTGTCGCACTTTCCTGAGGATCAAGCCCGATGCGAACACTCAGAACCGGCCCCGCGACATCCTGAATATCATCCGGTGTCACAAAACCTCGACCGCTCAGCCACGCCTTGGCTTGGGAAACACGCTGCCAGATCAGTAGCCCGCGCGGACTGAGCCCAAGACTAATTGATGCGTGTCTGCGGGTTTCCTGCGCGAGCTGCACAAGATATCTCAGTACACTTTCAGCCATCGCGACTCCTGCAACCGACTGCTGCATACGACGAAGCTGACCGCTTCCAAACACGCCCGCATTCGCGGACTTCTGAGAATCTAGAAGACCGATGGCATCCTGCAGCATCCGCACTTCATCATCCTGCTCCGGATATCCAACGCTTAGCTTCATGCAGAAACGATCGAGCTGTGCTTCCGGCAGCGGATAGGTACCATGCTGATCCACAGGGTTCTGCGTCGCGATGACCAGAAACTGCGGGCTCAGTTTGTAGCGGCGTGTATCCACCGTCACCTGACGTTCGGCCATTGCTTCCAGCAGAGCGCTCTGAGTTCTGGGAGTCGCTCGATTAATCTCATCGGCCAGCAAAATGTCCGCAAAGACCGGCCCTTCGCGGAATTCAAACTCCTGGTTCTTCTGATTGAAGATGCTGAAACCAGTGATGTCGCCAGGCAGAAGGTCCGGCGTGCACTGACAGCGAGCAAATCGCCCGCCAAGACCATCCGCCAGCGCTTTCGCCAGAGTGGTTTTTCCGAGCCCTGGCTTATCTTCCAGCAGCAGATGCCCGTTCGCCAGCAGGCAAAGAAGCACCATTTCAATGACATCAGGTTTGCCTCGAAGAGTCCCATTAAGCCCCTGTCGAAGCGAGTCGATGGCTTCGAGGTCCTGAGCTTTTTCCGGTGTGGCAAGAGTAAGCATGTTGTTCGTGAACTTTGATGAAGAGGTTGATGCTGTTCGGAGAATGTCGATAGTGATTGAATCAGGAAGAGAGTTGGCGGTCGGCCGTAACGGCTCTCTGCTGGCTTTGCTTTTCCTTCAGCAATGATTTCTGAGAGACCGTACGAATAACCTGTCGGCAAACGTCGTCGACATACACCGCGTGGCTTTGCAGACTCTCCGGCTGACCAAACATCGCGATCTCCGTCAGGCTCAGATACTGCGGGAGAACCGTGTCTTGAGTGTTCAGATGCCGATGAATCCAGCGATGCAGTGTCATCCCTGCCGGTCGCCGCAGACGCGCTCGGCGCAATCGATGTTCGATCAGTGTGGTCACTCGGCGAAGCCGTGCCGCCGGATCCGCTGATGGCCACCAGCGACAGATCGCTGTTTCCACTGCATCGATCAGAACGACTCGGCGAAAGAACGCGAATCCTGCTGCGATCGAGAGAGTGGTTGTCCAGATCCAGTGTCGTCCCAGAAACTTTGCCGCCGACATCAGTGCCATGGACATTCGTTCCGCCAGCTTTGGCGGAGGTCCAGGGGTTTTGTAGCCAGGTGTTGCTTCTACGGAGACCCACGTGCCAAGCCCGATGAAGACTTCACACCAGAAATGAGCATCCGATGCATGGACAGGCGTGTGACGTTTGCGACCGTCATACTTTTCCGGTCGAACGTAGAAGCCTGAGACCAGGCGTGATGAGTATCCAAGACTGCGAATCATCACCGCGGCCGCGGTCGCAAAGAGATACTGTTCGCCGCGTTTGGTTCGAAACAGAAAGCGAGACAGCGGCGTTTCCTCCGTTTCGTCCGGACCACTAGCCTGCATCGCCGCAGTCGCAGAAGAAGTGTTCGCTGGTGCGGATTCCGCCAGATCATTCACCGCGGAAGATTCGCCCACTGAGTACTCCGTGCGAAGCCTGTCGCAGATCGCCTGTACTCGCTGATAGCCATCGGGAATATCCCGAGTCCATTCCGCGGCCAGAGCAGCGATGCGATCCATTTCTTCGCCAACCGGAAGTGTATTCTCGGCGCCTTTGGATCGCATAGAGAATCGAAGGTTCTGATGATGCAGCAACAGACCTGAGTCAATCACATCGGACTGCAGATGAATGGGTGTGAGTTCCGGCAGAATGTTTCGATTCATTCGCACGATAGAATCGCAATGCCAGTCGAAGAGCGATGAGTCATCAACCTTGTCGATGTGAATGCCTCTTGTATCAAGTGGTGCCGGGATCACATTGGTCTTCAGATTGACCGGCCGAATGATGTGATGATCCGTATGAGCGTGAACGCCCAGACTGCGGCTGCCGCAGGGAATGCGAAGCCATGGCTTGCCATATGTTGGAACGATGGCCATTCGCGGGCCGTTTTCCAGACTCGGATACGGAAACCAGTCGATGCCGTCGAACACGTCGTAAACTTCCATGCGAAGATGCGCGGGAACTCGGCCATTCACATAGAATAACGCTGCAGATTCAAGATTCTTCAGACGCTGATTTTTCGAGCGAGAGGGTTTACGATCCGTCGAAAATTCCCGGCTGGCCTGCTGCGACTTCGCCATTCGGGCTTTAGTCTCCGCCATGAGACCCGGGGGCAAAGCGATGGCACGCTGCTGATCCTTGATTTTCCGAACAGGTTCATCGAACTGATCGTTGATGACATCGTAGAGGCTGGGTTTGTCGTCATCAGCGAACGGTGCATCATCGATGGAACCGAAACTGCGAATGTCATTCATGCCGGCAACGAGCGCATCGCCATCGTTGACCCCGCCTCGGGAAAACTCATCGTAATCGCCCTCACCGCCGGACCCAGGCAGATAGCCACGGACGGAACGAATCACATCGTGCCCGCCAGCCGACGCAATAAGCAGAGCCGACAACGGGATCGCCGGACCAATAAGCAGCCATCGCCAGGGCAAAGCTGTTCGTTCCGTCTGCAGCAGCCTTCTTTGCAGGCCATTCCAGTAGGTCGCGGTCAACCAGCTGATGACCGTAAAAGCAAACACTGCTATCAGCCAGGCGATCTGAACATTCCGTCCGACGGACGCACAAAAGACGCACAGAGCCACACCAATAAAGACGCTGAGTCGCTGGCAGGATGGACGAAATCCGAACACAGCCAAAGTGAGCATGAGATTCTTCTGGGAATGCATCACCATCATCTCAAAGGGTCGACCGTACAGCAGTGCCCACCGCTGGAATGGTTCCCAGATCAGGCTCAGCACGACGACCAGCAGCAGTATCGGAGCAATCAACGGCGTGAGGTCACGAGACTTCAGCCGCATTCGGACCACAGCGGCGCCGATCAGGGTCAGACTGGCCTCACTCAGAAACTGAATCCAAAGCCAGAACGAGCTGCGGCCTCCATCGGCATCCGTGATCAGGAACGTCGCCATCGCCACAATTGCGAGCAGCACCGTCATCCAGTGCAGTGCGACGTCAGACGTTGGCTGAAGCGACTTCGACAGTCGCTCCGCCGTTGTGCTGCGGCGGCTTTGATGGGTCACGCGATTCTGGACCGGTGCGTTGGTCGTGGCCTCAGTGCCGCCCATGGAATCTGACGTTCGGTTCAAAGCTGTTGAATCAGCGGGCATTGCAGGCTCCTTTCCAGCGAGCCGCCAGTTGGGAAGCCCATTGCAAAGATCCTTCGAGCACAATCCATGTCCCGGGGATCGACATCGGTGCAGAAACTGAGGATGTCAGCGACACCACATGAAGTCCCTGCATTTGTGATCCTCTCCATCGTTGTCCTGCCTGTGTTGTAATCACGATGCCGAAACCGCCTTCACGACGTCGGGGAGAGCGAAGCCGTGGTTGTGGCTGGAGTTCGGCAGTTGCAAGGCGATCCATCAGGGCCTGAAACCCGCTCGCGGACGACCCGGCGACGAAGTGCTCGTCGCCAATCACGAGTTCGACTCGGCAATGCTGTTCGTGCAGAGATTCGCAAATGCTTGCTGCCGTTTGAATCAGAAGCTCAAGCGAATCCTCCGGGCGCCGATTGTCGGCATCCCACTCGACATGACTGGCGGGGTCGAGGTCCACGTACACAATCACTGACGTGGTTTCCGTTGCCTGTCGTTCGCAGACGATCAGCTGTCGCTGGCGGGCCGTCTGAGCCCAGTGGATTCGTCGCAGGGAGTCACCTTCTCGAAACGGCCGAGTTCCCAGCATGTCGCCAAAGTCACCGGCTCGGCGATCAGCCAGTGAATCGTCTCCATGAGATTCTTCGGTGTCCGGCAGGCCAGCGAGATCGACCGTCGCGGGCCACACAATCAAGCGTCCATCAACTTCGGCCTTGCGCCCGAATCGAAACAGGCCAAATGGGAACGCTGTTTCCAGTTCCGGAGTGCACAGAGGATAAAGTCCTCGACTTGTCGGAACGAAAGGCCATGAATACTCCACGGTGGACCACGCCGGTACATGAGCCAGCGAAACACCTTCCGTTGTGTCGTGGGAGGCTCGCAATGCGAAGCCTCGAATCAGCGACAGTCCCCAGGCGGGCCATGGCCATCGATTGCGAATCTGGAGCCGGACGACCGACGGTCTTCCCGCACGACCTCGTCGATGGTCAAAACGAATATGACAATCCAGACCTCGCAGTGTCAGCCACGGCAAAAGAATGCCCACGGCGGCAAGAACCAGCAGGATGCCCGTCACGATGAACACTGAAGGATTGACGAAGATGCCGCACACCAGCGACAGCGCCATCGCCAGCATAAGACACCAGAACGGATTCTTCAGCCAGTACACCCAACGATTGAGTGACGGACAGAAGTCATGATTCAGGACGCGATGCAACGACTGCGCCTTGGCGCTCATGGAATCGCGGGCTTTCATCGCAATCGGGTTGGAAACGTGTGATTCCAGGGACACGGTGAGTTCCACTGACGGATGACGTACATTCAGTCTCTGCCGTTCTTCCGCGGACGAGTTCTTCACCTGAGAAGTGAAGTGCCAGGGGGAAGTTGAGGCAACGAAGTCGTGCGATGCAGCGGGCATGCTGAGAGTTCCGGTCATTCGCAGCACCGTGCGATCACAGTCAACGCAGAGCGAAGCCCATCGATCGCATTACGGAACTTTTCACTGAACCAGAACACTGCCGTTGGCACGCAGCACAGTGGGCGAGCAGAGAACAACGAGCCAGCATGCTCGTATGGATTTCGGGCGGGCTGCCTTCACCCTAGCAGGGGCGGAACGCCTGTGACTCAGAGGAGTCTACCCGCTCGTTACCCAATCCTCGCTCACGTTGTTCGCTGGCCGCAAACAACCGCGCACCAGGCGCGCCAGAAACAGAGTCAGAATCGAGAGCGGGTGGGCCACGGGTCAGTGGCAGCGGGAGCGAGTCTCCAAAGGGGCGAGCTGACGAAGGTGCCGAAAGAATCGTGACCTGTTCGAACGCCTCCACCTGAGCAACGGAATGGAAAGAACTGCCGATCTTCAGGAACCAGTCACAAAGTCGACAGTTCTGCGAATCATGCGACGACGGGCGGTTTGAAGAATCGTCGGAGTCCTTTGAGTGCGAATGTCCGTGATGCTGACAGTTGGCATGAGCGTGGCTGTGGGCGTTTCCGTCACCATGACGGTGGATCCCTGAGTAAGACTCATCCAGCGAGCAACATCCACCGGAAAATTCCGCGAGCGCGTGAATGCCGGAATGGCCGAGCATTGCCAGGCCACACCAGACCATCAACAGTAGCGAGCGAAGAATTCGCATGAACGTTTTCGAACAACGCGGGGGTTACCGCCAGAGACAGCACAACCGTTGTACGGTCGCTACCCGCGCCCTGCGAGGCGGAATTCCGGATTTTCATCACGAATACACAAATCTGCCCGAAAAACCGCGGCTATTTCACGACAAAATTCAATAGCCTGCCAGGGACAGCAATCACTTTCGCGACGGTTTTTCCTTCCAGATGCTTTCGGACAGCATCGTCCGCTTCTGCAAGCCGTTGCAGTTCAGCCGCGTCGATTCCTGCCGGTACCACGATTTTGCCTCGCAGCTTGCCATTCACCTGAACCGGCACCTCGACCGTGTCTTCCACCAGCAGAGCCGGGTCGTACTTCGGCCATGGTTCGTACGCCAGCGACTTCGTGTGACCAAGTGCCGCCCAAAGCTCTTCAGCGATATGAGGAGCAAACGGGCAAAGCAGGAGTACGAACGAAGACAGCACCGACTTTGGGCGAACGTCCTGGTTTGACATGAAGTTTGTGAACTCCATCATTCGGCTGATCGCTGTATTGAACGCCAGCCGATCGATGTCGTCCGAGACGGCCTTGATGGTCTTGTGGAGGACTCGCAGTTGTTCCTGAGTCGGTTCTGCATCGGACACTGAAGAGGTCAGCTGAACCACTTCCGCTCGATCATCGATTACCATTCGCCACACGCGGCCCAGGAATCGGTAGACGCCTTCGACACCGCTCATCTGCCATGGCTTCACCTGTTCCAGCGGTCCCATGAACATCTCGTACAGACGCAGCGAATCCGCGCCGTATTCACGAACGATGTCGTCGGGATTGATGACGTTGCCGCGGGACTTTGACATCTTCTCCGCTTTGCCGTTCTCATCTGGCTCACCAAGGATCATTCCCTGATTCACCAGCTTCTGGAATGGCTCCGGCGTTGTCACATAACCGCGATCGAACAGCACCTTGTGCCAGAATCGTGAATACAGCAGGTGCAGAACCGCATGCTCCGCCCCGCCGATGTAAAGGTCGACGGGAAGCCAGTACTTTTCCTTCTCCGGGTCGATGAAGTTCGTCGAGTTCTTATTGTCGCAGAAGCGCAGGTAGTACCAGCAGCTGCCGGCCCATTGCGGCATGCTGTTGGTTTCACGCTTCAGCTTCACACCATCGGTGTCGGTCTTGAACAGCCAGGTCGGTTCCGCCTTCGCCAGCATGGGTTCCGGAGTTCCCGTCGGCTTGAAGTCTTCCATGTGAGGATGAAGCACGGGAAGCGATTCGACGGAGTCCGTTCGCATCAGCCCCGTTGGATTGCCGTCGGCATCCAGTTCGTGCCAGATCGGGAACGGTTCACCCCAGTAACGCTGACGACTGAAGAGCCAGTCACGCAGACGATAATTGACGGCTTCTCGGCCAACTCCTGCAGCCGCAAGGTCCTTCGTAATCTGTGCTTTGAAGTCGGCGGTCGGCGTGCCGTCGTACTTTCCGGAATTCACTGCGACGCCGGTTTCCACAAATGCGGCATTGTCGATATCCGCCACATGTCCGCTGCCAGGTGCAGGAGCAACGACCTGGCGAATGGGAATCCCGAACGCCTTTGCAAATTCGTAGTCTCGTTCATCATGCGCCGGGACAGCCATAATGGCTCCTGTGCCGTAACTGATCAGCACATAGTCGGCGATCCAGACCGGGACCTTTTCGCCATTGACCGGATTGATTGCGTAACCTCCCGTGAAGACGCCGGTCTTGTCTTTGGCCAGGTCGGTACGGTCGAGGTCACTCTTCAGCGATGCCTTCGTGCGATACTCTTCGACCGCCGCTTTCTGTTCCGGCGTCGTGATCCGATCGACCAGCGGATGTTCCGGCGCGAGAACCATGTAGGTCACACCGAACAGCGTGTCGGGGCGAGTCGTGTAAATGCGAATCGTGTCGGCGGCGGGCTCTTTGGGAAATGGAGCGTCTGCACGGAGGGCTGACGCCCTGCCGCTCGCCGAAGCAGTCGCGATCATAAAGTCGACTTCTGCGCCGACGCTGCGGCCGATCCAGTTGCGCTGCATCAGCTTGATTGCTTCCGACCATGTCAGAGATTCCAGCTCACTGGCCAGACGATCGGCGTACGCCGTGATGCGCAGCATCCATTGTTTGAGCGGCATGCGAACAACCGGATGACCGCCTCGTTCGCTCTTGCCGTCGATGATTTCTTCGTTCGCCAGCACAGTTCCGAGTGCCGGGCACCAATTCACCGGCGCTTCAGAAACGTAGGCCAACCGGTGTTTGTCCTGATACCGTCGCACCGCCTCCGACGGCAGGTTTCCGCTTTCCGCTTTCGGCTCTCCGCTTTCCCCAAGGATCTCCGCCGGAATCGGAAGTTCACTGATCGGACGTCCTTTGCCTTTTCGCTTCACCCCATCCGGGCCAGTCCATTCAAAGTCTGCGTCGTACCAGGTGTCGTAGAGCTGGAGGAAGATCCACTGAGTCCAGCGGTAGTAGTCCGGGTCCGTCGTTGCGAGTTCACGATTCCAGTCGTAACTGAATCCCAGCATCTTCAGCTGGCGTTTGAATGTCGCAATATTCTGCTCGGTGGTGATGCGAGGATGCGTGCCGGTCTTCACGGCATGTTCTTCGGCGGGCAGTCCGAAAGCATCCCAGCCCATTGGATGCAGAACGTTCATTCCCTTCATGCGGGAATAGCGGCAGACGATGTCCGTGGCGGTGTAACCTTCCGGGTGTCCCACATGCAGGCCGCTGCCGGAGGGATAAGGAAACATGTCCAGAACGTACAGCTTCTTCTTTTCTGACACGCAGTCTTCCGTGCGGAACGTGTCGTGCTGTTCCCAGTACTGCTGCCATCGGGCTTCGATGGATTTGTAGTCGTAACGAGGCATCGTGCGAGTTCTTTGGAAATGTCTGTCGTGTGAGTTTCGGCTCGGAGGCTTCCCGAGCGGGAACGGTCGCGGAGTGTATTCCATCCCGGCGCTGCCGCCAAACTGGCGATTCCGTGACACTGGATCTGAGAGTTTGATCACCGTTTTCGCAGGTTTTCGCCGAATGCCGCCGCATTCTCAGATGGGCATGACATCCACGCTGACCGAAAGCCGATGCTGCCCGCCTCCGACAAAAACACCGGTGAGCGGTGGAACGTCGGAGTAATCTCGTCCCCACGCAAGCACGATGTGATCGGTACTGCATTCCGTATCGTTCGTCGGATCAACGCTCATCCAGTTACCGCCGCCGCAATAGGCCGAGAGCCAGGCATGCGACGCGTCTGCTCCCACCAGACGGGGCTGCCCTGGTGGCGGAATCGTTCGCAGGTAACCGCTGACGTAACGAGCAGGCAGCCCAAGCGATCGCAGCATTGAGATCTGCAGGTGAGCAAAATCCTGGCAAACACCCCGTCGAAGCCGAAAGACTTCATTCACAGGAGTATTCACCGTCGTCGCGCGGTTGTCGTAGGCAAAGTCTGTGTGAATGCGTTTCGTCAAATCGTTGACAGCTTCCACGATGCATCGTCCGGCAGGAAACGACGCGAGGGCATAATCGCGGATTGCTTCATTCCAGAAAATGCGTGGCGAAGAAAATGCGAACTCCAGAGCATCCCGGTCGGCCGAATCCGGATGAAGCCTGACGGCCTCGCGAACTTCTTCCCACGACCGCGTCTGTGAGGCCTCAGATCGCATTGGTTCACGAACAGTGACAACAGTCGTCGCAACGACATCCAGCTTCTGATAACCCTCGTTGAATGAAAACGAGTGCACGGGATTCCGGAATGCGTCGGTCCTGCGAGTCTTCACCGACGGTTCCGGATCGATGTGGAGCTGGAACGATTCGACCTGTTGCCAGTCGACCGGACGAAACTCGAGCCACGCCTGATTGTGCCCGATCGAAACAGGATCGTGGCCTGAATACGTCGTGCGATGAGTAATGCGGTACTTCATGGCGTCCCCGGCAATTCGCTGAACTGTCTGGGTGCTCCGGAATGGACGAGATACTTATTCGTCAGTGAATCTGAGAGTTTGATCATGGATTCATCGACAACCTTCAGTGTGGCCAGGACCGCTTTGGGATTGGCGGCGGCCAGATCTTCTGCTGTCAGCATGCGAACTGCATGAGCGGCTTCCATAACCAGCCGCATCTCACCGGAACGCAGTGGCTGAGTCGTATACCCAGGCAAACGGTCAACGTGGGAAACGAGGCGATCAATCTGATAGGCGAGCGATCGAGGATTTGTTTCGTCGGTGATCGCCAGGTCCAGTACCGCGTTTCGCTGCAGGTTCTCACGATAGCGGAAGCGGTAAGTCATTCGAACATCCAGAACTTCCACCAGCGTCTTCAGCAATGTCGGCGCCATGGGGCCTCGTCGGATGTCCGCAGAAATCAGAAGCCTGGCTGTTGCACCCGCACGTTCGATACAGCGACCGATCTCGAGGAATCGCCATGATGGTCCGCGATTCATCCCGTCCGCAATCAAACCGCTGACCGAAGCAAGATCACCCACCAGAGCGTTGGACGATGTGACAACATCGGCAAGGTCGCGCCAGTCTTTGTTGGGAGTGGCCCAGAAAGATTCAGCGGTAACATTAATCCGATGCCATGTGTCAGGGCTGATCCAGTCCCGTACCAGCGAAGCCAGACGAGTCAGATCGCGCACTGTTCGAGCCAGTCCACCATACTCCTGCGCGTCGAACACGGCGATCGGAAGAGCCTCCGCGAGAGAAGGAAGCTGCGATTCCATCCCGTCGACCACAAACCCCGGTTCAATCTGTCCCTGCTCACTGAGTGCTCGCGCGAGGAACCGGATCTCGGTCATGTCGACGCTGCCTTCGCCGACGAGTCGTTCCGCAAGGGCTCGGACAAGTCGACACAAAAAGTCGCATCGATCGATGGAACGTCCCAGCCAGAACAGGTTGTCCGCAACTCGACTTGGAAACAGAGCGCTCGTACGACGAAGTTCGGCCGGTTGATCCTGCGGAGTCAGCAGTGATACAGGATCGACTTTGCGATCGGCAATCACCCAGAGGTCCTTGCTGCCATCTCCTGCGGAAACCGACAGCTGCATCGGTCCTGTGTCCGGAGCGATGCGAATCAATCCTCCCGGCATCAGGTGCCATTGATTGTCTTCTTCCACCAGGAATGCTCGAACCGCCGCGTGACCGCATCGAACGCCCTGATCCGTCCAGACAGGCAGTCCTGATCGTGCGATTTTCTCCTGAGCCACCCAGGCCCACGGTTCCGCTTTGATTCGCCGCAGGGCTGCATCACGCTTCTCTGAGGTCAGGTCGCTGACGATGATCTCTTCGCCACCGCTCTTCTGGAATGCGGGCTTCAGGACAAGATCTGTGAAGCGGCTTTCCACAAGCTTCATGCTGTCGATATCCCCGCACCACCACGTTGCGATCGAGTTGAGTCTCAGCTGTTCACCGAGGAGCTTCTCACACAACTTCGGCAGGAACGCCATAAAGACTGGCGCTCCCACGATGCCGCAGCCAGGCGTATTCACGACGGAGACATTTCCGCATCGAATCGCATTGAGCAAACCAGGCACTCCGTGGGCCGAGTGAGAACCCAGCTCCAGCGGATCAAGACCAGACTCCGCACATCGACCAAGAATGATGTCGACAGGAATCAATCCGGAGAGTGTCTTCAGAAAGACGGAATCATTGCGGATCGCCAGGTCACCGCCTTCGGCCATTGTGTATCCCAGGTAGCGAGCCAGATACACGTCTTCAAAAAAGTAGGGATGTGTCGGCCCGCTCGACAGCAGCACGGTCCGAGGATTCTCGATGGGCTTTGCGGTTCGTTTGCGAAGCGAGTTCTGCAGACGCCCGAAGAAACTGGCAAGGCGTTCCACCGGAATCTGCTTGAAGGCCGATGGCATGGACCGAGCACTGACGATGCGGTTTTCGAGGGCGAAGCCAGGGCCGGCCGGCGCTTCCGAACGATCGGCCATCACGCACCAATGACCGGATGCGGAACGAGCCAGCTCGGCAGCGTACAAAAACATCGGACTGACATCCGGCCGACGCAAATCGCAGAACGGCCGAAGGAACTCCGGGTTTGCATAAAGAACTTCGGGTGGCAACAGACCTTCGTCGACAAGACGGCGAGGACCGTAGATGTCGGAGATCAGAAGATTCAGCAGACGTGCTCGCTGGCCCAGTGCGATCTCCAGCGAACCCCATTCTGCCGCTGTGGTCAGCATCGGCAGAAGATCCAGCCGCCAGGGTCGAGCACCTTCGCCGCCGTCGGTGACGGAGTGATAGTTCACACCGTTCTCGCGCAGCATTCGATCGGCCTGAGCATTTCGGCGAGCAAACTCGGTGGGGGCGACGGTCCGGTAGGCGTTCAGGAACTTCTGCCAGTGAGCGCGCGGAAGACCATCCGGGCCATACACTTCGTTGTAGACCGTGGCAGGACAGGAGAACACAGGTTCCGTCCGAAGTCCTGGCGCCGTTCCGCTGCTCATCCCATCCAATCCGTCTTTGGTTTCATCGTCCGACGATCCGCCGGACAGTACTCAGGTGTGGTCGCTGATTTACCAGCCCGGATGATGAGAGTCCACTAGTTTCCGAGGCATTCAACGACCACGACTTCGGAAGTGTAGCGGAGCAACGATCGAAACGCACTTGACTCGTCGGCAAGGCTCACTGCGGATCCGGCGGTGGAACGACAAACAGGCTCTCGCCGTGGTAGGAATGACCTGTGAGCAAGATGGTATGAGTTTCCCGATGCCGAAACTCAACGGTTTGCTCTGCATTCTCTCGCTGTGGATTCTCACGCAGAACGGCCGAGCCATTTGCTTCCGAAGTAAATTCGATCGTTTCAAACGGAGGTCGCCGCGCGGCTTTCGTATTGAAGTATTCTCGACGAAGCAGCCTGGCGTTTCCCTGGAGTGAAGCGGCTTTGACATCGACAGACTTAAACGGCATGACCTCAAGAGTCGACGACTGAGCGCGTGCCGGCAGAACCAGAGGAATGAAGCGTGACTCGCCCTTGATCTGACATTCCAGCAAATCCACTTTCTTGACGTCAGGGGGAGCTGAAGGATCGTTGTTGGGTTCGTCCGGTCGCTCCTGATCTGATTCCGCGGCATCAAACGATGCCGTTTGAAACTGAACGCTTGATCGAATCATTCCAAACGGACCGACAGAATCGACCCATGTGTGGGACCAGGTGTCGCGATTCTCTGGAGCATCCGTCGTATCCGGGGAATCGGCCGGAGTTTTGTTCTCAGCTGACGACTTCTGTTCCCCCTTTGCAGCAGCACTGACCATCGACTTTCGCTGTGGAAAGGAAAAAACACGGCCAAACCAGCCAGCAAGCACCTCGTCCGGACAGGAAGCATCCAGAACCGAGGCATACTTTGGATCGTTGCCCGACAGGAGCATAATCAGCTGCTCACGATCCTGAGGTGCAAACTGAGTCACGCTTCCTTGCGGATCGACAACGAACTGGATCGAAATACCATCCAGCTTCTTTGGAGATCCTGGAGCGGCCTTCCATCGCTGATCCGTTCCGGATCGTGTTTCACGCACCGGCGAAGTGACTCGCACATCAAACAGTGCGTCCCCATCCGCGCCGGCACGGAGCACTCGATATTCCATGAGGCAGCGGTCTCGCGTTTCCAGCGTCGTGGCGGCTGCCGTGCCCTGCTGCAGTTCAGTGGAGCGAACCACAACCGAACTGACGCTGAAGGAATCTCCGGCAAACATGCCCCAAACAGTCTTTGGCTGTTGCGCGAACGATGAGGCGGTAAAGCATAGTACTGCCAGAAAAGCAGCGACGCATCGGAGTCTGTGGCAACGGAGACCCATGGAAACTTTTCACTCCATAACGGCCGGGATGCCCGGATCCACGGAAGCCTGCAGACTCATTTTTCAAAACGCCGTTCTGAGTTCGCGGAGGGCATCGCAGTTCAGGAACGGAGTCCACGCGGATCGTACTCAATTCCGCAGGAAGACACATTCCAAAGATGCAAAATGCACCGAGACCGCCAATGGATCTCGGTGCATCAATCTGCATTGCGTCAGTTGATGGCCTTCAGGAACGGGAAGTCTTCAGCATTCGTAATGTGATCGGATGACAGGCCGTCTGCGTACCATGACGGATTGTTCTGAAAACGCTGTCGGTTTTCTTCGTTCAGGAAGAAGAACAGACGGCCCTTGTAGAACGCTCCAAGTTCAATCACACCCGCTTCCGCGCGACGTTCTCGCTGCATTTCCACCGGATCACAGCCATGAAGCCTTGGAATAAACTGCTCAGGGCTGGCGAAGAACTGTTCTCGCTCTTCGGCTGACTGGAAGAAATACTCAACACCGTTCCAGGTCCCAACGAAGGACTCAGAACCCTTGATCCACTTCTTTTCCGAGTGCATGGCGACGGGAGAATATCCCCCCAGCCCCACGAGCTTCCCGTCATGACGAACCAGAAGACAGGGCCGCAGAGTCTCATCAGGATCATCCGACGCGACGCTCTCGGAAGAACTGGCAGCCTTTGTGTCACGAGCCTTATTGAGTCGAGCCTGATACTCGGTCAACGAAGTGCCGCCCACGTAACGAGCACTCTCAGTGCCGTCCGGTCGAAGGACCACTTCTGTCGGAAGTGAAGCAATGCCGTACTGAGAAATCAAACTGGGGTCTCGATCGGCATCGATTCGAACGCCGATGGCGTCCGTTCCAAGCCGCCCGGTGACGGACACCTGATTCAGTACGGCAGTGTCCATGGTACGACAGGCACTGCACCAATCCGCTTCAAAATGCAGAACAAGCGGAAGCTGTTTTTCCTGAGCAATCTTGCGAGCCTCTTCGAACGAGGTCATCCACTTGCCCATTTCGGCAGAAGGCTGAGCCGCAACGGCTTCGCCACCTTTGCCCATGTCGGAAGTTTTCGGAACTCCCATGTCCGGGGAACCAATGGCCAGAAACAACGCCATTCCCATCAGCGCACTAACGGAGGTCATCCGCAGCATCCTTTCAACTGGCAGGTCTCGTTGCTTTCCTCATGAAATCAGCAAGATCTTGCGAGACCCGTCAGGGTCTCTAAGGGGAATCCGCACATCCTTGCGCTGGATTATTCATCAGATCAAATAAGAACAGTCCCCGTCGTTTGGCTGAAACAGAGCACTCATCAGGTCCCCACCCAATGAGTTCTCCTGCGATACTTGAAAAAGTGTGCGTCCTTCATGGAAACAAGCTGTGACCTGTCAGGACGCACGAGCGATGCCGCCTTTATCAGGCTGGCAGAATTCCTTTGGTCGTGAGATATGCAATGACTTCACGAGCCAGTTCTTCGATGCCCTTGTTGTCGGAGTCCAGCACAATTTCCGGATTGGCTGGAGCTTCATAAGGAGCACTGATGCCTGTGAATTCCTTGATCTCGCCGTCTCGAGCCTTTTTGTACAGGCCCTTCGGGTCGCGAGATTCGCAGGTCTCAAGGCTGGCCTGAACCAGGATTTCCACGAATTCTCCCTGTGGCAGCAATGCGCGAACCATGTCGCGGTCGGCCTTGTACGGAGAAATGAACGCTGTGGAAACGATTGTGGCGCCGTCAGCAAACAGCTTGGCCACTTCCCCGATGCGTCGAATGTTCTCAGTTCGGTCTTCGGGCGAGAAGCCGAGATTTTTGTTCAGGCCCATGCGAATGTTGTCGCCGTCCAAAACAAAGGTGTGCACACCCTTCTCATGCAGCAGCTGGTCCACGGCATTGGCAATCGTGCTCTTGCCGCAGCCACTCAACCCAGTAAACCAGAGCACTGCACCACGATGGCCATTCAGCTTCTGGCGATCTTCACGAGTCACCTTGTGAGCATGCCATGTAACGTTGGTTGCTTTCTGTTCGGCCATCCTTCAGTACTTTCCAATACACACGGTCAATAAAGTGATTCGGCCAGGATTCCTCTTCCCGGTCCCAATGAGCGTCGGAATGATAGGGAAATGCCTCAGTCGAGCAAAACTGTCTTGGTCGCATGAATCAGAAGGAGTGCTGGAATCGAGAAAAGGGAACAAATGATCAGTTTGATTGCTGGTTTGGTTGGGGGTGATGTGAGTGATGGGAAGCATGAGAATCATGGGGTTAGCGGATCCCATGAATCCCATGCTTCCCATAATTCACATCGCTTTCCTATTTCGACTGAAAATCCGGGTGATTGGCTCTAACATCTGGTGCTTCGACTGCCAACGACAGCGGTTTATTGCCAAGTGACCGGATCCTGACATGACAAACGCCCAGATTTCCAATGAGCCTGTACGCCCGGAGGAACTGCCTCCGGTGACGCCTCCTTCGGCCGGGTTCATTGTTCAGCTGTTCCTGATCCCCGCGTTAATTGTGATGGCAGTCGTCGCTGTTTGGGCACTGTTTGGGAAGCTCGCAGATTCAGAAAGTGACTGGACCGCGCTGGTTTCCGAGCTGGGGAGTCCAAACCCGCATCGACGATGGCGAGCAGCTCAGGGGCTGGCTCAGCTGATTCGAAACGATCAGGCGTCTCCTCCGGTTGATCGCGAACCGCTGGCTCGGAATCCGGAAGTCGCGACCGCGCTGACTGGCTTGCTGGCCGATTCGCTGAAATCATCAACACCGTCGGCAGAGGATCTAACCCACCAGCAGTTTCTGGCCAGAGCCCTTGGGGCCCTCGAGTCCGATGCTGAAACTCTGCCAGTCCTTGCGGTGGCCATGGAGGATGGGCGAGATCTGGAAGTGCGAAAGAGCGCGTTGATGGCTGTTGCTGCGATCGCGGGCCGACATTTCGATCAGGAAACTGGGTTCTCAGCGGCCGGTGGGGAAGACAAACCGGCCTCCGAACGAAAACGGCTGACTGCCCCGACGATTTCGAATGGGCTGGTTCTGGACCAACTGAAGCGCGCGGCTCAGTCACCGGAGCCGGTGATTCGCCACCTTGCCGGATTTGCTCTGGGGAATGTTGGAGGCGATTCATCTATCGAACAGTTGAAAGTCATGCTCTTTGATGGTGACCGAGCAGCGCGGGCCAATGCCGTCACGGGACTGGCTCGGAATGGTGTCGCGGACGCCGTTCCAGCCTTAATCGCACTCCTGAAAGAAGTCCAGAAGCCGCTGGACACGGCGGCACTGAAGGGCAAACCGGAAAAGGAGATTCTGGAAGCCGAGCAGCGATACCAGGTCGAGCAGCCTCAGCTGGCTCGAAACTGCCTGCGAGCCGTTCTGGACCTCTGGGCGCTGATGACGCCGGAGCAGCAGAAAGAAATTCGCCCGGAAGTTGCGGCAATGGCGGAAAAGTTCTTTTCGCCCGACGTCCGCCTTCAGGCCTCCGCGCTTTCAAAGCAGCTTGGCGCGGAGTGATCGTGGAAAAATGACAATCCAGAATGCCCGTTGCCTTGCGGGTTGATGCGTCTCGGATTGCAATTCACGTCTTCCGGAAATCGTTCACCGGATTTGTGCAGTAATCATGATTGCGGCGGAGAAAACGCCAACGTCCCGTACTGTTGAAAGATCCGGGGGCTGCGAACATAGCCAGATCTTCCAGCAACATCACTGAGTCGGCAGGGGATCCTGCCGGGAGTAATTGATCGATGGCGTCTGATCCCATCTGTGACCTGAGTTCACTCGATTTTTCGAAGCCTTTGTTCACGATCGAAGATATTCGCAACGTGAATCCTCAGCGATTCGAGATGGAACAGCTGACCGCCATCATTCATGTGGATCAGACTCAGCATTTGATCGTTGGATACAAGCAGCTTACCGATCAGGAATTCTGGATCCGGGGACATATGCCCGGCTTTCCACTGATGCCAGGCGTGGTTCAGTGCGAAGCAGCCGCACAGCTTGGCGGCTTTTATGCACGAAAGTACGACCTCATCGGCGGCGACTATCTTGGGTTTGGCGGAATGAACGAAGTCCGATTTCGAAAGCCAATCTACCCCGGTGTGCGACTGGATCTCATCGCCAAAGTGACCCGCGTCATGGCTCGCAAACTCGCACAGTTTGAATTTCAGGGCTGGGTCGGCAGCGATTTGATGTTCGAAGGACAAATGCTGGGCGTGACCGTGAATAAGGGCTAAAGGTCCGGTATGCTCATGTCGTGACTTGTCCATGGTTTGTGGCCAAACGGCCAGGTTGCGTGCATTCGAGACTGCTGCTTTACAACTCGACGTTATTCATCACGTTCCGAAGATGCGTACCTTCTTTCTTTACGACAGGAGTACGTCTGTGAAATCAGTGTTTGCTAAACTTGCTGTGCTCGCTGTGTCATTTTCTGTATTCCTCCAGCCAGTTTCAGCGCAGTCGGAAGAAACCAGGGAAATCATCCAGGAGGCCTATGTCTACCTGTATCCCCTGGTCCTGATGGATGTGACTCGTCTGCAACTGACGAACCTGGATCCCACGCAGAGTCCCATTGCAGGGGCTCCGAATTCGTTTACTCATGTGCGAGCGTTTCCGGCGGCGGACCTGCGAGCGGTTGTGCGCCCGAATTTCGATACGCTTTATTCTTCCGCATGGCTTGATCTGTCAGATGGCCCGGTCATTGTGTCTCATTCGGACACTGATGGTCGCTACTTCCTGCTTCCTATGCTGGATATGTGGACCGATGTCTTTGCGGTTCCCGGGAAGCGAACCAGCGGCACGAAAGCGGCTGATTTTGCTGTCGTTCCACCGAACTGGCAGGGAGAACTTCCGTCCGGGGTTCAGCGGATCGATGCTCCAACGACCCTCGTCTGGATCATTGGACGTACTCAGACGAACGGAGTTGCCGACTATCCTGCCGTGCACAAAATTCAGGACGGTTACCGAATCACTCCGCTGGCAGACTGGGGCAAGGCTCCAAAGAAGCGCGAGCACAAGATTGACCCAACGGTGGACACAAAGACGGAGCCGATGCGTCAGGTAGCTCAGATGCCGGCTCGCAAGTTTTTTGAGCGAGCTGCGGAACTGATGAAGAAGAATCCTCCTCACACATCAGACTGGTCCACAATCGCTCGCCTGAAACGCATCGGCCTGGAACCCGGCAGGTTCAAGCCAACAGTCAGCGATGACGAACTGAAAGCGGGCGTTGAAGCCGCCGAATTGTTCATCAAGGAAAAACTGCCGACGCTGGCCCGTGTAAGCAACGGCTGGCAGATGAACACAGATACAATGGGTGTCTACGGCAACTACTATTTGAAACGTACCATCGTCGCAATGGTTGGACTGGGAGCCAATCAGGTCGACGACGCCATCTACCCTTTGAACATTGTTGATGCTGACGGCAATCCGGTCATGGCCGAGAACAACTATGTCCTTCACTTTGAAAAGAGTGAGATTCCACCGGTCTCGGCATTCTGGTCGCTGACGATGTACGACGAAGAAGGTTACCAGGTCGCGAATCCGATCAATCGCTTTGCCATCGGAGACCGCGATGCTCTGAAGTACAACGCTGATGGATCGCTCGATCTTTTCATCCAGCACGAAAGTCCGGGAAAGGACAAGGAATCCAACTGGCTGCCAGCTCCAAAGTCTGGCAAGCTCGGATTGACTCTGCGTTTGTATGCTCCCAAAGCCATCGTGGCTAACGGAGCCTGGAACCCGCCACCCGTTCGAAGAGCCCCATAACAGGGGTTGACGACTGGATCATGGCCGAGTCCTCACGGACGAATGTCTCAGGATCGTGGGACGTGCTTACGCTGACGGAATGGCAACGCCAATTCGTTCTGACCAGGCATGGCAGAGACGTTCGAAAACCGGACCGGGGAACTTAGTACCGACTGGGCTCCGATCGATCGTAACAACCGGAATCAGGCCAGTGGGCGTGGAAGTCAGGAACGCTTCACTGGCCGATTTCATTTCAGATTCATGTAGAATCCGTCGCTGAAAACGCAAGCCAATAGACGCCGCAAGTTCCTCCGCCAGCCTGCTGCTGAGACTGTTCAGCACATCGCGGCTCGACGTCACAATTTCACCGTCAATCACAACGTGAAAGCACGACGTTGAAGTCTCGGTGACGTGGCCCTGCTGATTCAGCAGCAAGGCGCGACTGCCTGGTTCCATTTCTGCAGCAGCCCGATCGGCCAGCCACCAGTGCAGGCGGTTGCGAATCTTGTACTGCACAGGCAGTAAGTCGGAAGACATCTGTCGCATTGACGGGATGCTCAAACGCGCTCCGCACTGCAGCGATGGTCTCCAGAGTTCAAAGGGCAGGCGAAATGTGTGAATAGCCGACGTAGCAGAGCCCGATTTTCCGGCAAGATAGGTCGGATTCGTCCCTGCTGTAGAAAACAGCACGATCCCGAGCTCATCGCCCGGAGCACAAAACGCCCGATTCTGCTCAACGACGCGGGCAGCCGCAGCGATCCATTCGTCCGCAGAATAGTCGCACAGAAAACCCAATGCTGTGAGCGAACCAACCAGTCGCTCCACATGTCGATCCAGCTGCAACGGACGATGCCCATACGTTCGGGCCATCTCCGTCACTGATGCTCCGGCCACAACGCCAAGATCATAATAAGGCACGCTGAGCCCATCAGCCGGCACAAAATCGCCATTGCGCCAGGCGAGCTGGCTTTTGGTCGTCATTACGATTGTCCCAGCTGTCGGGATCGAAGAGTTGCGGCTTCGACCGCATTCATCAGTGCAGCCCGTACACCTCCGGTCTCCATCGCGTGAAGCCCTGCGATGGTTGTTCCACCAGGACTGGTTACTCCGTCCTTCAGCACACCGGGATGCTGACCGGTGCTGAGAAGCATCTCCGCAGAACCAAGCAGGGTCTGAGCTGCCAGGCGAGTCGCCGTTGCTCGGGGCAATCCCATTTTGACGCCACCGTCACTGAGCGCTTCAATCATCTGGAAGACGTAGGCCGGACCACTTCCGGAGAGCCCCGTGACAGCGTCCAGAAGCGATTCGCTGACTGTTTCCACAATTCCGATCGTTGACAGAAGCTGAACGACGAGTTGCACGTCGGCTGGGGTCGCGGTTGCTGCTGCCGTCAGGCCACTGGCCCCTTTGCCGATCAGGCAAGGAGTATTCGGCATGACTCGGATGATTCGAGTTCCTTCCGGAAGACCAGAGGCCAGGCGAGATACGGTAATCCCCGCCGCGACAGAAACGACCAGCGGGCTTCCTGTCATTGAAGCTGCCACTTGCTGCAATGCGGTGGACATGACCTGAGGTTTCACTGCCAGGACAATCACGGTGGCTCCGGCCAAAACCGTCTCGGGGGAATCTGAAACCACAGCACCCGAACCGGTGGCCTTCAGAAACTGCTCCCGTGCCGCCGGAAACGGATCGTAACCAGCAATCTGCCCGGGTTTCAGAAGGCTTCGAACAAATCCCGCTGACATGGCGGTTGCCATCTGACCAGTGCCGACAAACGCTATTCGCTGTTCCGAAATTTCCATGTGATCATTCAGCCTCTGGAAGAAGTACGGGTGGCGAAACATCGAATCCGGTCTGGACGTCAATGCTCACCACAGCGCGGATCATGCAGCCGATTCCGTCAAAACACAAGCCGCGTTCCCGCAGGCTGCTGACACACAGATCTCTTGATCGCTCGGATAGAACTTCGCGAGTTTCAAAGTATACTTTGCACCAGTGAATTGTTCTTGAAATTCAGACAGGAAAAGTACCGTGCTGCAGATCGTTCCCGGAAAGACTCGAGTTGGCTGGATCGGAACCGGTGTCATGGGTTCCAGCATGTGTGGGCACCTGATCGCGGCCGGATTTTCCGCGACGGTGTATTCACGCACGCGAGCCAAAGCGGAAGCTCTGATTGCCAAAGGAGCCTCATGGGCAGCAACTCCGAAAGCGGTTGCTGAAAACTCCGATGTCGTGTTTTCCATCGTCGGATTTCCTTCGGATGTTCGCGAAGTCATGCTCGGGGCAGAAGGGGCTCTGGCTGGCTCTCGACCGGGATCTGTGCTTGTTGACATGACCACCAGTCAGCCGGCGCTGGCCGTGGAGATTTATCAGGAAGCGAAGAAGAAGGGCGTTCACAGCGTCGATGCTCCCGTTTCCGGTGGCGACATTGGTGCTCGCAACGCCGCACTCTCGATCATGATCGGTGGCGACGCTGACGTTGTGACCGCTCTCCAGCCACTATGGGCGGCCATGGGCAAGACGATCGTTCATCAGGGACCGGCGGGAGCTGGACAACACACCAAAACGGTGAACCAGATTCTGATTGCGACCGGAATGATTGGCGTCTGTGAAGCTTTGCTTTACGGCTACAGGGCCGGTCTGGACTTGAACACAGTGCTGCAGTCCGTTTCCACAGGGGCCGCCGGAAGCTGGTCACTTTCGAACCTGGGACCTCGTATTATCGCAAACAACTTCGATCCAGGGTTCTTCGTAGAACACTTCATTAAGGACATGGGAATCGCACTGGAAGAATCGCGTCGGATGGGGCTTTCCATGCCTGGTCTGGCACTGGCTCAGCAGCTTTACATGGCGGTGAAATCGCAGGGTCACGGCCGCATGGGAACTCACTCCCTGATGCTGGCTCTTTCCAGCCTCGCCGGATTCGACTGGAAATCACGGGCCTAAGTGAGTGCGAGTGCAGATCGACGGTCCTCAGTCGTTTGCCTCCATTTTGCCGTTCCATCAGACATTCCGTTGGAGGAGCGATTGAGGACAATCGCTTTACAATTTTTCTGCCGTTCTCAGGAAGTCCGCTGCCGGATTTGAACTCCGGAACCAGACCGCTATTCTTGCCGGTCAGGTTGTTGCAGGAATCTGGCCGGAAGCGGGCAGAACGCTGAGCCGTCAGCGGATTTTTGGTGTCCAGATCAGGCTTGCTCAACAACTGTTCTCCACCTCACTTCGTAAAAAGAACTTGAATCATGGCACGTCGCGGCGAAATGTTCTCGGGATTGTCGGTCGCTTTGGTGACTCCAATGAACAGCGATGGCTCGCTGAACGAGGACATGCTGAAAACGCTGATCGACTTTCACGTGGAATCCGGCACGGACTGTCTGGTCCCGGTCGGGACCACGGGTGAAAGTCCGACGCTGTCGCATGATGAACACGAACGAGTCATTTCGCTGACCTGTGACTATTCCGCCGGCCGTATCAAAGTCATGGCAGGCACAGGTTCCAACAGCACAGCAGAAGCCATTCGTCTGACAAAGTCGGCCAAGAAGGCTGGTGCGACTGGCGCTCTGATGGTCGCCCCGTATTACAACAAGCCGACTCAGGAAGGTTTCTTCCAGCACTTCCGCGCTGTGGCGGAGCATGTGGATCTGCCAATCGTGCTGTATAACATCCCTGGTCGAACCGCAAAGAACATGGAGCCGGAAACGATCTGTCGCATCGCAGATACCTGCCCAAGCGTCGTCGCGATTAAGGAATCAACGGGTTCCATGGACCAGGCATCGCAGATTCTGTCAGCCTCTGACCTGACGGTTCTGTCGGGAGACGACAGCCTCACTCTGCCGCTTTTGTCACTGGGAGCAAGCGGTGTGGTTTCCGTTGCGGGCAACATTGTTCCCAAAGACGTTAAGGCAATGATCTCCGCGTTCCAGGCGGGCAATATTGCACTGGCTCAGGAGCTGCACCACAAGCTGTTCCCGCTCTGCCGCGATATGCTGGGACTGTCGACGAACCCGATTCCAGTGAAGGCAGCCATTCGAATGCTGGGCAAGGATTGTGGCGAAGTGCGTCTTCCGCTGACCCCACTGACCGATTCGCAAATCGCCGCCCTGAAGACCACCCTCCAGCGCTACGGTCTGCTATAGGGCTCTGGCTCCATCATTCCTCTGACTCCCATTACTCATATTGTTTCCATCCCCTTCCCCCAGTTTTCCAGCGGTCGTTCCCTGCCATCCCGCGTTACCCATTCAGGCACCGCACTCTTACCGGTATTTCGGGAACATCACCATGAAACGAGTCGACTTCATCAGCCCGGCCGCAAGGCTGGAAGATGCCCTGAAGCAGCTGGAGATGTCATGGCGAGCAACGCAGGAGCACTGGAATGACCCGATCAGCCAGAAAGTGGAAGACCAGTTCCTGGTCCCGCTTCACGGTTCGGTAAGGAGCCTGATGGACGCGATCGGAAAGATGTCGCACATCATGCGAAAGGCCGAACAGGACTGCCTGCACCCACGCGAACGCTCACAAAGCCTGTGAGCGCGATTGGGGGCTTGGTTTCTTTAGTCGACTGGTGCCATTTGCGTGGGAGTTATGGGAAGAATGGGACTCATGAAAA
>CAZIGZ010000065.1:0-282 GCA_964538835.1 uncultured Chitinophaga sp. | reverse complement strand
ACCCACGCGAACGCTCACAAAGCCTGTGAGCGCGATTGGGGCGCAGTGTCTTTGGCCAGTTGGTTCCGTTTGCGTGGGAGTCATGGGAAGAATGGGAGTTATGGCAGAGGTCAGCGCACGGCCAAAACGGACACAAAGTTGAAGCACTGGAACCACGGTGCCACTGTCCGGAATCCTGCGTTCTTCAGTCGTTCAAGATGCACAGAAAGCTGTTCGGGCAAAAGTCGGTTTTCAATCGCCGTGCGCTTCTGAGCAATCTCGAGATCGCTGTAGCCGTTGGCT
>CAZIGZ010000064.1:23626-32220 GCA_964538835.1 uncultured Chitinophaga sp. | reverse complement strand
CCGCTCGGCAAGCGGCACCTACTGTAGGTCCCGCCTGCCGGGCGGGACTTTCGCCACCAGGCGAACCTCGGTTCTGGGGTACGCATCATGCGAAGCCTCTTCGAACTGAAGAAAGACATCGCGCGAGTTGGTTTCTACGCTGGTCGCGGCGTTGCCGCGGGGTGCCGCTCGGCAAACGGCACCTACTGTAAATCACGCCTGACGGGCGACTAAACTCGTCGAGATTCCGGAATTTCTGCGCGAATGGTGACAGAGGGAATTCCCCACAGCTATAGTGGAGTCGATGCCTGCTCCCACTGGTTGGGAATCTCTGAAGATCTGTCCTTGAAGAAAGCCCCGCTATGAAACGAGTGTTTGTTGTTTTGGTGTTCGCGGCTCTCTGCCTGAGCGGTATTCAATCCGCGGCTGCTCAGGAACCGCAGACACCCGGCCCGGAGCAAGCCGAACTGAAGGCACTGGAAGGAGCATGGGATGCCGTCATGAAGATGGCCGATGGTTCAGAAGTCAAGGGAGTTGCCGAGTACAAGATGATCTGTGAAGGCATGTGGCTTCAATCGGATTTCAAGAGTGACTTCGGCGGCCTGAAGTTTCATGGACGTGGACTGGACAGCTATGACGCCACAGCAAAGAAATGGAATTCCGTCTGGGTCGATTCCATGAGCGGTGCTCCCATGATGCTGAGTGGGACCAAGGACGGCAAGAAAATGGTCATGACTGGCGAAGGCCCTGGGCCAACTGGCCCGGCAAAGTACAAGACGATCACTGTGAATGAATCAGCCGACCTGATGACGTTTCAGATGTTCATGGTCACAGATTCCGGCGAAAATGAGCTGATGAAAGTCACGTATACTCGCCGCAGGAAATAGGTCGTTTCACAGTCTGAAACTGGCTGAAACTTCCATTCCCTGTTGATCGATGAGTACAAAGAAAAAGAGGGCGATTCCGGAAAGGAATCGCCCTCTTTGTTTTTCATCCTGAAGTGATTGCTTCGGGATCGATCGCTGATTCGTTTCCTGCCTTATTCTGCAGGACGTCCGCCACGGCCGCCGCCCTGACCTCGTCCACCGCGACCACCCTGGCCGCCAGGACCGCCGCCGCCTGGACCACCTGGGCCGCCACCACCAAATCCGCCTCGACCGCCCATCAGGCTGCGAGCGTCAATCTCGAAAGCGGCACCCTTCATTTCTTCGAGCTTTGACTTCTGAGCATCCGTCAGAACTGCCATTGCGCTGTCGGTAACAGCCTTGCGAGCCGTTTCCATCTTCTCACGCATGCCTTCGAATCCGCCACCTGGGCCACCGCCCTGACCTGGCTGGAAGTTGGCTCGCATTTCTTCCATCATCTTCTGCATGTCTTCCTGAGCCTTGGTTTCGACTTCCTTCAGCTTTCCGACCTGCTCTTCAGTGATGGTCAGAGCAGTCTTCATGTCGTCCGCCATCAGGGCCTGGAGGGCCCCCATCTGCAGTCGAGCCTGAACCGCGATCTGGTCCAGTCGCTTGATCTGGCCTTCTTCCAGCAGAGCATTCAGGACGGTGTCAGTCTTCTTGCTCAGTTCTTCACGCTGCTTCTGCATGTCGGTGAAGAACTTTGTTCGCTCTTCTTCTGACATGTTCTGGAATGCATCACGGTCTGGTCGTGGAGCGGAATTTCGCTCTTCACGATAAGCATCCAGAGCAGCGTCGATGGTTGCCGCCTGAGCTTCTTCGATCTTCAGTTCAGTGCGAACCTTGTCGTTGCCAAGCAGTGTTGCACGGTCGATGCGAGGGGCCATCATGCCGCCCATCATTCCGCCGCCCATCATGCCGAATCCGCCGCCGCCAAACCCACCGCGGCCACCGCCTCGACCCTGACGATCACCTCGACCGCCCTCCTGAGGAGGCTGGCCTTTACCGCCATCACCACGCGGCGGCTGTGCATCTGCGACTGCCGAAAAAGTGACACTGCACAGGCCGAGCAACGCGACCTTTCGCAGCATTTGACTTAGTTTCATTGCCAACTCCATCAAAGAAAGGACACCGAAGAAAGGGAATGTTCCGTGTGACGCTGCGTGGACTTTCCATGCTCGTCAATTTCCGAATTCTGCCCAGCCAGCCGGAAACCTCAGACCTGTGGACAGATGTATTCAGTCTGGCGAGTTGAACACCGTTCAAGATGGCAAAGCGCCTCGGAATTCGGTCACCGCGTCAGATTTTGCTGATTTTCCAGCGCCCGTCGACTGCCATAGCCAAATTTCTGCGACTCTCGGCATACTTCCCCCCGTTCGACACCGCGGACGTTGCCTGTCATGTTTTCCAAAAGGAGTCGCCCGTTGACCAAAGGTAAAGCTGTTTCTGAGCCCAAAAAGGCGGTTCTGCGAGCATTTCGAAGGGCCACTGGTGTTGGCGCGACGCCAGGGACGATCGATCGGGGCCTTCAGCCGATTTCGTCGTCCTGCCGAATCACCAGAATCTCCTATAACCGCGACAACGCCGAAGAAGAGGTCATCGACACGGTCGCCGAACTCAATGAGGACGTTCCGGCGGACCGCATCTACTGGTTTCGAGTCGAAGGCGTTGCGGATGCTGACACGCTCAAGCAGCTTGGCGAAGCGTTTGGTCTGCACCCTTTGGCTCTCGAAGACGTCGTGAATACTCATCAGCGCTGCAAGGTCGAGGACTACGAGGATCATTTGTTTCTGGTCAGCCGTCTTCCGCTGGTGGATGCTCATGGATCGCTTTCCACGGAACAGGTCAGCCTCTTCCTGGGCGAAGACTTCGTTCTGAGCATTCACGAAGGAACGCCAAAGCTGGATCCGGTTCGCGAACGCATCCTGTGGGCTCGCGGAAAGATCCGTGAACAGAAGGCAGACTATCTGGCGTATGCGATTCTCGACACGGTAATCGATAACTACTTTCCGGTGATCGAAGAAATCGGCAATCGCCTGAATCGGATCGACGATGACCTCGAACAGGGCGGGACACAGAATCATCGACAGGAGATTCGCAATGTTCGATCCGATCTGCTGCTGCTTCGCAAAACAATCTGGCCTCAGCGCGATGCGATCGCCGCTTTGCTTCGCGATGACTGCCGTTTCATTCAGGATTCCACAAAGACCTGGCTGCGAGACTGTTACGACCACACGATTCAGCTGATGGATGTGACCGAAACTTATCGGGAACTGTGTGCAGACCTTCGAGACTTCTATGTGGCGGACATCAGCTTCCGCAGCTCGGAGGTCATGAGAATCCTCACCGTGATCGCAACGCTGTTCATGCCGCTCAGTTTCATTGCCGGTTTCTACGGAATGAACTTTGAGCACATGCCGGAGCTTCACTGGAAGTATGGATATCCGGCGGCCATCGGTGGAATGGTCACCATTGCTGTCAGCTTCCTGATCTACTTCCGTCGGAAGCACTGGATTTGACGGGGCTCGGGGCGAACCGTGACAACGGGGCAGTGTCTGAAGCTCAAATGTCGCTTTGTTTTCAAACGGTATCAAAACTTTTCTGTCTCGAACGCCATCGTGTCCCATGAACGCTCGCCAGCTTGAAAAACTTGGAATCCCTCGGACGGCGGTGCGTCATGCGGTCGCAGCGATTCAGTCGCTCAGCCAGCAGGAGGACATGGACAAGCGGACGATCAAGGAGCGTCTTCGCCTCGTCGCGGAAAACCCTCGCTTATTCTTTGGCGACAGTGTGCTCGACTCGCTGGCCCGCGAACTTGTGTCGAGCGACACGGAAGAGACGGCGCCGGAACCAAGGGGTCCGGTTCCCTGTCGTATCTGGGGTTCCAGCATCGACGAAGGTGCGCTCCGTCAGATGGAGGATGCTCGACACAATCCCTTTGCCGTTGGCGCGGCTCTGATGCCGGACGCTCACATTGGCTACGGACTGCCGATTGGCGGTGTCCTCGCGACCGAGGACGTGATCATTCCTTATGCGGTCGGTGTGGATATCGCGTGCCGAATGAAGCTGTCGATTCTGGACATGCCCGTGGAGTCTCTGGAGAAGAACTTCGAACACTACCGGTCTGCGCTGGAAAACGGGACGCGATTTGGAGTCGGGTCGTCTCACCGCCGTCCGCAGGATCATCCTGTCATGGACGAAGACTGGACGGTGACCAGGATTACTCGCGAGCACAAGGACAAGGCTCGCTACCAGCTTGGCACGTCAGGGTCCGGCAATCACTTTGTCGAGTTTGGTGTTGTCACGATTACGGAAAAATCAGAGCTGGAACTTGAGCCGGGACAGTATGTCGGATTGCTCAGCCACAGTGGAAGCCGAGGTGCCGGAGCAGCCGTGTGTTCAACATATTCGGCCATCGCTCGACAGAAACTTCCGAAACAGCATCAGCATTTTGATCGCCTGGCATGGCTGGACATGAAGTCGGCCGCGGGGCAGGAATACTGGGCTGCGATGAATCTGATGGGACAGTACGCCGCCGCGAATCATGCGGTCATTCACAGGCTCGTGACTCACCTGCTGGGTGCGCGAGTCATCACGGGGGTCGAGAACCATCACAACTTCGCATGGAAAGAGCGTCATCAGGGGAGAGACGTTTATGTGCATCGCAAAGGCGCAACACCGGCCGGAAAGGGCACGCTGGGCGTTATTCCGGGATCGATGGCCGACCCGGCATTTGTGGTACGTGGCCGCGGCAACGCGGAGAGCTTTGACTCCGCATCACATGGAGCCGGGCGTGTGATGTCACGGACCAAAGCTCTGGACCAGTTCAACTTCCGAGCTGTCCAGAAGAACCTCGCTGCACGTGGAATTCGTGTGATCTCCGCAGGGGCCGATGAAGTCCCGATGGTTTACAAAAACATCGAACAGGTCATGTCCGAACAGAGCGACCTCGTGGAAGCTATCGCACGCTTTGATCCTCGCATTGTGAAGATGTGCGGCGACGGCAGCAAAGCGGAAGA
Source organism: uncultured Chitinophaga sp. (assembly GCA_964538835.1). Taxonomy (GTDB): domain Bacteria; phylum Planctomycetota; class Planctomycetia; order Planctomycetales; family Planctomycetaceae; genus SXXK01. The sequence goes on along the minus strand of CAZIGZ010000064.1, from coordinate 27,317 downwards.
CTGATCTCCGGCTTCAGCGATCCAGTTCCATTCGAAGCATCGGAAGGATCGCATCCGCCAGTTGTTTATGTCCTTCCCCGTTGGGATGACACTCGTCCGTCGTCCATTCGCTCAGGTCCTGTCCGCCTTCGCGAGCCTTCAACCAGACAGCGTAATGGTCCACCAGAGGGCATTTCAGGTCTTTGGCTACGTTTCGTGTCTGTTGCAGGAATTCCTCAAGCCTTTCATTGGGATGTTCGCCGGCCCCGTTCATGGCCGCTTTGTCACCCCAGCGAGGTTCGGTCATCAGCACAACTCGGACATTCTGTTCCTGAAGTTGTCGCGTTATCCTGGTCAGGTTGTCCGCAAACTGACGGCTCGTCAAGCGTGACTCTTTGCGACCGATATCCACGTAACTGTCGTTTGTGCCATACATCACAAGGACCACGTGAGGTTTTTGTGAGAGCACATCTTTTGCCAGCCTGTGCAGTGCCTGGTCCGTGCGTTCGCCGCCGATTCCCTGATTGTTCACGACAACACGACGCCCTTCTTTGATCAGGGCTTGCTGAATTCTGGATGAGAAGATTTCTTCCGCGGAAACTCCCGTGCGAACTCCTTTGGTGATGGAATCGCCTAGCACGACCACTCGCTGCTCCAAGGTCGCCTTGTCTCTTTCGTCGCATGTCGCCGCAAGTACCGCGTGGCTGAAATCGACTGGCAGCACAAGAAGAACCGTCAGCAGACATGTACTCATCAGCATACCCTCTTCGAGCTTGAATCTGGTTCAATGACGCCGCTCCTGCAGACTCGGGAGTCTGTCGGCTGGCAGAACGAATTGCAAATTTGCACCGGTCCGAGTGAGTTGGAGGGAGAGGAATGTCGTAGGTCTCGCTTGCCGAGCGAGACTTTCGCCGCAAGGCGAACCATGTTCTTGCATGCCCATAATGCCCAGGCCGTTTCGCGGCAGGCTAACGCATCGGCGAGGGCTGGTTTCCACGTTGACCAGCTTTCCTGTGGCAACTCGTTCGGGCGCTGGTCGCGGCAGGGCCGCGAAGTGCCGCTCGGCAAGCGGCACCTACGTAGGTCTCGCTTGCCGAGCGAGACTTTCGCCGCAAGGCGAACCTTTTCTCGCATGTCCATAATGCCCAGGCCGTTTCGCGGCAGGCTAACGCATCGGCAAGGGCTTGTTTCCACGTTGACCAGCTTTCCTGTGGCAACTCGTTTGGTCGCTGGTCGCGGCCGGGCCGCGAAGTGCCGCTCGGCAAGCGGCACCTACGTGGTGGGGATTCGGTTCATGGGAGCAGGAAAGTGGGTTTCGTTGGCTTTTCGCAACCATTCGGGGACGTGAAATGTTCCTGGCCCGCAAACTGTGCAGGTCGTAGCGGTAGCATCCGGAGTGATTCGTCCCAAATCCCGGGAGGATTATTGAGTCGGCGAATGGGGCTTCGTAGAGTCTGCGGCCTGAAATTCCGGCTCACGGTGCGGAACAACCGGGGAAATGTGCCAACGTTTTCCTGAGCTGCACCGTAACGTCAGAGCGGGAGTACTGCGCTTTTTACGGGTGATCTGGCCCGGAAACACGATTTTCAGAGCGAAATACCAAATGTCTGACGCGGTCATCGAAATTCGAAATCTCTCAAAGATCTACCGAGACTTCTGGGGTCGCAAGAAGGTCCAGGCGGTCAAAAGTTTGAGTCTGGACGTGATGAAGGGTGAGGTCTTTGGACTTCTGGGACCAAACGGTTCCGGAAAAACAACCACCATGAAAATGCTGTTGGGGCTGCTCTTCCCGACGTCCGGAGAAATGAAGATCCTGGGCAAGCCGGCATCGGATGTCTCCAAGAACGAAAAGATCGGCTACCTGCCGGAAGAGTCCTATCTCTACCGTTTTCTGAATGCCGACGAGACGCTCGACTTCTACGGTCGACTGTTCAACATGACGGCGGCAGAACGCAACAAGCGTGCGGACGAGCTGATCGAAATGGTCGGCCTTGGAAAGGCTCGCCGACGTCAGCTGAAGGAATACTCCAAGGGGATGACTCGTCGAATTGGTCTCGCTCAGGCCCTGATCAACGATCCGGACCTGGTGCTTCTGGACGAACCTACCAGCGGACTGGACCCAATCGGTACTCGCGAAATGAAGGACCTGATCGTCCAGCTGAAGGCTCAGGGCAAGACCGTTGTGATGTGCAGCCACCAGCTGGCTGACGTTCAGGACGTCTGCGACCGAATCGCCGTGCTGTTCCAGGGTGAGTTGAAGGTTCTTGGTCGCGTTGATGAGCTGCTGGAAATGCGAAATGAAATGCAGATTCGCACCAGCGCTCTCAGTGAAGAAGCGATTGCGGACATTCGCAAGGTTCTGGAGAAGCACAAGATTACCGACGCGGAATTCAGCCGTCCTCGCGCGGACCTGGAACAGCTGTTCCTGCGAACGGTGCGTGAAAGCGGCGAGCGTCCGGGCCGTCGATTCTCAACCGAAGAAATTGCCTCTTCGCGCCAGTCGTGATTGGAAGACCTCAGCATTTCTTAGCGGATCATTTGGTATGAACTTTGATATTCGTCCATACGACTATGCGGGCGCAGTTCGGTCGTGGTTGCTTCTAATGGCAGGTTTTGCCGTTGTTGCTGTCGCGTTTGCGATCCTGATCACCTTTGCGAGGAACGGACGGTATGCGCCGAAGATCCTGATTCAGGGTTGTAAAGGATATTTGGGAGACCTGTTCACAGTCTCGATCCGCCGAATCCTGGCCGTGACAAGGCTGACCTTGAAAGAAGCCTTGAGGCGCAAGGCACCGGCGGTGTTTGTTGCCTTTGCCGTTTTTCTGATGTTTGCTGGTTGGTTCATCACAGACTCAAATGAACGCCCCGAACTTCAGGTCAGTGTGCATGTGACCTTTCTGTTGACGGCAATGACGTGGCTGATTCTGCCAGCCGTTATCTTTTTGAGTTGTTGGTCGGTTCCCGAAGACATTCGACTGCGTTCGATGCATACTGTAGTGACAAAACCAGTTCGTCGTGTCGAGATTGTGATTGGTCGCATCATCGGCCTCGGTCTGATTTCGATGGTGATGCTGAGTGCAATGGGTCTTAGTGGACTTGCGTGGCTGTATCGGACGTTGCCAGAGAGTTCTCGACCGGCGCTCATTTGTCGAGTTCCGAAGTTTGGTGAGTTGTTCTATCTGACGCCCGAAGGGCAGGTTGCAGAAAAGGGGATCAACGTCGGGGATGTATGGGCATATCGGTCTCACATCCTTGGAAACTCCCGGGCGAGGGCGGTGTGGATCTTTCCAAAGTTTACGGAAAGCGACCTAACGAGATCCGCTGACGGTACAGAAGAGCTGTTGCTGGAATGCAGATTTGAGGCATTTCGAACGATTAAAGGTTCAGAAAAGAGCATTCAGAAGGGCGTCGAAGCACAGTACACATTATCCTACAATCCGCGTGAGGAAGCATTTGCTTTGATTGCCCAGGGTGTACCTTTGCGGCCTTTCGCAGACGCACTGAGAGACGGGCAGTTTAAGAACGCTGCAGAACGCTGCCGCGATCTGGCAAAGACAATGAGAACTGCCCCAGAGGAACTACGTCCTGCCGACTATGTGGGTCTTCAATTTGGATTGCAGGTTGCTGGAAAGACGCTTGAGGACCGAAAAGACGAACGACTTACAGATTCTGCGGCCGCTTTCCTGAAGTGCGCAGTCGCGGGCAACGAGTT
>CAZIGZ010000064.1:0-23616 GCA_964538835.1 uncultured Chitinophaga sp. | reverse complement strand
AAACGCTGAAGCGGGTTCTCGTGATGAGGTATCGAGAGAAGACTTCGCGGTCACTCTCGATGAACTTGCGGTTGTACTTGAGACGGATTCGATAAATCTCCTTGAGGCACTTCCTCGGATTGAAGTGCCAGTACCGCCATTCCACGTCGCTGAGTATCATGATCTCGAAGAGTCTGTGAATGTTACTCGGATACCCCGAAAGATCCGCTATGTCGCAGACTATGAAACACTAGCGAGATATCTGTCGGCTCAGATCGAACTTCTCAACGGTCGCGGGGTCACTGTAAGTGAGGGGCGATTGCATCCCACATTGTACGAAACGCTCACGAAGGACGCTTTAATTTCATCTTTGAACGCTGAAAGACTTGTTGTGGTGCTGGAAGAGCAACTCAATGAAGGTCGCCTTCAGATCGCAGAGGGGAAATTGAAGACGCGAAGCGGTGAGTCACTTTTTGCTTTCTTTGATGACCTGATTCGCAGCGAAAAACTTGTCTCGGAAGATCCGGAAGGCTGGAAGATTGAGAAGGACATTGTGAATGATGTCGCGCAGGAAGGGTATCTCCGAGTCGAGGTCGCCTGCATGAACGATCAGATGTACCTGGGAATGGCTCGTCCGGACCTGTTTGTCCGGAAGCAGAGCGTGTCGTTTACCATCGGATTTGTGAAGGTTATGGCCACGACGGCCATGATGTTGCTCTTGGTGGTTGTCCTTGGGGTCACAGTCAGCTGTACTGTGAAGGGGCCAGTGGCGTTGTTTGTAACCTTGACGTTCTTCCTTGTGGGACAGTTCTTTCATGATTTCATGATCCGCAAACTTGCCGGCGTTGAGCAGGGTATGGGAACTCTCGAGTCTGCAGTACTGCTGGCACAGCATCGCAATCCGCAGGTCGGCATGGATGTGTCTGAGACAGCTCAGGCAGTCGTGAAGGGAGCTGATAAGGGTCTCGAGGGGATTCTCTGGGTGTTCAGCAACATCGTCCCCGATTTTGGAACGTTCAATCGAGCCTCCGCGTTTGTTGAGAATCGATTCGATGTTCCGATTCGGGACGCTGTACTTCCTGCGGCTTTTGTACTTCTCGGCTTCCTCTTGCCTTGTGTGCTTATCGCCGGTGCCATTTTGAAATTTCGCGAACTGGAGGCGAAGTAATGAGACTGACGTCCCGTCAAAACAAGTTGATTTACGCCGCCGGTATCGTATTGCTTTTGGGGCCAGTGGTTTATCTCGGATTCCCCTCATCAGTCAGTGACAAGGCGAATGGTGCAACCAGCGTCGGTGTTCTCTCTCAGATGCGACAACAGTATGATCTCGGAGAAGCAACACTGGGGAAGGTAGACCCTTCGAGCGCGGCCATGAATCTCGTCTTGCTCGGCCTCAGAGGCCCTGCTTCAAGCCTGCTTCACCTCAGGGCTATCGAGTATCAGGAAATGAAGCAATGGGCGAAATTGAGAACCACTGTTGACTCGATTATTCTACTCCAGCCCCATTACGTTGAAATCTGGAAGTTTCAGGGATGGAATCTTGCTTTCAATGTCTCAAGAGAATGGGACCGTGTCGATGACCGATTCTATTGGGTGAAAGAGGGCATTAAGTTCCTCATTGAGGGCACTGAGCGGAATCAGTCGGTGCCTATTCTATTCAGAAACGTCGGCGACTTTGTCTCTACGAAGATGGGGGTAGCCGATGAAAAGAAGTTCTTCCGTGAGTTCTTTGAGAAAGATCCCGACAGAAAGTTCGAAACTGCCCCGGGTGTGCCTGGACCGGATCCGGCAATCAACCCCGAAGGCAAAGACAGTTTCCTGGTTGCCTACGACTGGTTTGTAGATGCCAACGAGAAGGATGATAATGACGGCGTGGATGGCGTTGAAGGAATGACTCAGGTCTTCTTTCGTCAAGGACCTGCAAGAGCCCTACTGAGCTATGCGCAGACGAGGGCTGAGAAGGGTCTTTTCGAGGAACACGTTGCTGCGTTTGATCGAGCCTATAAAGAATGGATGGATGTTTATGGTAAAATGAAGTTTAGTGGTCTCTATAATCACAAATACATTCTTAATAGTACTGAAGATGAGTTGAAGCAACTTGCCGAAGAGAACGGCATTCCGCTTAATGAACAGCGGCGAATCTGGGCACAGAACCTTGATATGACGAATTTCCGCTATTGGCGAGACTTTGCAGATATCGAGCGAGATCCACTTATGGTGAACGCGAGAAAGTCGCTCTATCTGGCAAAGAAGGCCTATAACGAAGGACGCGGATTTGACCGGGTCGGTGCCGACGGCTCTCTGGAAGTTTCAGATGCGGAGAGGCTTCTGAATGATGCCCAAAAGCAGTGGGCTGAGCTGGAGCAGAAGTACTCTCATATGTTTTTTGATGGTGATTATGTCGATCAGTGCCTGTTGGTAGTGCAGTATTGGTTGGTCGTTCATCAGCAGAATAGCCGTGAGGTACCCAAAGAGTTCCCCCTGAAGAAGATTTGGGATTCTCATGATATTTCTCGTCCGGACGCCGAGCGAACGTTCCTGATGGAAACTCGAAATCGTCAAATAGGCCGATAGTATCCTCCTGTGGAGTATGAGTTGTGGCTGTTGGCCCGATCTTTGAACGAGAAGTTCTGACAGCCCCGCGCAGGCTCAGCCACTACCTGATGCGATCCGGTTTTGTCGCGGCTCTGCTGATTCTGTTTTACAGCATTCGGCAGGCCACCATTGGTTTCCAGGACGTTTTGTTCGCCAGTGACGTGGCGTCATTCAGTGCGCTGACGTTTCGCGTGTTCGCTCTGTTGCAGCTGACACTTAGTCTGTTCTTCGCAACGCTGTTTTCAGCATCGCTGGTCGCTCAGGAGAAAGACAGGAAGACCCTGATTCTGCTCCTGATGACAGACCTTCGGAATTATGAACTCGCCATCGGCAAGCTCCTGGCGAGTTTGCTGAATGTGGTTGTTCTTCTGGCCGTCTCATGGCCCGTGTTCTGCATCCTGCGACTGCTGGGGGGAGTGACCTGGGACCAGATTCTCTGGTCGCAGGCCATCGTGCTGTCAGCAACGTTCGCAGCCGGAAGCTGGGGATGCCTGGTGGCTTTCTGGCGTGAGAAGACCTTTCAGACTCTTGCCATCAGCGTTCTTGGCGTAGTGCTGTTTGTCCTTGTTGCTGAAACTCTGGGATCCATTGCTGGCGGTCAGATCGCCCGGATCTCGCCGTACTCCGGTATGTTCCAGGTGCTGAATCCTCTGAACGCCAACGTTCAGGGTATCACATCGGTGTCTGCATGGCCGTCGGTCCTTACCCTGCTCGCGATTGCCGGTTTTCTGAGTTTTTGGACGGTGTATCGGATGCGTGTCTGGAACCCGTCGAAGGATGTTTATGTATCCGTCGCGGAAGACTCATCAGCAACGGAATCGGACGAAGTCAAAACCGCTGACGTTCAAGCCATTCGCTCCCGAACCCATCGCAAGGTTTGGAATCAGCCTGTGATCTGGCGTGAAATGCGAACACGAGCGTACGGCCGCCGAATGGTCTGGATCAAGCTGGCCTATGTCATTCTGGCCATGGTCATTGCCGCCGCTTCGATTCTGCGACCTGCGTCATCCGAACAGACGGGGCTGGTTCTGGGCATGGTCTCCGCACCGGCGTTTTCGCTGCTGGGCGTGGGCATTCTTAGCCTGCTGCTCTGCAATGCTCAGGCTGTCACTTCGATTACGAACGAGCGCGACGGCAGAACTCTGGAAATCCTGCTGGTGACAGACCTTCGTCCCTGGGAGTTTATCCTCGGCAAGATTGGCGGAGCCCTCTGGAACGCCCGGGAGATGATCGTTCTGCCGCTCGTGCTGACTGGCGTCATGCTCTTCGCCGGCCGAATTCCCGGCCTGACCGTGGAGAACGCAATTTACGTTGCCTTCGCCTACGTTGTGCTGACCATCTTTGCCGTCACGCTCGGGCTGCATGCCGGACTGAGTTACGAAAATTCGCGGCAGGCAATTGCGCACAGCCTGGGAACGATGTTCTTCCTGTTCATCGGCATCTTTGTGTTTATGCTGCTTCTGGTGGAAGCTCGATCGTCGTTCGCGATTCAGCTTCAGAGCTTCATCCTCTTCATCGGATTTGGAAGCCTGGGGTTGTATTCTTCGCTCACATATCGCAACCCATCGAATGCCCTGACGCTGGCGTCGCTCGTCCTGCCGTTCCTGACATTCTATGCGATCACAGAGTTCCTGCTGGGCGGTAACCTTGGCGTCTGCTTCTGGATTTGCCTGGCCTATGGATTCACGGCGGTCGCCATGATGGTTCCCGCCATGAATGACTTTGACATCGCACTCGGCCGCAACGCTCAGGAAGCAGGTTGACAAAGACGACCTCTGCCATGCAGAAACCCTGTGACCCTGACGGCATCCTTGATCGCGTTGGTCAGCGCGCCAGTCGCCGCCGCAGAATCTCATCGTGATGGCGAATGTGCCCCGCCAGAATCCACGCGAGTGCTCGAACGGAAATGCGAGATTGACTTGCCGTCCCGGTACGAAGCCATGCCTCTAACGACAGATTTTGGAGGAAGAGCACATTCGCGGATCGGATATGCTCGAACATGGTCGTGATGTCCGCGAGCGGCGCGGGGTGTTCCTCCGATGCAATCGCGTAGTGGTTTTCGTCAAAGCCTGGCAAAGGCGTTTGGTCCCCGCGAGCAATTCTGTGAAGGCGGTAACCAAAGATCCGCTCGCCATCCAGCAAATGGTCGATGACCTGCCGGACATTCCAGGTGTAGGGGGCGTGAACGGCGGTGGCCAGACTCTCCGGAATGCTGCGCCAGAAACTGACGACATCCGTTAACTGCTGCCTGAGGACCGGCAGAATTTCCGTCTCGGGAACTTTCGAAACATAGCCTGCGTAGAACTCTGCATACTCATCATTTCCCGGGCGCACTTTGAAACTCCGTGAAGAGGATTATTGGAGGGGATCCAGCTGTGTCTGACACAGAGTTTAGCCGCATTCAGCACCCGAATCCCACTGGAACCGTTCTCTGGCTGTTGCCGTCCGGGACACCCGGTTGCAATCCTGGACACCAGATTCGCTGATGAGTGCAGTGAATTCTGTTCAAAACCCGATTGTTTTCGCCATCACATGAGGCGTTGCCGAATCGGAAGGAGTTCCTACAACATATCGTATTGGTGGGTAAGTTCTTCCACCGAATCGACTTGTTTCTACCGCCTGTTCAGGTGTCCGATGAAGAATCCGCTGCTGTTTATCTTCTGCCTGTTGTTCGTGACCGTAAGCGGGATGTCGGACGATTTCACACAGTTTCGAGGCAACTCGGGCAATGGTGTGACAGAAAAGTCACGGCTTCCTGAATCGTGGTCCAGAGACTCCGGAGTGCGGTGGAAAGTTCCAAACCCCGGTGCTGGCTGGTCACAGCCCGTGATCTGGAAAGATCGAATCTACCTGACCGGGGCAACAGCGGAACAGGACATTCGTCCGGCCAACTTTGCCGACGGACTGAAGTCTCCGCAGAGCATGGGCGTCAGCCTGTTCGCCAAGGCTCCGGATGTCGTCATGCAATGGAAGCTGTTCTGTCTGAGCCTGAACGATGGCAAACTGCTCTGGGAACAGACGATCACGGAAGGTAAGCCCCGGTTCCCGATTCATCCTTCGAATTCATGGGCGACAGAATCGCCATCTGTTGATGAGGATGGTGTTAGTGTTTACTTCGGTGCGGCCGGGATTGTCGCCGGCGTTTCCCATGAGGGTACCGTGCGATGGACGCGGGATGTCGGAGTCTTCAAGACATCGAACGGATTCGGAACCGGAAGTTCTCTTGCTGGTTTTTCAGGCATGATTTTCGTCCAGAATTTCAACGAACAGTCAGCGGTCGTTTACGGCCTTGATGCAAAGACTGGCCAGGAAAAATGGAAGTACGAGCGCCCTGAGGCACTGACGTCGTGGAGTACTCCATTGGTCTGGAAGAACGAACTTCGAGCGGAATTGATCGTCTCCGGTGGTGAGCAGATCGAGAGTCTGGACCCGATGACAGGCCATGTGTTCTGGACGCTTCGCAAAGTGAAGGCGGCAACAGCATGCTCACCGGCCTGCGATCCGAAGCAACTGTACTTTGGCGGCAGCGATCCGTTTTCGAAGGGCCCCCTGTTCGCCGTCAAGCCGGGAGCCGAGGGCGACATTGAACCGGAAAAGAAGAACGAGAAGTTTGAAGCCTGTGCGTGGCTTCAGGAACGCCAGGGACCGGGCATGGCATCACCGGTATCATCTGGTGATTACATCTATTCCACCGAGAACAACATCCTGAAGTGCTTCCGTGCGTCTGATGGAGAACGCCTGTATCAGACTCGTCTGCCAGGTCTGGATATGGTCGCCGCTTGTCCCATTCTGATCGGAGACAGTGTGTTCCTGATCGATGAGAATGGCAAATCGCTCACAATTCAGGCTGGCCCTGAATTCAAGGTGACCGGCAAAGGTGAGATCGGGGAAACCGTCTGGGCGACTCCCGCTGCAGCGAATGGGGCATTGATCATCCGTGGAATCGATTCGCTGTATTGCATTGCGACGGAATGACGCAGGCCATCTCGCCGAATGCTCGCGCGGGCTGGCGACCGGTCACTTTCTGAATCATCGAAACTCCACGTGCCGGGAGCCATTGCCAGGTCGGCGAACGGCAGGTCATGGAATGACTGCACTGCTGTGCTACAATGCGGCAAACGCAACGGGACCAAGATCCTCATCCGAAGGTTTGCCATGAGTACCTCGATTACTTTTTTCGGTCACAACGTTTTCCTGTATGAGATTTCAGGAAAAAAGATCCTGGTAGACCCGTTCCTCACCGGAAATCCGCTGGCGACGATTTCTGCAGACACGGTTGAGGCCGACTACATCGTCGTTTCACACGGACATGGTGACCACGTCGGCGACACGGTTGAGATTGCAAAGAGAACCAATGCGGTTGTGATCTCGAACTTCGAAATCTGCAACTGGCTGAAGAAGCACGGTGTGCCTCGAACTCACGATATGCATATCGGTGGCAGTCATAAATTTGACTTCGGAACTCTGAAACTGACAATTGCTCACCATGGTTCAGAACTGCCGGATGGTTCGTATGGCGGCAATCCCGTTGGGCTGCTGTTCAAGACCGCGGTTGGCAACATTTACCACGCCTGTGATACCGGGCTTTTCTACGACATGACTCTGATCGGCGAGGAAGGGCTGAAAGTGGCGATTCTGCCCATCGGCGACAACTACACCATGGGGCCGGAAGACTCCGTTCGAGCCACTCAGTTTTTGCGTCCGGAGATCGTGATTCCCGGACACTTCAATACCTTTCCGCTGATCGCCCAGGATGCGGGCCGCTGGGCCGACATGATCCGTTCGAAGACTCAGGCAAAACCCATGGTCCTTCATCCCGGCCAGAAGTTTTCCCTGCTCGATCTTTGATCACGTTCGGCTGAGCGTTACTGAACCGCAGGCCGACCTCCTGTGCAGGTCTGTCGCAGGGAACTTGTCCGCGTCCTTTGCTGCTTTGACTGGAATCTCTCCATGATGTTCGCACGTGATCAGAAGTTTGAACTGGTCAGCGAATTCGCGCCCGCTGGTGATCAGCCAAAGGCAATTGAATCGCTTGTGCATGGCATTCTGGACGGCAAGCGAACGCAGGTGCTGCTGGGTGTCACAGGATCCGGCAAGACCTTCACGATGGCGAACGTGATTCAGCACATCCAGAAGCCGACGCTGGTTCTGTCCCACAACAAGACTCTGGCGGCTCAGTTGTATTCGGAGTTTCGCGAGTTCTTTCCAAACAATGCCGTGACGTACTTCGTCAGCTACTACGATTACTATCAGCCGGAAGCCTACATTCCTCAGCGAGACATCTACATCGAAAAAGATGCCTCGATCAACGAGGAGATCGATCGTCTGCGATTGCTGGCAACCAGCGCTTTGGTCAGTCGAAACGATGTGATCGTGGTGGCCAGTGTCAGCTGTATTTACGGGCTGGGTTCGCCCAAGGACTATCTGAACATGATGGTCCCGCTGCATGTCGGGCAGCAGGTGGATCGAGACAATTTGCTGATGAGGCTGATTGATATTCAATACGACCGCAATGACTTCGATCCGGCTCGGGGAAAGTTTCGAGTTCGCGGCGACGTGATTGAATGCTGGCCGGCGTACGAAGAGTTTGCTTATCGCATCGAGCTGTGGGGCGATGAGATTGAAAAGCTGAGCATGATTGATCCGGTGTCCGGGCGGGAATCGCAGTCGCTGCGGGAAATCTACATTTATCCGGCCAAGCACTTTGTTCTTCCTCAAAGCCGTATCGATGCCGCGCTGGATGAGATTCGGGAAGAGCTGGATGCGTCACTCGCAGCGTTCGAGAAAGAAGGCAAACTCCTCGAAGCTCAGCGACTCGCCGCCAGAACTCGCCACGATCTGGAACTGATGAAAGAGACCGGATTCTGCCCTGGCATCGAAAACTACAGCCGAGCACTTGCGGGACGAAAGCCCGGCGAGCCGCCGTATACTCTGTACGACTTCTTCCCCGAAGATTTTTTGATCTTCGTTGACGAATCACACGTGACGATTCCTCAAATCCGAGCCATGTTCGCGGGTGATAACGCGAGGAAGACCACTCTGGTGGATCATGGATTTCGCCTGCCGATGGCGAAGGACAATCGTCCTCTGAAGTTTGACGAATGGAACACAAAGCCTTCCTATCGAGTGCTCGTATCGGCCACTCCGGGCAACTGGGAGCTGGATCAGACCGGCGGTGAAGTTGTCGAGCAGGTGATTCGGCCAACCGGGCTGGTCGACCCGGAGATCAGTGTTGTTCCGGCCCGAGGTCAGGTCCCGCATCTGCTCGAACAGGTTCGCGAGCGAACGGCAGTTAACGAACGAGTCCTCATCACGACACTGACTAAGCGGCTGGCGGAAGATCTGACGGGTTACATGAAGGAAGAAGGCATCAAGTGTCAGTGGCTGCATTCTGAACTGAATGCCGTGGAACGAGTCGAAGTGCTTCGCGAGCTGCGTGAAGGGAAGTTCGATGCAGTCATCGGCGTGAATCTTCTCCGCGAAGGCCTTGATATTCCTGAAGTGTCTCTCGTCGCCATCATGGACGCGGACAAAGAGGGCTTCCTGCGAAGTGAAACCAGCCTGATTCAGACGATTGGGCGATCGGCTCGAAACGTGAACGCCAAAGTCATTCTGTACGCCGACACCGTGACAGAGAGCATGCAGCGAGCCATTGACGAAACCAACCGGCGCCGCAAACTTCAGATGGAATACAACGAAGCCAACGGAATTACGCCAGAGACGATTCGCAAAGCCATCCGTCGCGGTATCGAAGAAGAAATCCAGGCGCGAAGAGTGGAACGCGAATCCGCCGGCATCAATGCGGAATCTCAGTTCGTGACTCAGGAGTTTCTGCGCGAACTTGAAGCCGAAATGCTGGCCGCTGCCGAACAACTGGACTTCGAACGAGCCGCGCAGCTGCGAGATCGCATCAGCGACCTGCGAAAGAAAATGGGCCAGCCCGTTCCGGACGACGAGGGATCGTCCGAGCCCGGCTTCGCAAAGAGAGGACAGTCTCCGTCTCGCAGGAAGCGAAAACGATAACGGGCGTTTGCTCCAGAATGCCCACGCACTGGTGTCTTGAACGTGACCTCAGGCCACAGATTTTGTGCTTCTCGTTCGGCGGACGACACTGGTTTCTCAGATCAGAGTTCTCAGATCAGGATTCTCTGTCGGTCGTTCGCTGCTCGTCGATTCACGTAACAAAAAAGCCCGGAACAAAGTTCCGGGCTTTCTGTGGGTCTCAGGGTAAACCGTCACGAGTTATCCGCGGCTGCCAACCACTTCTGATGTCACGCTTGCCGCCAGAGCATCAGAGAGTTCTCGTGCCTGATTGGCGTTGCAGTTTTGCCATGCGGAGTGCAGTGTTTCTGCGGAACGCTCGCCGCGTGAGACAGCCGCGAGGTCGTTGCTGGAGATTGTCAGCAAAGGAACATCCCCTTCCGGCAGCCCGCGTTCGACAGAAACGAGGGACTGGCCGTTCAGATGCAGAGTCAGCTGCACGCCGCCGGATCCCACAACGTCAACGCCAACGACTGTTGCCGCTTCGCCAGCACGGCTGGCTGCCCCTGAGAGCTGGTCTTCAGCCCAGAAGCTGACTCGAACCGGTTCCGGCTTTCGCTTGCCCCAGCGGTCTTCGTTGCCGTAATCGATGTAACGGAAGATAACCGTCTTGTCGATGTCCGGGCATACGATGTCGCCAGCGAACGTCTTGAGGTTCGTCATGTCGAAGATGTTATCCGTTCGCTCGTACGGAGCGTACGTTTCGGCGTTCTCACGGATCAGGCGTTCGAACATCCACTGATCTTCATTGACTGAACGGTCGACTTCCTGCAGAGGATCTCCATGGCCATAGAACTCCGCGCCCGTTGAATTGAAATACTCACCACAGTATTCAATCATCTGGCGTGCACTGATCGGATTGTCCGGAGCGATGTGGAATGTCTTGCCACGAGCTGCCGGCGTTTCAAAGATCCGACACATCACGGCGGAAACCCATTCCACCGGAATGATGTTTCGTCGCTCTTCACCCGTCATTCGCAGGCGAACCGGGGTGTGACGCTTGCCATCCGGTCCTGGTGGAATCGCCGGAATCATCAGAGCCAGCAATCGCAGGTACAGGTAGATTCCGTGGTATGTGTTCGTGTATCCCGTCAGCGAGTCACCGGAAATCACCGCTGGGCGATAGATGGTGACGTGATCTGCGAAGTCGATCTGACGAACCAGCTTTTCCGCCAGGAACTTGCTTTCTTCGTAGTCATTTCGGAATGACTGACCAACATCCAGGCTGTCTTCCATCACTCGTCCGGTCTGAAGACCTGCAACGTAAGCCGTTGAGACGTGATGAATGTCCTTGATCTCGAGTTCACGGCACAGCTGAATCATGTTCTGCGTGCCGTTCAGGTTGGATCGCCATGGCTCACCAGCGCGGTCCTTTCCGTAGAACTCCAGAATGGCCGCACTGTGGATGATGCTGGTGACATGAGCCTTGACCCATTCACGGTCTTCTTCGCTCAATCCAAATCCGGGTTCAGAGATATCGCCGGACAACACCACAGGACGTGGCAATGGACGTCCCAGCTCGGCTTCCCAATGCTGAAGGATCCCCTCGATTCTCTCCCGAGGAGACTGGCGTCGCGAAGGACGCACAACAACAGCCAGCTCATGGCCGTTCAAAAGAAGATCACGAACGAGATAGCGTCCTACCAGCCCGGTTGCACCAGTCAACAGCGTGTACATTACGTCCCCTGTTCAACAGTAGGTCAACGAAAGGAACAATGGCACTCACAACACGCGGTTGTCAGCGCATAAGCCCTTCGCATTTGACACCAAGAACTTGTCCCACAATGAAACCAGCCGGAAAAGGCAGGCCACATTGAACCAGGATGCAACTTGTTTTCCCAGGAAAAACTCCCGGGAGACCCTTGAGTCATCGAACGCTGAAAACTCCCCAGTTCTCAGCTTTCCTCAGCATCCTTACCGTCGCACTATTCACTTTTTGCCCAACAGGTCAACTCCGGCTTGTTTTCCGCTCCGAAAACAGGGAAACACCACAGGGTGTTCGCCCGTACAAAAAATCTTCCAAGTCTCAGAAGCTCTATGACTTAGGAGGAATGAACGATCAGCGTTCCGGAGCGGCATAAACTGCCGAAGTCAGGCAATCAAGGTTTCGGACGTTCGCCGGTTGATATTCAGGTTCACTAACTTCGACTTCGGGACCTTGCTGGAAACCGGAATCCTGAATCGATCGATGTTGCCCGGTTTTCCCGATCGGCACCAACCGGACAAATGCAGAACGACCTACGAACCGGAAAGGCCAGACAGATTCCCCAGAAGGATCGATTGGCCTGAGTTGTGACTTCGCACCGGCTTGCGGGATCAGTTTGCCCAACTCTCGTGGAAATTGCTGGTTCGAAGCGGACATAGGTGCATACTTTGTCAACGTTCACCCCCCACGTTGAAGTCACAGGACTGTTGAGATGTCAGGATTCTCCGGAGTTATTCCCCCCGTCGTCACTCCTTTGCTGTCCCACGATCAGCTTGATGTCGAGGCCGTGGATCGAATCACAGAGCACCTTCTGGATGGCGGCGTGTCCGGCCTGTTCGTTCTTGGAACGACAGGCGAAGGCCCCTCGGTGAACTACCAGATTCGCTATGAAATGGTCGAGCGAACGTGTGAAGCGGCCAGCGAAAGGCAACCGGTCCTGGTAGGTGTCACGGATTCGTGCCTGTCGGAATCGCTGGCGCTTGCAGAACACGCGGCGAGCTGCGGAGCATCAGCAATCGTTGCGGCGGCGCCATTCTATTTTGATGTGGGTCAGCCAGCACTCGAGGCGTGGTTCAGAAAGCTGGCCGATGAATCCCCGTTGCCCGTGATGTTGTACAACATGCCTGGGTGTGTCGGAGTCACGCTGTCTCTGGAGATTGTTGATTCGCTGTCTCACCATCCCAACGTGGCTGGCATCAAGGATAGTGGCGGCGAGATGAACTACTTCCGGTCCTTGTGCGAAAAATACAGGCATCGATCAGACTTCGACATCTTCATGGGGCCCGAAGAACGACTCGCTGAAGCGGTGTCGCTGGGCGCCAAAGGCGGCGTGTGTGGCGGGGCCAATCTGCTGCCAATCGTTTACACGCGCCTGTATTCCGCAGCGGTCCGAGGTGACTCGGCGGAGATTCAGCACTGGAACGACACAATCGCGGACCTGTTTGCGTCCGTGTATCGAAATGAACACGGACAGATGAAGCTAATTCCCGGGCTGAAGCTGGCGATGCAGGAGTGCGGGCTGTGCCAGTCGGTGACTGCGCCACCTTTGGAGGCCGTAAACCCGGAACATGCTCAGCGGATCCTGACGTCGCTTCCTCGACTTCTCGCCGCCTGCGAGTATCCCGGTGCGACTGTCACATCAACGATACTGAACTCGGTGCCACGCGCGTGATGTGGTGAGAAACGCCTGATTCAGGCAAAGCTGGGTATGCCCGCACGAAAGTGGCGTGCCAGCCGCACATTTTTCCTGACGGCGGGAAGTTTTCGGGGAAACCTTGGAAAACACAACGTTCCAGGTGGGAATTCTGTACCTCAACGTACCATGGTGTCACGTTCTTTACATTCGAAAGTAGTTTAAGAACGCCAGAGCGAGGGGTTGGTTCTTTGCCGAGCCAACCTGGACACAGGCTGACCGAAGTCTGGGTTAATGGCTCTGGTGTTCCTGGGTAGTCAGGCTCGTGCTGTGCGAGTCTGCCTGACGGTGACCTTCAACGGCATCCTTGGAACGAACGGTCGCGGCCTGCAACTGACATATGTTTGCAGGGGCCCGTCAGAACATTCGATCGTCCATTGGGAGAATAGCAAACAGTGTCCGGAACGATTGCTCAACGAAAGTCAGTGCTGATTGTCGAAGACGAACCCATCATTCGAGAAACCCTGACTGAGTTTCTGATGGGCGAAGGGTTTGAAGTTCGAGCAGCTGCAACAGCCGCCGAGGCGATTCGCATTGCTCAGGAACGTGACTACGACGTCGGCATTTGTGACATTCAGCTTCCAGACGGGGACGGCGTCCGAGTTCTTCGACAGCTGCATCGCATCAATCCCGCGATGTTTGTCATGATCATTTCGGCCTATGCAACCGTCGAAAATGCTGTTGAAGCGTTCACGGCCGGTGCGTTTGACTACCTCGTGAAGCCAGTGCGTTTCGAAGAGCTCGTCAAACGCATGCAGCGTCTGTTCAAGTTCCAGGACCTGTATCGCGAGAACCAGCGACTTCGCAAAGACCTGGCTCGCAGCGCGGGATTTGACCAGGTTGTTGGTTCAAGCGCCGTTGTTCAGGAACTGCTGAAGACGATCCGCAAGGTCGCCGCGACCAATTCCAATGTGCTGCTGGTGGGTGAAACGGGTACGGGCAAGGAATTGTTTGCTCGCGAGATTCATGTGGCGGGACCGAACAAGGACGAAAAGTTCATGGCGGTCAGCTGTGGAACTCGTCCGGTCGAACTGCTGGAATCTCAGCTGTTTGGAACCAAGGACGGCCAGGCTGGTGCACTCGTGACGGCTGGTGGCGGAACTTTGTTCCTGGATGAGATCGCTTCACTGCCGCCGGGAACACAGTCCGAAATCCTGCGAGCCATTGAATATTCGGAAGTGACGCCGGTCGGTGGCACCAAGCCGGTCAAAGTTCAGGCCCGCATCATCGCTGCAACTTCAAAAGATCTTGGGCACGAAGTTCAGGAAGGCAATTTCCAGGAAGACCTCTTCTATCGTCTTGATGGTGTGAAGATTCGCATCCCGGCACTGCGAGAACGCCTGGACGATATACCGGAGCTGGTAGAATACTTTATCGTGCGACATCGCGAAGCGATGGGTAAGCGTGTCTCCGGAGCAACGAGCGAGACCATCCGAACTCTGATGGCGGCTCACTGGAAGGGCAATGTTCGACAGCTGGATAACGCTATCGAACGTGCCGTCATGATGTGCGAAGCGGAAGAAATCACCCCGAATGATCTGCCACCAGATCTGCTGGGCGGCGGTTCTTCGCTGCCGGATACCGATGACCTGCGCTCCGCGCTGCGACATTACGAACGGCTTCACATCACTCGCGTGCTGCGTCAGTGTCCTGACAAGAAGGAAGCAGCAAAGCGTCTGAAACTGGGTCTTTCCAGCCTTTACCGCAAGATTGAAGAACTGAAGATCGAACTCTGATGAACACGGACGAAATCAAACAGTGCATTCCCCATCGAGATCCCTTTCTCTGGCTGGATGAGGTCACTGAGATCAGTGACAAACACATTATTGCCAGAAAGGTTCTGTCACCATCGCTCCCGGTGTTTCAGGGGCACTACCCGAACTTCCCGGTGTTCCCGGGAGTTCTGCAGTGCGAAGCCTGTTTCCAGGCCGGGGCGGTACTGATTTCCCGACTGGTCCCGACGGGAACTGACCAGGTTCCTGTGGTGACTCGTCTGAACAACGTTCAGTTTCGTCGGATGATTCGTCCGGGGGAAACGATCGAAGTGACAGCGGAACTGACTGAGCAGGTCTCCAACGCGTTCTACCTGAAAGGGAAGGTCAGCGTTGATGGAAAGGTGACAGCTCGGCTGGAGTTCGTGTGCACGGCGACAAGTGCTGGTGCCGGGGCGGTGGAATAGCTCCAGCAGGCAGCTGCAGCGATCATGAAAAAAGGCCGGAACATGGGTCAACCATGTCCGGCCTTTTCTGTTTGTCATCGAGCATCACGGCCTCAGGCAGAGCAAGACCCCAACGAACTGCTGCCTACTTGAGGCCTCGACGCTTCAGCAGTGCATCAACGGTGGGTGCCTGCCCTCGGAATGCCTTGTACGAATCCATAGGCTCTCGGCTGCTTCCCCGAGACAGCACTTCGTTCCGGAACTTGTTGCCAATCTCCGGTTTGCAGCCGCCGGTTTCCATCATGTAGGCAAAGGCGTCAGCTGCCAGGACCTCGCTCCACAAGTACGCGTAATAGCTTGATGAATATCCGCCGGACCAGATGTGAGCAAAGTAGGCTGTCCGGTATCGCGGTGGGACCGGGGCGAAATCAATCCCGTGCTTCTTTAACGCAGCCGCTTCGAACGCTTCGACGTCCGTCGGAATCTGAGTCGAACCGAGCGCGTGCCATTCAAGGTCCAGCAATGCTGCGGCCAGATATTCCAGCGTATCGAATCCCTGATTGAACTTGCTGGCTCGAATCACCTTGTTCAGCAGCTCCGTCGGAATCGGCTCGCCGGTCTTGTAGTGCCGTGCGTAGTTCGCAAGGATCTCGGGCTGAATCGCCCAGTCTTCTTCCACGGTTGATGGGAACTCGACGAAGTCGCGAGGAGTATTCGTGCCGGCAACGGACGGATAGGTGACATCTGAAAACAGGCCGTGCAGAGCATGGCCCATTTCGTGAAACAGGGTTGTCACGTTATCAAAGCTGATCAGTGCCGGTTCACCAGCGGCAGGTCGAGGAATATTCAGCACGTTTACGATGACCGGTTTGTCATGCAGCAATCCGGACTGATCCACAAAGGCGCTCATCCATGCTCCGCCTCGCTTGGAATCGCGTTTAAACGGATCAAGGTAATACAGTCCGATCTGTGATCCATCAGCGTCCATTACGTCAAACACTCGAACATCTGCCTGGTAGATCGGCAGGTCTTTGCGTTCTCGAAACTCAATCCCGTAAAGCTTCTTCATCGTGAAGAAGACACCATTCTGAAGAACGCTGTTGAGCTCGAAGTAAGGCTTCACCTGAGATTCATCGACATCAAATCGAGCCTTGCGGACTTTCTCCGCGTAGTATTCCCAGTCCCATGGAGCCAGTTCATGATTCCCGCCGGTCTGGCGAATCATAGCTTCCAGGTCAGCGGCTTCTTCTTTCACGCGCTTCATGACACCCGGCACAAGGTCCGTCAGCATCTTTGTGGCGGCTTCAGGAGTTTCAGCCATCTGGTTCTGCAGCTTGTAGGCCGAATGGTTTGGGAATCCGAGCAGTTCCCCTCGTTCGGCTCGCAGCTGAGCAATCTCAAGGATTAGCGCACGATTATCGATCCCACCGTCTCGCCCAAGTCCTCGGAAAGCCGACGCTTCCCAGACTCGCTTTCGCATCTCGCGATTGTTCAGTGAGGTCAGAATGGGAACGCGAGTCGTGTTGGTAATCTCCAGCAGATACTTGCCTTCGAGTCCCCGTTCTTTTGCCCCGTCAGCCGCAGCGGCAATATCGCCGGCCGACATTCCGTCGAGCAGTTTCACGTCGTCCACGATCACGGACCGCTCTTTCGTGATCGCAAGAAGATTCTCTTCGAACTGAGTCTCCAGCTTGGAAAGCTGCTCATTCAGAACACGAATACGAGACTGCTGCTGTTCGTTGAGCTGGGCTCCCGCACGAACAAAGTTCTCATAGTGCTGTTTCAGGACTTCCTGCTGGTCGGCCTTCAGATTCAGCGTGGCACGATTGTCCCAAAGTGTCTTAACGCGCCCGTAGAGCTTCTTGTTCAGAAGGATGTTGTCGGAGTGCGCCGCCTGCAAAGGAGCCAGTTCCGTTTCAACCTTCTGCATCGCTTCGCTTTTGTGAGACGAAGTCAGGTTGGAGAACACATTGCGTGCTCGTGTCAGCAACGCCCCTGACTCTTCCATCTTCACGATGGTGTTCTCAAATGTCGGCGCGTCAGCCTGATTCGCGATCGCAGTCATCTCTTCCAGCTGCAACCGCATTCCTTCCAGCAGCGCCGGGCGGTAGTGATCGTCTTTGATACGATCAAAGGCCGGAGCGTGATACTGCAGCGTACTGGGAGCGGCGAACGGATTGTCAGCGGGCAGGGAATTAGGAGGTTCCGGAATCACAGTAAGCGGGCCTGACGAAAAAGGAACGGTAAAGGAATACCCCGCCGCGCAGAGCGACAGGACGAGAGCAGACGTCGACGCGTACAGCGGACGACGCAGCCAGTGACTGGCTGGAACTCGAAGCATGATTCAACCTCGCGAATAGATCGGACAATGTCTGGCGACGAATGCAGTGACTGACGACCGACCAGTCATCCGCTCAGCCAGCCGCCGGAACGATACCATGGTCATCAGGCGAGGGCGAGGCTCCTGGTGGGCGAACGAGAATGCTGGCAAGCCGCTTCATCGCGAAAACTCCCCTCCTGGCGCGGGGACTTTGGAAAGTCTGTTGCCACGACTAACATTCGCTGCATTGGTCGTCGTTCCCTGCGTTTCGCAGTGTTCAAACAGCTTTTCCACATTGCCGTATGGGCCCTGGAATTCACATCATTCACTGGACGGTCCGCGTCGCGCTTCTGTGCTACGCGGCGACCGTGCTTTTGCTCTTGTTGGGGTTTCGGGGTTCCGCGTGGCGTTTCTGGTTACGTGGATTATGGACGACTGGTTGCGTGGCCTTCGTGGCTCATGTCGCGGCTGCCTTTCATTATGCTCATCACTGGAGTCATGCGGAGGCCATTCAGAGCACTGCGGAGCAAACAAAGGATCTGATCGGCTGGGCGTTTGGGGAAGGTCTTTACTTCAGTTACCTGTTCATGGTTCTCTGGGTCGCCGATGTGCTTTGGTACTGGCTGGCTCCGGCGGGCTATGAACAACGACCACGTTGGATGCAGCTCGTGTTGCATCTGTATCTGTTCTTCATTGCCTTCAACGGCGCTGTGATCTTCGAATCCGGAGTCACAAGGCCTGCCGGCATTGCAGTGACGTTGCTTCTGGCTGGAATCGTGTTGGCCCGACGTCGAAACTTCGGGCAAAAGGGTCACCGCTAGCCGTCCAGGGCCTGCTTCAGGTCTGCGATCAGGTCGTCGGCATGTTCAAGCCCTACGGAGACTCGCACGGTTTTTTCCGTGATGCCCGCTGCGGCTCTGGCTTCCGGCGTCATGGAGGCGTGACTCATTGTGACCGGGAACGAAATGAGTGACTCAATCCCGCCCAGCGACTCGGCCACATCAAACAGCTTCGACTTCATGCAGACTCTCTCCGCTGTGACACGACCGTCCTTCGTATCAAAAGACAGCATCGCGCCGAAGCCTTTTTGCTGGGCCTTCGCGAGGGCGTGCTGAGGATGCGATTCGAGCCCCGGATAGTACACTCGTTCAATCAGCGGATGAGATTCGAGGAAACGGGCAATCGCCATGGCGTTCGCCTGTTGAGCATCCATGCGGCAGCCCAGAGTCTTGATGCCTCGCAAAACCAGCCACGCATCAAATGGCGAACATGCCAGCCCCAGTGCGTTGCAGATCCACGCAATCTTTTTTGCATGTTCCTGTGATGCAGAAACGACACAGCCACCAACGACGTCGGAATGTCCGTTGATGTACTTCGTGGTCGAATGAACGACGATATCAACACCAAGCTCAATCGGTCGCTGCAGATAAGGCGAAAGGAACGTGTTGTCGCACAGTGTGATGGCGGAATGACGACGAGCAATCCTGACCATCTCTGCAATGTCGATGACCTTCAAGAGCGGGTTGCTGGGAGTTTCGATCCAAACTCCCTTTGTCGCCGGAGTCATCGCCGCTTCGACTCGTGCGGAATCCGTCATGTCCACAAAGGTAAAGCTGATTCCCTTCTCCTTCAGGAATCGTTCAAACAGCCGAAACGTGCCACCGTACAAATCGGCCGGAGCAACAATGTGGTCACCAGGGGAAAACAAGGCCATCGCACAGTGGATGGCGGACATCCCGGTCGACGTCGCGACACAGCCCGCGCCCCGTTCAAGAGCAGCGATGTTTTCTTCCAGCGCTTTGCGAGTGGGGTTGCCGGAACGTGTGTAGTCATACCCGGAATGGCTCTCCAGCGAATTCCAGTAGAACGTCGAGGTCGGGTAGATCGGCGTCGTAACGCTGTTGTACTGCTGATCCTTGTGGACTCCTCCGTGAATGCACTGAGTTTCAAAATGCAGAGGAGATGAATCGGAGGACATGACGAACTTTCTGAGTTTCCTGAATGACTGCGATATCGTTGACATCACTCGTAAGACAACGGAGCCGTCGAGATGTTCACCCACTGCAAAATGACTGTTCCCAGTCGTTTCAATTCCCACACAAACCCGGCAACCATTCAACCATCGATCTTTGGCGGATTCTATGCGTCTTTGGGAGCATGGCGAGCAATCGCGTTGATCACGATCGGGTGGACTCGACCATTGGTGACAGCCATTCCGACATTCTTAGAAAGCGATGCGCCCTGGCGAAAATCACACAGCTGGCCATTGATGTCGGTCACGTGACCACCGGCTTCCTGCACGATCAGAACTCCACCCGCGTGGTCCCAGATTTTCTCCTGATAACCTTTGCGAGTCGGCAGACGCAGGTACAAATCGGCATCGCCTCGAGCCACCGCCAGGTACTTGCACTGGCTGTCCATTCGAACGGGTTCACGGTGAATCTGCAGGTCCGACGCGATCAGTCCGGACCAGTCGTGAGAACTGTGCCCGGATTCCACCGATTCGCAGAAGACAAGTTCCGAAGGAGTACTTGTCGTAGACACCTTGATGGCCTGAACAGGACCATCAGCAGACCACAATGACTGTTGCCACGCACCGTGTCCTCGGATTGCCCAGGCAATAACGCCCGCCGTTCCATCCGGCATCGGCATGTTTGGACAGCCAAGAATTCCCAGCTCAATGTGGCCATTCACAATCAGAGCCAGCGAGATCGCATACTGCTCTTTGCGAAGGAATCCTTTGGTGCCGTCGATCGGGTCCAGCGTCCAGAAGCGAGGTGAGTATTCCGATGATCCGCCGTGGTCGATCCAGTCACAGATTTCTTCCGGCGTCCCGTTCACTCCTGCTGCGCGAACTTCACGGACAACCTGGTCGAGAAACGCCGCACCATCGGCCGTCCGAAGTTCCGCGGCACCTTCTTCACCGATCACTGGATCGTTGGGAAACGCAGCCTTGAGCGCGCGGCAAACGATGGCCTGGCTGCCGTAGTCGGCCACTGTCACAGGACTATTGTCCTTCTTGGCCAGAGCCTCCGTCGTGATAGCAGACTGAACTGCCTGACAGACTTTGGCGGCCTGTCGAACAGCATCAAGGGCAGCTCGCAACTCGGGACCGTAGGGAACAGCCATGGGCATGGACACTTCATCAACGCACAACACTCAGAGGTCAGCGACCAGAGCGCAGGGCGTATTTGGAGAAAAGGAAAACTCACGACTGAGTCAGTCGTGCACCGTCAGACTCGACGTGTCGGAGTATAGACGGCCGCAAAAGAAATCTCAGCCGTCAGCGGGTCAGCTGCTTCTGTTCTGCGAACTTCGATACGAATTCCGTACGGCTGGCGAACGGCGACCTTCAAACGCACGGGTTCCTCACCCACAGGCTCGCACTCAACTTCAGGAATACCAGGCAGAGGAGGTGAAAACGGAACGTGCAGATGGGCTCGCTTCTGCCCGATTTCAAAACGAGCCACGATCTTGCCTTCGATCATCTCCCCGCCATGCTCATCCTTAATACGTTCCAGATGGAAGTCTCCCATCGACTGCATGGACGTGGTCAAGCCGGTCATGCCACCGGGAGCCGCACCAGTCACATCAAAGTCGTTGTCGTGCGTATCAACTTCATTGGCTTCAGCCTGCAGACGTCGATCAAGTTCATGCAGAGGGGAAGCCGCGGGCCTGGCCGATTCTTTCGCGGCCAACGGATCGGACAACGGGCGACGGACCGACTCCGTGATCGGTCGTGACGGTGAAGCAGGCATCTGCGGCGCGATTGCCGCTGGGGAAACAGGCTTCACTGGCGGTGGTGAAGCAACAGGTGCTGGTGGAGTCACGGGAAGCGACACCATCGACAAGGTCACTGATTCACGCGGATCAGGTACGGGCGAAGTCGCGGGAGTCTGAAAGCCAAGGTTCTTGGTTGGTGGCGATTCCGGATCCCGAAGCGGACGACGACTTGTGGAAACCGGAGTTGGCCCGGTAAAACCGGTCACTGGTGTTCGCTCGAAATTCTTCTCCCGGGTCACATCGGTCGGAATGCTCCCGAAGGTCGAAACGGGAATCGATGGCATCACAGGCCCGATCGGAATCGGCAGTGGGCCCGACGGAGTCGAATCCGAACGCTCCGTGCGAGGCTCCGTGTTTGTTGTCCGACCAGAGATCGGACGAGGGGGCAGCGGAATCTCCGCACCGGCCACGTATGTATCCCGTGCCGCAGCTTCGTTCTCTTTGGTCTGTTTTCCCGTGCGACTTATGGTGCGCCCCGTTCCGCTGAACGGATTGGTCCACGGATCCCGTGCTTTGTTTTCGTTCGGTGTTTCCTGCCTGGGCGGAGCCGTCAGACGCATGACCGTACGAGGAGCGAGCTTATTGAAGTCTGTTCGAGGTTCTTCAACATCCAGTTCCGTCAGATACGAATCGGTCAGCAGTCGAAGGTACGACTTCCGATCGCGCGGGATCCTGAACACTTCATCGGGCAGCGGACTCAGGATGGCCAGGATTCCGAACAGAAACACACCCAGTGTCAGCCATGGACGAAGGGGTGACCCGGTCGGCATCAACAGATACGCGATGTAACAAGGCGGAATCAGAGTCAGGATGCCGGCAAAGAACAGCGCGGGTGATTCTTCCGCCGACTTTCGTTCCGGTGAAAACAAAAGCCAGGCAAAGATCGAAAGAAACATCGCATAGGCACTCAGCAGCAGCGCTGCCGGTTCCCACGCCTGAACTCGGATCAGACGATTAACTCGGGCATACCAGAGCAGCAGGGCCACAACGACCAGCGAGACCCAGGCCATGATCGCCAGCGCACGACGCCCCTGAATTCGACGACCACGTGCAGATGTCATAGAGAAAGGCCTCCTGCCAAAAGTTCTGAATGCTGGATTGAGGAGAATGCGTGCCGATTCACTGAAGATTCTCCAGTCTCAGCAAACCTCCGCAATTGCCCGGACTGTAACAGCGAAAGTCCCACCTTCGCAAGTGCGACCGCTTCATGCAGCTTCATTCAGAAAGCCGGTCAGAGCAACCGGAATCCTTGCGCCCTTCCGCTCTCTGGTTGACGTATTCAAGCGAGGATCGAATTCAGCAGCGGTCGCGGAATGCCTGAGCGGCAACCAGATTGGAAACTCGCTGGATGGCAATCTGACTCTTTTCGAACGGCTGATTCGTCAGAATCACGCACCAGCGGGACGATTTGCGATCGGCCCACATCAGTGTTCCAGTCGCCCCCCAGTGACCGAACGCAGACGACGGCAGGAAGTCACTAAAGCATCCGGAATGATCGGGCCAGTTCAGTCTCCAGCCAAAGCCCCAGGGTCGCCGCTTGCGGTCAGCCTCCGGAAGATTGGACATTCGAGCCGTTTGATTCCGAGTACTCGCCTGCGCAACGGCAGATGTGATCACCGATTGTCCGGACTGACTGCGACCATCGTTCAGCAGGCATTGCAGGAAGACTCCCAGGTCTTTGCTCGACGCGATCATCCCGCCCCACGGCGCGCCGAGGGTCCGCCAGTATTCGCTGTTCCAGTTCCAGCTGGTGGCATTCGCCTGCCACTCCGGAAGTTCACAGGGAACGATCGTGGGCATCAGTTCCGCGACGCGTTCCTTTGGCAAGCCGAGCCATGAATCCGCCATGCCGAGTGGTTCAAAGAACCGGTTGCTCAGAACTTCCGCGCATGACCGCCCCAGTTGCTGCTCTATGATCTTGCTCAGCAATCCGAATCCCATGCTGCAATAACTTGTGCCAGTCCCCGGGGAGAACGCTGGTTCCTGAGCGGCCGTGCCTTCAACAAAGTCACTGAGCGACGCATGATTCGCCCTCAGTTCATTGTTATTCGGAAGCATGTCGGGCAACCCGGACGAATGAGTCAACAGGTGCCGGAGCGTGATCGTGCGATGCGTCCCTCGATGAAACCCCGTCACGTGATTTCGAACGGGTTCATTCAGGTAGAAGTGGCCTTCCGACGCAAGCTGAACGAAAAGCGTGGCGACGACGGACTTTGTCAGTGACGCAATCAGGTAACGTCGATCATTCGCACCCAGGTCCAGTGGGTCGGCTGTGCCGCAGGCACATTGAAGGAAACTTCCGTGCCGATCACCGACTCGAACATCCGCATACTGAATGCCAT
>CAZIGZ010000063.1:9141-32230 GCA_964538835.1 uncultured Chitinophaga sp. | reverse complement strand
GTGAAGCCGGATGGGGACGTTGTGAGCGGCATTATTCCGCTGCCGAATCTCCGTCGTCGCGGGTCAATGATTCTTCAGACCCTTTGTCCACAACCTCGCTGGCAACTTCCCGCAGGAGCGTTGTGGCGTACGTCCCGGAAGGCAGGCCGAAGGTGACCTGAATCGCGCCGTCAGGAAGCAGCGTGGCCGAAGTCTCTTCGGGGAACTCCAGCATCCTGCGTCGCGTTCCCGTGGTGAGCTTGGCGAACTTCAGAAAATCACCGGGTTTCAATCCCAGGATCTGAAGACACTGCATTTCCGATTCTGCGACAGCCCCCGTGGCGGCGACCATTTCCGGTCCGTGCATTGGGCCGGCCGGAACATAATCCGTCGGATCCGTTCCTTCCGGCAGGACAAACGGCTTGATGCCGCCTTTGCGGATGACAACTTCGCCAGGCTGTGCATTCCCAACAGTGCCGTTCTCAACTCGATTGGCAACGACCAGATTGAAGACGGCACTTTGGACGGCGCTGAGTGCCAGGCGTTTCAGTGTTCGTGTCTGGTTCTCCGGCCAGTGATTCTTCGGCAGTCGGTCATGCAGAAGTCGCAGGCCGTCATGCAGAGTATTTCCGTCATGGCCAAATCGCTGTGGCCCGTAGTAGTTTGGAAACCCTTCTTTGCTGAGTGTCGCCAGACGTTCGGCGACTTTGCTGCAGTCATCGGCCGTAAACGGAACGGCTGCTCGCAGAGTCAGGATGAATCGGTTGCCCTTGAGGTGTCCGGTTTTCAGCTTGTTCTTGTGCATCGTGACAGACAGCACCTTCAGTCCGTTCACTTCAAGTCCGCTGGCGGCTGTGGCGAGGCGGCCTGGAATGGAAACATATTGCCGTGTCAGTGCCCAGCGATCTTTCTGTCCGGCGAGTCCACAATCTGAAGGTCGAAACCGCAGATTGTCGCACAACAATGAAATCATCTGAGGCGAAGAGAGTCCGCTCTTTTCCAGCCATAGCCAGGCGTGGTCGCCCGACCCGGTCAGTTCGTAGGCCGGAATCTCCTCCACCTGAAAATCCTGCACCGAAGTCCGGATTTGAACCTCATTCAGGACAGGAGCAAGACGGCGCGGAGGCTGAGCGATACGGGAAATGATCTCTTGAGGAACTGGCATGAATCCGTGATTTCAGAAAAGTGCTGCGGCCGCGGTCGACAGGCCTGTGGGATCTGTCTTACCGGTCGATACTGGAGAATTAAAGCGTCATCAGCGAGGTCGATACCGCTTGCTGGAAGACGAAGGCGATTTCTGGAACTATCGTTCTTGTACCTGATTTCGTCACCATTCAGAAGCTGGTCGCAACTTTCCGTGTGATGAGATCAATGCACTCCAGCGTCACATCGCACAGATGGTCCACCAGCTCCGGAGGCATTCCTGGAGCCGGCATCAGCACGATCACATCGCCGAGCGGCCGAATAATGACGCCTTGCTCGCGTGCCGCCAGAATGACCTGATGCCCCAGTCGATGCTGACTGGCAAACGGGGTCAGCGTTTCACGATCCTTCACGAGTTCAATGCCGACCATCAGTCCCTTCTGTCGAATCTGGGCGACGTGAGGATGCACATTCAGTGAGGCAATTCTGCGGCTGATCAGTTCAGAACAGGTCGCTACATTGGCGAGCACATTGTTCTTTTCGAACAGTTCCAGAGATGCAAGCCCGGCGGCACAACCCAGAGCATTGCCGGTGTAAGTATGCCCGTGATAGAACGTGCGACCTTCCCATGGCTCGCCAAGGAATGCCTCAAAGATCCGATCCGTGGTCAGTGTTGCTCCGACCGGCAGGTATCCTCCGCTGATTCCCTTGGCCAGGCACAGAAAATCCGGTGCGACACTTTCATGCTCACAGGCAAACATGCGTCCGGTGCGACCGAAGCCCACGGCCACTTCGTCAGCGATCATCAGCACATTGTGTTGTGTGCACAGATCGCGAACGTGCTTCAGATAGCCGGCCGGGTGCACAAGAATCCCCGCAGCTCCCTGGACGATCGGCTCCATGACGACGCCGGCCAGACGGTGGTGATTGGTGCTGATCTGGCGAGTCACTTCGTCAAAGCAATGCTGGATCCATGACTGCTGCGTGTGCCCTTCGAGAATCCGCAGCGCAACGGGGGACGGGACCGTGATTGTGTTGAACAGCAGATGACGATAGCAGCGATGGAACAAGTCGATGCCGCCGACGCTGACGGTTCCCAGTGTATCCCCGTGATACGCGTTACCGACGCAAAGGAACATGTCCCGGTCTTCAGGACCACCGGGCTTCTGGCGATGATACTGGTACGCCATCTTCAGCGCGACTTCGACAGTCGTCGCTCCGCTGTCGGAATAGAAGACTCGCGTCAGCCCCGTGGGTGCTCGATCCACAAGTCCTTTCGCAAGGCGAATCGAAGGCTCGCCGGACATTCCCAGGAGCGTTGAATGTGAGATCTCCCGGACCTGGCGGATGATCGCATCATCGATCTCCGGAACGCGATGGCCATGAACGTTGCACCACAGTGATGAGATTCCATCCAGATATCGTCGGCCCGTCTGATCGATCAGGTAAAAGCCATCGCCTCCCGTGATGATCGGCGCGTTCTCTTTCACGAAGGCTGACATCGGAGTGAACGGATGCCAGACATGAGCATTGTCCCAGTCCCTGAGCGGAGCGGACGGGTTGAGAAAATCCAGAGTCATTCAGCACCTGCAAGAACGGGCTTCCATTCCGGAACGCCCTCAGACTGCATTTGTTGGTTGTACCATTCGTGATACGGACGAACGGGAGACATGGGAGCCGTTTCGTTGACCATCATCGGACGCGTCTTCGTCCACCATTCGCTCCAGACTTTTCGCATTTCGTCGACAACGTCCGGATGCCTGTCCATCACGTTGGTTGTCTGTCCAGGATCGGCTTCCATGTCGAACAGCTGAGCATTATTGACGAAGCGAAAACGCTGACTTCGAATGCTGAACGTCTTCCATTGAGAGTCATTGGGCTCCTGCCCGGTATCCCAGCGACCAACGTGAGTGAAGAGGTAGCGATCCTTCCATTCCGCTGCCGGATTTTCCAGAAGTGGCACGAGATTCCTGCCTTCGACCTGCTCTTGCGGTACCTGAGCACCTGTCAAAGCGGCCAGCGTCGGAAAGATATCGATGTCTCCGGCAATCCGGTCAACATCACGGTTTGCCGGGAATCGACCGTCTGCGCGAACGAAGAAGGGAACTCGCACCCCGCCTTCTTCAGGCGAGCCTTTCAGTCCCTTCATGCCGGCATTGTAAAACGGCATCGGCTTTCCATCCGGATCTGTTCCCAGGGATGTTCCTGGCTTTCCCGACCCGCCTCCTGTCATGCCGTTGTCCGACATGAAGATCACGATCGTGTTTCCATACAGGCCTTTGCGAGTCAGAAACTTGTCTATGCGGCCCATGTTGTGATCGATGTTTTCGATCATGCCGTAAAAGCCCGCCTGATCCTGGCCAAAGCCCGCTTTCAGAAATCGCTCCTTCCATTGTTCCGGAGCATGGTACGGTCCGTGTGGGGCATTCGGAGTAATGTACGCGAAGAATGGCTTTGCTTCCGTCCTTTGGCGATCCATCCAGTCCAGCGCGGCGGAAAAGAACACGTCGGTGCAGAATCCGCTCGTCTTCACGAACCTGCCGTTCTGACGAATGACCGGATCAAAGTAGGAGTTCTTCGGAGCATCCGCGCAGCTGCAGTTGTAGGACTGTCCGATGCCGCCGGCTCCGTGGATGAACGTCTCATCAAATCCTCGGCGCTCTGGCTGATATTCTTCTTCATCACCAAGATGCCATTTTCCGAAAATGCCCGTGACGTATCCGGCATCCTTCAGCGCCTGAGGCAGAGTCGTCGCGTTCAGCGTCATGCGTTCTCGTTCAAGAATCGTATGAGTCACGCCGTTGCGCATGGAATGTCGGCCGGTCATGATGGCCGATCGCGTCGGGCTGCAGGTGGGATTCACCAGGAAGCGTGTGAATCGAGTACTGTGGTCATAAAGATGATCCAGATTCGGCGTCTGAATCCATGGATGTCCATGTCGACCAATCGGAGGGTATCCCTGATCATCGGTCATAACCAGAATGATGTTCGGATGATCGGCCGCGCGAATCTTTGGGATGTCCGCAACACACACGATCGCCAGGACCGCGCCGATGAGAAGAATCTGTCTTCGCACGAATTGGAGCATCGGTGTTTTGGGCGGCAGAGTCATGGGGAGCTCCATTGATCAGGGAACGTGGCTCAGTCGAATTGCGGCTGGACTATTTCACAACAATACCGGAAACATCAGGCGGATCAGGATATCGGGGGTTCATTCGTTTGAGCGTCTCAACCAGGATCCGACAGACCGCATAATCGCGGAACCAGTTCTGATCGGCCGGGATCACATACCACGGAGCATTTTCCGTCGAGCATTTTTCCAGCATGTCTTCGAAGGCTGCCTGATAGTCGTCCCAGAGTTTTCGCTTTTCCAGATCGGCAGGATCGAACTTCCAGCGTTTTGCGGGATCGTTAATGCGTTCTTCAAAGCGCTGCTTCTGCTCATCCTTTGAGATGTGCAGAAAGAACTTCACGATGGTTGTACCAGTTTCTGTCAGAAGATGTTCGAACTGGTTGATCATTTCGTAACGCGGCTTCCAGACTTTCTCCGGAACCATCTTGTGAACTCGAACCACAAGGACATCTTCGTAATGAGAGCGGTTGAAGACTCCGATGTATCCATTGGCCGGCACTGCGTTGTGAACTCGCCACAGGAAGTCGTGAGCCAGCTCGTGTGTTGTCGGGGCTTTGAAGGAAGTCACAACGACACCCTGAGGATTCACGCCCTGAAACACGCTGCGGATGGTCCCGTCCTTGCCTCCTCCATCCATCGCCTGAAACACGACGAGCAGCTTCTGTTTCGATTCTGCGTATAGTCGGGCCTGCAGTTCGACCAGCTCTTCTCTGTGCTTGATGAAAGAGCTTTCAAAGGACGCGCGGTCCTTCACCAGATCCTTTCCATCCGTTTCAATGTCACGCAAGCGCACTCGGGAACCGGGGGCAATTCTGAGTTGATCGAAATCCTTCATATCATTGTCATTTCTTCTTCTGTGAGAACATCCACGGAACTAGTCCTTCTTCATCCGAATACCCAGGCGTCCATGAGTCGTGTCCGACGCCGGGAAGTTCCTTGTAGATCGGATCTGCTCCCGCCGCCTTCAGCGCCTTGACGGCACTGCGACTGCGTTCGACGGGCACAACAGTGTCGCTGTCTCCGTGAACGATAAAGACCGGAACGTCCTTCAGGGCTGCCATACGTTTGGGATCTGCCGCTCCGCAGATGGGAGCAACGGCCGCGAACCAGTCCGGATGACGTGCGCCGAGGTCGAATGATCCAAACCCGCCCATCGAAAGTCCTGTCAGGTAGACTCGACTGCGATCGACAGGCTCTTCCTTCAGAGTTTTCTGGATCATCTGTTCGACGGCCAGCGACTGTTCGCTGACTTCTTCGGGAGTCACCGGATCATTCGGGCTGGCCCAGTCGACTTCCATCCACTTGCGGTCCGGACGGCATTGAGGTGCCAGGAGAAAGCAGGGGAATTTCTTTCGCCATTTTTCTTCGGCCATCTGCGTCGGGAAGTAGAGCAGCTGGAGTTCGTTGTCGATTCCTCGCTCGCCAGCCCCGTGAAGAAAGATCACCAGAGGATACGTTTTTCCTGGTTCCACAACTTCGGGACTCATCAGGCGGTAATGAAACGTCTCGTTCTGATACTCACCGCCTGTGAACGAAATCGTCCGATCTTCGAAGATGTCTGTCAGTTTTGGCTTTGACACGGCCGTGGTCCCTTTCGAATCCTGCGCGACGACCGAATTTGCCCCATAAAGAAAGCTGACGAGGGCCAGTGGCAGAATGTGAGATATTTGCGGTCGCTCGATTTTCATGGAGATGCCTTTGGAGTGTCGTGAAGGGAGCAGAGTCGAGATCTTCCGGGGATGATTCCGGGTGTCAAGCGACTTGATCGGTCCGGCAGCCGCGATCCAAAGCCGATTGTCCACGATGCGTCAGGCACCCGCAATCTGCAGTCTCAGGCTATTGCTGAACACGAAGGAACACGACGAGCATGCCGATCTGCAGCAGGCATGCGATGGGTTTGACAACGAGTCCGTCGAGCCATTGCCCGTGGCTTAAAGAGACAATCGCGAGAAAGGCCGTAAGGATGACACCAAGGGCCGCGGCGATCATGCTGGCGACCAGGGCAACGTCCGCCAGCGGAGAATACTCGAATCCCGTCTTCGTCCGGCGTCCTCTGGATTCTTCCGGCGGAAAATCGAAACCGCATCCGGGACAGACAATGTCCGTAGCAGCCATCACACCCTTGCATTTGGGACAGTAGGCCATTTGTGATACTCCTTCAGTGAATTAGGGCGGTGGGAAGATCCACTAGCCGAGCCTTTGAGCACAGGGGATAGTCGTCGAGCAATCCTCGGAGAACTTTTCGCATCCTGGCCTGGGAGGATCCGTACAGGTACAACGCGGTTTCGGTGGGCCCTGTCCAATAACTTTGGTACGAGCCAAATCCTTCAAGGAGTTCGTTGATCGTTGTGATCAGCCAGTTGACGTCGCACTCCTTGTAGACCTTCGCAGGCAAGTCGGTGCCATTCAGATAGACGGCCAGACCCACGGTCTTTCCAAATCGAATGATGCGTCGCTTCTGTTTCTGGTCGGTGTACTCCAGCGAAGATCCCTTTGGTGCCCCACAGGCCGTCAGATGGTTTTGGAATCTACGCTCATGACTGAACCGAGTCCACCGGGTGGCTTCACGAAGTTTGCATTAAGGGGCAATCGCCGATCGTCATCATGAGGTCACAGCTCACAGTTCCTTCCTCGAAAGGTCAGGGCCATCCGTGTTTCTCCGTTCGTGAACGCCATTCGACTTCTCACCATCAGTCGGCACTGGTAAGCTGACGCTCCCACCTCGCTCCTGTCCTGATCCTTCCCGGAGTCGCCTTCATGGCCGCGAACGAATCGATCCGAGCCTGTCGACCGATCCAGCATGCGGGTCATGCGTTTGGCAGCTTCTTTGGCAGGACTCGCGAAGGCCTCTACCTGGAATCGCGCCGGTCGATGCTGAAGGCAGGAATGGCCGGCGTTGCGGGGATCTCGCTGCCGATGCTGTTGCAGTCTCAGGCGCAGGCTCGAAGTGAAGCACGTGCCAGCAGTACTGGGAAGAGCGTCATCCTGTTGTGGATGGCCGGCGGTCCCAGTCATATCGATACGTGGGACAGCAAACCGGAACGACCATGGATCAATCGAGGTCCCTTCGGAGTGACTCAGACAAAGCTGCCTGGTGTTGTGATCTGCGAACATCTGCCAAAACAGGCGGCGATGCTGGATCGATTCACGATTATTCGGTCAGTCGATGCGAAGCACAGCAATCATGAACCGAACATGGTCTTTCAGACGGCGAACCTGGCCGCCGAGCCTCGATCGAATCCGGAGGCCGATCGTTATCCGGCACTGGCGTCCGTGATTGCAAAGCATCACGGCCCCAATCATGTGTCGATGCCGCCGTATGCAGCCTTCATGAAATCGAGATCGCATCTGGCCTTTGCGGGCTATCTTGGCAAGCAATACGACCCTTTCATCTGCGACAGCGCGGCGACTTTGCCGGTGTACACCAACGTCGGCGTCGACACAGGGCGAAACACGGGCGGTGATTTGTTTCAGATGCCGCGAGGATTATCCGAGGGGCGACTTAGTGATCGACTGACGTTGCTCCAGCAGTTCGATCGACTTCGAGCTGGCCTGGACCAGGACGGATCCATGGACGCTCTCAACAGTTATCAAAAGCAGGCTGTTGACCTACTGCTTGGCGAGCGTGCTCGAGCGGCCTTCGACCTGAATCGAGAAGACGCGGCTGTTCGCGAGCGTTATGGAAAGCACCTCTGGTGTCAGCAGGCCCTGATTGCTCGCAGGCTGGTTGAAGCGGGGACGGCATTCGTGACGCTGGACTTAAGCTATCACACCGCGTCCGGGACCTGGGATACTCATGGCGACAACATTCCGCCGTATGGAGGAATCAGCAAAGGGCTCGGACCGCTGCTGCCGCTATTTGACCACCTCATTACAACGCTCGTGAGCGATCTGGAAGAACGAGGCTTGCTGGACAAAGTGCTGGTCATTGCCATGGGCGAATTTGGTCGAACGCCCAACATGGGGACTCAGGACAGCACGGATGGGCGCAACCATTGGCCCGAAGTGATGTCCATGTGCCTTGCCGGCGGAGGACTGCGCCACGGTCAGGTGATTGGATCGACAGAAAAGGACGGTGGGACGATTCGCGAACGTCCCGTCACCCCGGCGGATCTTGCAGCGACATTGTTTCGCTACTTTGAAATTCCCCAGGACACGTCATATGACGATCATCAGGGACGCCCGCGAGTCATCGTCGACGGCGGGCATCCGGTCGCGGAGCTGTTCTGAGCAGGTGGAAGCAACGGATGTCCGCAGCTTGATGCGGATGCAAGACGGTGACTATCGAGCCCGTTTGTCCATACGCCTTTGATGATTAGCCGATGATCACGCGTGGTCGCATGGATTCATCGGGAATCGCATCCCGGACAAGTTCGCGAACAAGAAACGGCACGTTGCCTTCGCCGAAGAGCACGAAGCCCAGGTTCGTCTTGAGGGGACTCTCGTCCGACCAGCCAAAGTGGAGTTCGATTGGCCGAGTTGCACCGTTCAACGCAAGCGCCAATGCGGCAATGGTCGGTGCGATAGAAGTACAGTGGCTGACTCGGATGATGTAACGACCGCCTTCGTGAGCGATGTCCAGCATCGGCTCCTGAAGGAATTCACTGGTATCGCCCAGCTTCACTTCGACGAACACGACAGGGATATCATCAGACAGATGATGCCACGCGCGAAGTTCCTGTTCCTTTTCGTCCAGAGTTCGACCGCCCGGACGGTGCGGAGCAAGGACCGGGATTTCCACGTGCTGAAGTGTGTTCCAGCGGAATTTGGAATCTGCGTTGGCGAACTGAAACCGCACGGTTCGCAGTTCGTCACTTCTGACGATACGTGAAATCAGTGAAACCAGCATGATCGCGAAAATGAAGGCAAGCGAGATGATCAGGCCTTCCGACTTCTCGATCATGATGTCGAGCGCCGTATAGGTGAAGACGAATGTGATGAACAGCGTTGCCCATGGCATACGTTTCAACCAGTGCCCTGTGCGCTCGCCGTATCGTTCGATGGAAACGGCCACGCACGCGCTGAGAATCAGCACCATTACACCGGTTGCGTAAGCCGCACTTTGAGCCTCCACGGATGCTTTGAAGATGATGGTGACGATCAGGCACACCACGATGATGACGGCCACCAGAGGACGAGTCGCGGCGACCCAGTCCGGGGCCATGCCGAAACGCGGCAGGTAACGAGGCACCAGGTTCAAAAGTCCGGACATTGCGCTAGCACCGGCGAAACACAGGATCGAAATGGTGCTCATGTCGTAGATCGTTCCGAACACATCGCCAAAGAACGGCCACAGTTTCCGTCCGCCTTCTGCATGTGCGAGATACGCCAGGGATCGTTCAAACGCCGGGCCACCGGGCGCCGCGGCTTCCGGCGCAATCAGCGTGGTCACGACCATCGAGGAGCCAATCAGCATGACGGACATAATGAGTGCCGAAGTGATCAGCAGCCATTGAGTCCGTTTGATGCGTCCAGCGGGATTCTGTTCTGTGTCGGTTGGGTCGCCAATAATCTGCGGCATCACCGCGACACCAGTCTCAAATCCGCTCAGGCCCAGCGCGAGTTTTGGAAACAGCAGAATACTCATCATCAGCGCAGCCCAGAACGTCAGTGGCACATTGCCCGGCGGTTGTGCGGCTGGCTGCGAAGATTCATGAGCCGCTGGATTCGCAGAGTCAGTTCCTTCGGCCGAAGCGACGACAGGGGTCTCACCGATCGGGTCTTCACTTTTTTCAGCGTCTTCTGATTCCTCAGGCGCTGATTCATGGTGATGCGGATGCGCACCGATGTCGCCATCTTTGAGTTTCTGCCACCAGTCAGCAACGATCGCAGGTTCCCTGGCAAGAGTTACGAGTCCGCCAGAGATCACGACCAGATTCAGAGCGAGATAAACAACGACGATGGCGACGGCCACTCCCAGAACTTCCCGGAAGCCCTTCATGAACATCGCGCCGAGGATCATGATCATGAACAGCGTGATACCAATCTGGCTGTGCAGCCAGTGAGGCACGCTCTTGAAAAGCGGGTTCTCAATAAGGTGCTTCGCGGCATCGGCCGCTGACAATGTGATGGTGATGACAAAGTCTGTTGCGGCAAAACCCAGAAGAGTCAGCACGAGGAACTTGCCCGACCAGCCTCGCATCAATCTCTGCAGCATCGAAATCGATCCCTGCCCATGAGGCGACGACTTCGCGACTCGACAGTAGATCGGGACAGCTCCAAACAGGGTTACCAGGACCAGCAGAATTGTGGCCAACGGTGCCAGTCGACCGGCATTGGTGATGGCAATCGACGGCTGGTACGCAAGCGTGCTGAAGTAATCGACGCCGGTCAGACAAAGAACCCAAAGCCAAAATGACTGATGATGTTCAGGGGAATGACCGGGGGAAGCGGGACCACCAGAGTGATGAGGGTCTGCAGCAGCAGAATTGTTCATTGTTGTTTCTTGCTCGGAGACATTCGTGCGCGGTTGCTGTCACTCGCCGGAGGCGTGTCACTGCAAATTCAGGCCGCGTTCGATTTGTACCCCATCATGAAATGTTGTCGACTGACTTTCAATTGAGCGTCCAGGCTCCTGAACGGCGGTCGCACCGAAGAAGCGAAAACGCAATGAATCGCTCTCCGGTCAGTGGATCATAGTGCATTCGCCACTAGAATCCGACGCGTGTCGTGCCCCAATGGGTGTCGGTCGAGCAATTTCGGCCCTTTGGAACGCTGGGCAGCACCCAACGAAGGGTATTGCATAGCGGATCATTGAAGATGTCCATTCCAGGCAGCACCCTCCAAAGAACCGTCCCGCCATGGCTTCAATCCGCAATTCTCTGCGAATTTGACTGCTCCTCAGCAAAGTGAACCGGCTATGACAGCTCCTCAGAAGTTAACAGGTGTTCAGTGGCTTGTCTGTACGATTGCGGCCATCGGCTTTGCATTCGACATCTATGAATTGCTGATGCTGCCACTGATTCTGAAGCCTGCGATCGCGTCATTGAGTGCACCTTTGATCGAAGCAGCGGTTGCGGCTGGTTCGACTCGTCCTGCGGAAATGGCAAAGTGGCTGCCGGGTGGTGAAAACTATACGTTTTGGGCTCGAACACTCTTCTTCGTTCCAGCGCTGGCGGGTGGTATTTTTGGATTGTTTGGCGGTTGGTTGACCGACCGACTCGGACGGCGTCGAGTCTTGACATTCAGTATTCTGCTATATGCATTTGGAGCGATGGCGGCGGGGTTTGCAACAAACCTACCAACTCTGCTTGTGTTCCGCTGTTGTGTATTTATTGGTGTTTGTGTGGAATTTGTTGCTGCGGTTGCGTGGCTCGCGGAACTGTTTCCCAACCATGAACAACGAGAAAAAGTGCTGGGCTGGACTCAGGCATTCTCGTCGTTCGGCGGTCTGATGGTTGCAGGCATGAATATTCTGGCCGGAAAGATTGCTATGAGTCTGCCTGAGATTCATGGCGCCAATGAGGCGTGGCGATACACGCTGATTTCCGGAGTCATTCCAGCGCTGCCGTTGCTGCTGATTCGACCATTCCTTCCCGAATCTCCGGAATGGCAGAAGAAGAAAGAATCAGGACAGCTTCGTCGACCTTCCATTGCGGAACTCTTCAATCCCGCGCTTCGCAAAACCACCATCATGACCACTCTCGTGTTTGCAGCCAGCTACGGGATTGCCTTCGGGGCGATCCAGCAGCTGCCACAGATTCTGGGAGCACAGGCACTGGGAACACCGAAGGAGTCTGGACACAAACAGGTCATTGCTGCGGCCAAAGCCAAAGCTGGCGAGCCAACGGGCAAGAACAAGGAAAGTGGTAAGCCTGAATATTCTCCTGATCAGAAGAAGGCGGCCGGAAACGAAAGCGATGCTGTCGTCGCTGGGGTGACTTTGTGGCAGGAACTTGGTGGTCTTGTCGGCAGAGCATTGTTGGCGATCATGGCGTTGAAGATTGTCAGCCGCCGAAATCTGTTGCGTCTGTTCCAGATTCCGGCTCTGATCTTTGTGCCAGCATTGTTTTACTGGATCAGCACCGCATTACAGTCAGATTCGCTCACGATGATCAAAGTCGGAGTGTTTGTTGCGGGCGTGTTGACCGTCAGCCAGTTCAGCTTCTGGGGCAACTACATTCCGCTGGTGTTCCCCGTGCATCTTCGCGGAACCGGGGAGAGCTTTGCGGCGAACATCGGAGGCCGAATCATCGGCACCGCGGCCGCATTCATCACCATTTCTCTCGCCGGTCCGGGGCAAATGGCCTTCGTCGGAGCCTGTGTCGCCGGAGCCTATGCTCTCGTCGGGGCTATCCTGACCGGCTTCCTGCCCGAGCCTGGCAACAATCCGGAACCACACTAACTGCCCTATTCAACCCCACCCGCTGCGTCAGCGAGGGACAACAATCGTCCGTGAGGGACAACCGATCAGATTCAGGGCAGTTGCCATCCCTCACTGGCGTGTCGGGTTCTGAAAAGCTGTTGAGCCATCGGTTTGTTGCGTGACGCCTGAGAGTGCAGGGGCTAAGATGTAGAAGTAGCCCGCTCGATTCAGGCGAGTGGCTAGACGTCTCGGCACGACCTTCTGTTCGGATGAATCATGTACACACTCCGCATGGCGAAGCGGATGATCTTTGAAACCAACAAGCGGCTTCTCTGGAAGCTGATTTGGAATCTTGGGGTCAAGGGGTCACTGTCCGTTCTGAAGCATCGTCGACGGATGAAGAAAGGACAGTTCTTTCCTCCGTTTCTTTATGTGTCCATCATCAACAGCTGCAATCTGCGCTGTCAGGGTTGCTGGGTCGATGTGGCTCACAAGCAGAATACCATTGATCTGCCCGCGATGAACCGGCTGATTAATGAAGCCAAGGCTCAGGGGAATTCCTTTTTCGGGCTTGTCGGCGGTGAGCCGTTCATGCACCCGGAGATTCTGGAGATCATCGCGGCTCATCCGGATTGCTATTTCCAGGTGTTCACCAACGGGCATTTTATTACGGA
This sequence comes from uncultured Chitinophaga sp., assembly GCA_964538835.1. Lineage (GTDB taxonomy): Bacteria > Planctomycetota > Planctomycetia > Planctomycetales > Planctomycetaceae > SXXK01. The sequence continues at coordinate 18,996 of CAZIGZ010000063.1, read as the reverse complement.
CGATGTGGCTCGACGTTTGTTCGAACTTGGTAACGTGACGCCTTTGATCAGTGTCGAAGGCAATGAGATCATCAGCGACGAGCGGCGTGGTCGTTTGGGTGTCTACAGCAAGACGCTGGCGGGAATTGAGAACTGCCTGAAGCACAATGTGATGACCGGTGTCTGTACCAGTCTTGCAAAGTCGAACATCGATCATCTGCTCACGGAACAATGGGTGGATCGACTGATCGAGATGGGTGTTCTGTATACCTGGTTCCATGTGTACCGGCCAATGGGACCGGAGGCGACGACGGAGCTGTGTCTTACTCCGGAGCAGCAGCGACGTGCTCGCCAGTTCGTGGTAGACATGAGGGCAAAGAAGCCGATCATCATCATTGACGCCTATTATGACGGCGAAGGGAAAGCACTGTGCCCCGCTGCCAATGGGATCAGCCATCACATCAATCCGTGGGGCGATATCGAACCTTGTCCAATTGTGCAGTTTTCCATGGAATCGATTCACTCCACGAATGATTCACGCTCACTGTTCGATAAGTTTACTCAGTCAAAGTTCCTTGCGGGTTTTCGGCAGCTTGCTCAGGAAACGACTCGTGGCTGCATTGTTCTGGAACGCCCGGAACTCCTGGCTCAACTGGTAGAATCGTGTGGGGCCAAAGACTCGACGGCTCGGCATACGGCGATGCAGGAACTCAAGTCGATGGTTCCGCGAACATCGCAGTACCATCCGGGGCATGAGATTCCGGAGAAGAACTGGTACTACCGGATTGCCAAGAAGTTCCTGTTCAATGACTTCGGCGTCTACGACGGTCATGATCATTCAAAAACCGCCGCACCCTACCTGACGGCGCAATCGGCTCCGACCGTCGAAACCAGCCCAAAGGAAGCGGTGCGAAGCTAGAAGCTAGAGGCTTTTTGCCAGTCCAATCGTGTGCTGGCTGAGCTGTTCCGCGCCGGTGCTGGTGATCAGGTAGTTGTGTTCGAACCGCATGCCTCCCTGGCCTTCGACATAGCAACCGGGTTCCAGAGTGATCACATCGCCTTCGACCAGGCTGTCGGTGCTCTCTGAAACAAGGATCGGTGGCTCCGGGTGCTCCATCCCTAGTCCATGACCTGCGTGATGGGCCAGAGGCCCAAAGCCTCGTTGTTCCAGCACCGCCGACGCGGCAGCCCACAGGTCACGGCAGGCGACTCCGGGTTTCAGAAGGCGTGCCGCCGAAGCCATTGCATCTCGACACGCTTCAAACTGCGAGACGATGGCAGGGGAAGGGGTTCCCACAGAAATCGTGTTGGTGAAGTCACTGCGATATCCGTGGATCACAACGCTGTAATCCAGAATGAACAGGTCTCCATCCTGCAGTCTGTAGCTGGTTGGTAATCCACCGGCCTTGTGCAGTTTTGCGTGAGTTGCCCGGAAGTCGCCATAGACGATACAGGGAGTTCCAGCCGCGGCCTGAGCCTCGCGCTGAACTTCAAGATACACGTCCAGTTCGGAAACGCCGGGAGCAATCACTTCGAAGGCTCGTCGATGTCCAGCCTCACACGCTCGTATGCACTGCCGCAGAAGATCCACCTCGTCTGCCAGCTTTGCTCTGCGCAGTCCACGCAGAACTTCACCCAGAGTCGACGGCTCGGCCTCATCATCAGGAGCGAATTGCCACGCTGCATCCTCAGCGACCGCGGCGGCTGCCATCTCGGAGATACCTTCCGGCTCAATCAACCCGGTACGACCCTTCCAGAATCGTTCGGCTTCGCCCAATGCCTGCAACAAAGCATGGTCGCGGTTTGTCACCGATTTACGATGTGTGTACCACGGAATGATGACTTCATCGGTCACGAAGACGGGTGCGGCCGCAGACCGTTTGGCAAAGTTATCGGCCAGCAAAACCGTTCTGCCGTCTCGCATAACGAGCAGCAGCGCCTTTTGATCGGCGGAAAAGCTGATTGGATTAATGCGGAAGTTTGAGAGGTACTGAACGTGACGAGGATCACCGATCAGCACCCATTCAATTTCTTCTGGCAGACGTTCCCATAGATTCCTGCGACGTTCAGAACAGCCCGCTTCGGTCAACATGTTTTTGGCTCAGAGGGTTCGAATAGCAATGGGATACTTGAGAGTGAGGGACGTACGGTACGTCACTTCACGCCTTTCTGGTGCTCTTCTTTTTAGCCGTTTTGCCCGGGCTGGCAGCCGCTTTGGCAGAACGTCCGGCGGATTTCTCTGCTTTGCCCGACGACCCTTTCGAGACAGCTTTCTTCGAGGCCTTTTTTGCGGTGCCCTGAGCCGCGGATGCATTGGGTTTGGCAGTCGATTTTCCTTTGCTGCGAGTATCGAGGACGGCCTGATAAACTTCGACCCATCGGGACACTGGCCAGCGGGCCACCAGCTTCCCAATCAGGTCGACAGGGATATCCTCCGCCTTCTTAAAGCGGATACAGCACTTTCCCATATCCAGCTTCTTGCCCGACTTCTTCCACTCCTGTTCGAACCAGGTCAGTTCAGGCGATTCTCCATAGAGCGGCATGAGATAGAGTGACAGATGGTTCTTCTGTGACGCGAGTCCGGCAAAACACAGCGGTTGCTTTGGGTCGCAGTGATACCCCTGAGGAAACAAGCGATGGGGAACGACATAGCCAATCATCCCGTACTGCATGATTTCCTCGTAGCCGTCCGGCAAATGAGCCTTGAGGACTCCTCGAATGGCGTTGATGTCGTTCCGACGGTCGGTCGCCAGTTCCTTAAGGTATTGGTCTACGGTCGTGGCTTTGCTTTGCATGGGAGCCTCCAGGGTTGTCGAAACTGCAAACGCGGATTGCGGCTAAGCTTGGGAAGGTTGGTGACGAGTGCCTGTTCCTGTGGCAGAATTGACGGAATTCTAAGGATTTTGAGGCATCTGAAGCGTCCGGGAACGAAGAAATTACTGTGAATTTGCAAAGGACGTCTTCGAATTCCAGCGTTCAGTCACTACCATGCCGCGCCTTTCAGGTCGGCCAATTCGCGGACTCTTGTGGTGTCGGCGCTCGACCCTTCCGCAACCAGCGCTCTTCGGCGACCAGCTTCCAGGGTATTTGAATGTCTGTGGCTCTTTCTCCAGCGATCGTTGACGAAAACGGTGTTCAGCGACGAACCGATGTGCGCAATATCGCAATCATTGCACACGTTGACCATGGCAAGACATCACTTGTCGACTGCCTGATCAAGCAGAGCGGGATCTTCCGCGACAACCAGCAAATGGGGACCTGCATTCTGGACAGCAATGATCTGGAACGCGAACGCGGCATTACGATTCTGGCGAAAAACATCGCCATGATGTGGAATGGTGTCCGCATCAACATTATCGATACTCCTGGCCACGCCGACTTCGGCGGGGAAGTGGAGCGAGTTCTCAAGATGGCCGACGGCGCGGTACTGCTGGTCGATGCCTTCGAAGGTCCTCGCCCGCAGACTCGTTTCGTTCTCCAGAAGGCACTCCAGTGCGGACTGTCTCTGCTGGTGGTCATCAATAAGATCGACCGTCCGGACTGTCGGCCGAACGAAGTGCTGTCTCAGACATTTGACCTTCTCGTGGAACTCGGAGCTGACGACAAGACTCTGGACTTCCCGTACATCTACACCAGTGCTCGTGAAGGCTACGCGACTCACGATCCGGAGAAGAAGGGCGGCGACGTTCGTCCGCTGCTTGAACTGGTTCTTGAGAAGATCCCAGGGCCGGTCGTTCGCCCGAATGATCCTCTGCAGCTGATGGTGACATCACTGGAATGGTCTCGCTACGTTGGCCGTATTGCGACAGGTCGTATCGCTGCTGGTCGAATCAAAACGGGTCAGCAGGTGGCTCTGATGCGTGCCGATGGATCCAAGACAATGTCCAAAGTCGATCAGGTACAGCTGTTCGACAATCTTGGACGAAGCGATACAGCAGAAGCTTCTGCCGGTGATATTGTCGCTGTGATTGGTCTGCCTGATCCCGAGATCGGCGACACGATTGCTGATCCACTCAACCCAACCGCTCTCGAACGTATCGCGGTGGATGAGCCAACGCTGTCGATGAAGTTTACAGTCAACAGTTCTCCGCTGGCTGGCCAGCACGGCAAGTACGTGACCAGCCGAAATCTGCGTGACCGTCTGTTCCGCGAACTGCAGTCGAATGTGGCACTGCGAGTCGAAGAAACGGACGACATGGAAGCCTTCAAGGTCTCCGGTCGAGGCGTTCTGCATCTGGCGGTCCTGATCGAAACGATGCGTCGCGAAGGGTATGAACTGTCGGTCGGAAAGCCGGAAGTCATCATTCGCGAAATCAATGGCCGCAAGTGTGAGCCGTACGAGTTGCTGGAAGTCGATGTTCCAAGCTCAGACCTTGGTCCGGTCATGGAACTTGTCGGTGCACGTCGTGGCCAGGCTCGCAACATGACGACGACAACTACGGGCATGACTCATATTGAATTCAGTATTCCTGCTCGAGGGCTGATCGGTCTGCGAACCCGAATGCTGAACGCCACTCGCGGCGAAGCCATCATGCATCACCGTTTTGAAGACTACAAACCGGTTGAAGGCGAGATTCCGCACCGCCAGAACGGAGTGCTGGTCTCACAGGATGTTGGAAAAGCCATCGCGTATGCACTCTGGAAGCTGCAGGAGCGAGCGGAGCTGTTCGTCAATCCCGGCGATGATGTCTACGAAGGGATGATCATTGGAGAAAACAGCCGTGATAACGACATGGTTGTGAACCCGATCCGCGAAAAGAAGCTGACCAACATTCGTTCTGCCGGTGCTGACGATGCCGTTCTGCTTCGACCACCTCGACAGCTGACTCTGGAAGCCGCTTTGGAATACATCGAGTGGGACGAATATGTGGAAGTGACCCCACAGGTCATTCGACTTCGCAAGACGCTGCTGACGGAGACCGAACGAAAGCGCCAAAGCCGCGGTCGTGCATAGCCGCACATAAAGCGACATTCGAAAGTTCTCAACGCGCCCCGAACCGAGCATCCATCGGTTCGGGGCGTTGTCATTTCACAGCCGGTCTTTGTTCCTGTGAACGGACCGTCTTCTCACCAGCCAAATCCTGAGAATTCGACTCGGCATGTGAGATCGAACGATTCCACAGAGGATCAGCCGGTGTAGCCTTCAGAGGCAGAAGTCCGTGGTCAGGTGCATTCGCCTGAGTCGTTGACAGAATGTCAAAGTCCTGCTGTGAATTGAGGAGCCATAACTTGGGTCAGATTGAAACAGTGCCTGAGCAGACTCCAGCATTGTCGACGGATCCGCCGGAAGCGACCGCGTGGCACAAGGTCTCGATGCTCGCCGCGGTGATTGGCCCATTTGCCGGACTTGTCGGAGGCATCGTGTCTGCATGGTGTTACGGGTACATGAACTGGCTCTACCTGAGCCTGATGCTGGCCGGCTGGCTGTTCACCGGGACCGGCATTACCGTTGGCTACCATCGTCTTTTTGCGCACAAAGCGTTCGACACCTACCGCTGGGTTCGAATCTATTGGATGGTCATGGGGGCGCTTGCGGTTCAGGCGTCGCCTCTCGCCTGGTGTGCGGTGCATCGACGGCATCATTCGGTCACCGATCGCCCCGGAGATCCTCATTCACCGCACATTCACGGTGAAGGCTGGTGGAACGCGATCAGAGGTTTCTGGTACTCGCACACAGGTTGGTTGTTCACCGGGTATCTGACTCGTACGGACCACAAGCGTTATGCACCAGACCTGCTCGACGATCCAGTGGCTGTCTGGATTCATCGTTCTTACGAAGTCTTCTGGGTGCCGCTGAGCCTCGTGATCCCGGCCGTCATCGCTGGATTTGTCACGGGAACGTGGCAGGGTGCCTGGCTGGGATTCCTCTGGGGCGGCCTCGCGAGAGTTTTCCTGGTGCACCACATTACATGGTCAGTGAATTCGATTTGTCATCTGTTCGGCAGCAGTGATTACAAGGTCAACGATCACTCACGAAACAACCTCTTTGTCGCATTGGCAAGTTTTGGTGAAGGCTGGCACAACAACCACCACGCGTTTCCGAGCTCCGCGAGACAAGGCCTGAAATGGTGGCAGCTGGATGTCAGCTGGTACATCATCCGCACGATGCAGTTCCTCGGCCTCGCATGGAACGTCCAGCTGCCCAGCGAGCAGGCCCTCGCCAGCCGCAGCAATGTCTGATTGATCCGCGTGACTGTCCGGTCACTGGCAGAGGGACTCACCGAACAAGCGGCGACAGTCGTTCCAAATGTGTCAATCGGCTTTGGGCGACGCTTTGAATTCGCTGGGAAGCGAGAGCGACCATACTTCGCTGCTCAGGGGCTGAGCATGCCCGCCGACGATCCACAGTTGATCGTCCTTCACGAACGCGGAATGTTCATGGCGTTCCTTCCAGATGGTACTGCATGGAAGCTGCTTCCAGTCTTTGCCATCGCGAGAATACCAGACGTCGCCCCAGTTCTTTGACGGGTTGTTGGACCAGCCTCCCAGCACCCACATGTATCCTCGCCATGAAACTGCGGAAAACCACAGGCGAGGTGACCATGGCGCTGCAGAGGTGACTTGAGTCCAGTGCACGCCGTCTTCGGAGCACCAGACATCGTTTCTGGCGGAATACTCCGGAACGTAGTTGCCGCCACCGAGGACCCACAGTTTTCCATCATGTGCGACCAGCTGATGGTACGCCCGCGGAGCCCATTCAGCGGCTTCAGTGGCGGCTTTCCATACCTTGCCATCGGAGGACCACCAGACATCGTTCTTCAGGCTGCGTTCATCGCCGAAGTAGTAGTTCTCGGTTCCCCCGGCGATCCATAACTTGTCCTGAAAGCTGACAAGCCCCGCGGCAAGTCGTGGCGTCCATCCGGCGGACGGAGTGACCAGCTTCCACTCAGTTCCATTCTCCGTGGACCAGACTTCATTCGTCGCGCCGTGGCCTTCAAGACGACCGTTGTACCAGCCACCCATCAGCCAGAGCTGGTCTCGAAACTCCGTTGCCATCGGCAGATCACTGTACTTCCACGGCGCTTCGTGCAGCACTTCTTTCCATGTGACTCCGTCTTCTGAAGACCAGACGTCCCGCGGCGGAGCGGAGAAGGAATCGTACCAGCCTCCCAGGATCCACAGCTGATTCTTGAAGACCGCTTCACCGGAAGAATCCCGAGCCTGCCAGCCGGCATTAGTGGTTTCCAGCTTCCATGCGAACTTCGCTTCTGAGGGTTCATCGGAGTAAAGGAAGACTGGCAAGGCCAGCATCAGCATGGTCATGAAGCACACAGCGTGTATTCGTTTCAGGTAAGTCATCACGAATCATCCTGTTGGTACGTCAATATCTGGGACATCAGGCGATGCGTCGATCTATTCAGGAGCGATGTATGACTTCGGGGTTGAGCACACTGTCGGGTGTTTCACCTCTCATGGCCTGCAGAACATGGCGCACGGCCATTTCATACAGGCGATGGTGTCCCGCCCATGTGTGACTGGCGATGTGATCCGTGAAAACGACATTCTCCAGATCCAGCAGCCGATTCTGGGGCGAAATCGGTTCCTGCTGAAACACATCAAGGCCTGCGGCCGCGAGATGTCCTGATCGCAGGGCCTCGTACAAGGCCGTTTCGTCGACCAGTGCCCCACGAGCCGTGTTGACGAGGATGGAACCAGCTTTCATTTGTCCAAGTGTTGTTGAATTGATCAGGTTCTTTGTGGACTCGTTCGAAGGAGCATGAAGGCACACGACGTCGGACTGGCCAAGCAATTCAGCCAGTGTGCTCACCAGCCTGATTCCAAGCTCGGTGGCTCGTTCGTTGGTGAGAGCAGGATCGAAGGCCAGGACTGTCATTCCCACCGCCTGCATGATGCGAGCCACGTGCCCTCCAATGCGACCAGCGCCGACGATGCCAAGCGTGCGCCCCTGCAACTCCATTCCTTTCAGAGTCGTCACCTGAGTATGCCAGCGTCTGGCTCGAATATCACGATCGGCATAAGCCACGGTCTTCGCTGCGGCAAAAATCAGAGCAACCGTATGTTCTGCCGTTGAGATTGTTGGGCCGTGGGGCGTGTTGCACACAACGATGCCTCGCCGTGAGGCCTCCCTGACATCGATATTGTCATAACCCACGCCAATTCTGGAAAGGACCTTCAATCCGGGGGCGAGATCCAGACGCTCCTTCCGCCAGGGAACGCCCGGGTCCAATGCAGCGTCGCAGCTGGCAAGTTCCGTGATCGGCGCTCCTGGCCCGATGATCTCGGCGACGCCCTCAAGCATCGGAAGAACACTCTCAAGGACATTTTCGTCGACCCAGAGGCGGAACATTACATACTCCGATCACTGCCATATCGTTCGTGCAACAATCACCGAAATCTACACGATTTCCTGAATAACATCGGCGCCCTCGACACCAGTCAGTTTGAAATCGAGGCCGGCGTTGCGGAAAACGAGACGCTCGTGGTCGATACCAAGGCAGTGAAGGATTGTGGCCTGCAGATCCGAGATCCGGATACCTCGTTCAGCAATGTTGAAGCCCATGTCATCGGTGGCGCCAAGTGTCATGCCGCCCTTGATTCCTCCGCCAGCCATCCATGTGGTGAAGGCCTGAGGATGGTGGTCGCGGCCCATGCTTCTTCCCAGGGAGACGCTGGCTTCGACCATCGGTGTTCGACCAAACTCACCGCCCCAGACGACCAGCGTGCTGTCGAGAAGTCCTCGCTGCTTCAGATCCATCAGGAGTGCTGCCGTGGCCTGATCCGTGGCTTCACACTGACGGCGAACATTGCCCGCAACGTCGCTGTGAGCATCCCAGCCTTCGTGGTAGATGTTGATGAACCGGACGCCGCGTTCGACCATGCGGCGAGCCAGCAGGCAGGCTCGGGAGAATGATGGCTTGGCAGGATCGCAGCCATAAAGCTCCAGTGTGCTTTGAGTTTCGCTGCTGAGATCCATCAGTTCCGGGCCTGACGTTTGCAGCCGGTAGGCCATTTCGTAGCTGGCCAGCCGCGTTGAAATTTCACCGTCACCTTCCAGCTGAAGTCGGCGCGAGTTCATGGCGTTGATCAGGTCAATGGTGGATCTCTGAGTCTCCGCAGAGATGCCTTCCGGTGTGCTGAGATTCAGAATTGGATCGCCGGAATTCCGAAAGCGAGTTCCTGTGTGAACGCTTGGAAGAAATCCACTGCTCCAGCACGCTGCTCCGCCGCTGATCCCGCTGCCGGTGCTCATCACGACAAACGATGGCAGGTCCTGGCTCTCCGCTCCAAGACCGTAGGAAATCCATGACCCTATGCTCGGACGACCGGGCTGAGAGAACCCGGTGTTCATGAAAATCTGCGCTGGCGCATGGTTAAACTGAGTCGTGTGGCAGGATTTCAGAATCGCTATGTCGTCGACAACTTTGGCCAGGTGCGGCAGAACCTCGGAAATCTCCGCCGCGCACTGGCCCTCTTTCCGAAACTTGAATCTCGGGCCCAGCACGGCCGCATCAGGGCGAATGAAGGCATAACGCTGGCCTCCGATGACTGAAGGTGGAAGCGGCTTCCCTTCAAACTCTGCAAGCGCGGGTTTGTAGTCGAACAGTTCCAGCTGCGACGGTGCCCCTGCCATGAAAAGGTGAATCACCGCGCGGGCTTTTGGTTCGAAGTGCGGAGCCCGGGCAAACTCGGTGGCCACGCCTTCGGGCGAATGGGCCGAGGCTCTGGCCGGAAGCTGAGCCAGCAACGAGGCTAGCGCGACTTTGCCAAGACCCACGCCGCAGTCGTGAAAGAAATGACGACGAGTTTCAGAAAGGGTACTCATGGGTGTGTGATCGCCTCGTCAAGGTTCATTAATGCTCGACACACAGAAGTCCACAGTTTGCCTTCGTCCAGCGGTTTGATTTCAGCAGGTGG
>CAZIGZ010000063.1:0-9041 GCA_964538835.1 uncultured Chitinophaga sp. | reverse complement strand
CGACTGCATGTTCTCATTCAACTGCAGCGACCGCTGAGTATTCAGGAAGTCTCGCAGCATGTTCAGCTCTTCCTCCGAAGGAAGTCGGGTCAGGCTGCGCCGGAAGGCCGCGGTCAGGCGTTCATCGTCAGACGTTGCTTCGGTAATCACCGCTTTCGCCATGGCTTTGGCGGCCTCGAGAAACATCTGATCGTTCAGAAGTGTCAGGGCCTGAAGAGGGCTGTTGGAAACATCACGGCGAGCCAGGCAGCTTTCGCCAGACGGTGCGTCGAATGTTGTTGCCATGGCAAATGGAGCGGTTCGCTTGATAAACGTGTAGAGCGTCCGACGGTAACGGTCTTCGCCTTCGCTGGCTTTCCAGTCCATTCGACCATACGTGCCTTCGGTTGTGACGCTCGCGGGTTGAGGCGGGAACACACCAGGGCCTCCCATTTTTTCCGAAAGAATTCCCGCTGCCTTCAACGCGGAGTCACGAATGATCTCCGCTTCCAGCCGAAATCTTGCTCCATGGCTCAGGTAGATGTTGGTTGGATCTTTCGACGCCGCCAGCTCGGAGACGCGTGAATCCTGCCGATAGGCCGCGCTCATCACGATCGAACGATGCAGTGACTTCATCGACCAGCCGTGCTCCATGAAGTCCACAGCCAGCCAGTCCAGAAGTTCCGGATGAGTCGGTGGCTCGCTCTGGTATCCAAAGTCATCCAGCGACTTGACGAGTCCTCGTCCGAAGAACGCCTGCCATTGGCGATTGACCGCGACTCGTGCCGTCAGCGGATTGGCTGGAGAAAAGAGCCAGCGAGCAAACGTCAGACGGTTTGCAGGAACATCCGCGGGAAGACCAGGAAGAAACTCCGGGACCGCTGCCGTGACCTCTTCACGAGGCTGCAGGTACTCACCACGATGGTATCGCCGTGTGGCTCGTGGATTCTGAGGCGGACGTTCGCGGAAGATCAGAGTCGGCGTTCCGCGGGGAGGCGTCTGGCGAGCAATCAAAAGCTGTTCCGCAAAGGTTGCCATTTCAGGAATGGACTGAAGAAACTGAGTATGCACCTTGGTTCGTTCTGCCGCTGATAGCTCTGTCCACGGTTGAGTCAGGAGAGCTTCATCTTCCGGTGCGAACCCTGTCGCCGTTGCATGATCATCCGTTGTGACGGACAGTCGAAAATGTCCGAGTGAGCATGCGAAGTGCTTCTCGAACAGCATTCGCAGCGACAAACCATCGCTCAGATCGACCGGCCTCTCAAAATGGAAGACGGCCGAATGTTGAACTCCGTAGCCTCCCAGCACCTGCCAGCCAGAGGACATTTCGCCATCAATCGCGGCGCTGGCCACGTTCTTCTTTGGATAGGGCTTGCCATCTTTCGGAGGAACTCGCCGTGGACGTCCGCCCGCGCCGTCGTTGACTCGGTCTTCTTCATCGAAGTTCGTGCATTCCGCGGAAGAGAATGCGATGCGCTGGCCATGCTGCAGAGCCTGAAGTTCGCTAAGGAAGAAGCCGCCAATCGGTCCTTCATAGTGCGTCAGTCCGGGGCCATCATTCGGAAGTGACGCGTGTGACGTGACTTCAATGCGCAAGGCTCGGACGTTCTGGATCTGTGCCTGCAGTTTCAGGTCGTAGACATCGCTCTTGGAAATGTCGCCGCTGCCGAGGATAAAGCCGTCCGGTTGCAGTTCCAGATGAGGCAGATTGGTCGTCATCTCGGAGGGCGTCACGATTTTCCACTTTGCTGCGCGGCTGGCTTGTTCCTGACGCCAGCGATCGAAGTGCTCCTCCATCGCGCCTTCGCATCCGGGGTATTGGGACGGCAGTTTCGCTTCCAGCTCTGCAATGCGTGCTGCATGTTCCTTCATGCGCTGCGCGACGTCGTCACTTTCGATGTGCCATGAAACTTCGTCGGCGTTATTCAGCAGGGCCATTACCTGGTAGTAATTGACGTGGCTGACTGGATCGTATTTGTGTGAATGGCACTGAGCACAATTGAGCGTCAGTCCGAACCATGTGGTTCCAGTCACCGCGACACGGTCAACCATTGAGTAAAAGCGATACTCAAGAGGATCAATGCCCCCTTCTTCGTTAATCATCGTGTTGCGATGAAATCCGGTTGCGATGAGATCATCGGGCGTTGGGTTCGGAAGCATGTCGCCTGCAAGCTGACGAATGCTGAACTGATCGTACGGCATGTCCTCATTGATCGCTCGGACAACCCAGTCGCGCCAGGGCCAGATGGAACGCGTTCGGTCTTTTTCAAAGCCGTTCGTGTCAGCGTATCGTGCAAGGTCCAGCCAGCGACGAGCCCAGCGTTCGCCGTATAGCGGCGAAGCCAGAAGCTTATCCACCAGCTTCTCGTAAGCATCCGGTGAATGATCGTTAACGGACTCGTCGGCTTCGGCGGGTGTGGGCGGAAGACCGATGAGATCCAGGTAAAGTCGGCGCACCAGCGAATAGCGATTTGCCTCCGGCGAAGGCACAAGTCCCTGAGCCTTCATTTCCTTTCGAAGGAAGCGATCGATGGGATGATTGGAAGGCTGAACTCCCGCCGGCAGTTCCATCTCTGGCGGTATCGTCGTTTTCGACGGGGCGGTCCAGGCCCAGTGTTTTTGATAGACAGCTCCACCCTGAATCCATTCTCGAAGAATCTGCCGCGCCGACTCGGGCATCGTCACTTTGCTCTCTGGCGGTGGCATCAGCTCAGACGCATCCGACGATTCGATTCGGCGAACCAGTTCGCTGGATTCCGGTGAACCGGGGACGATTGCCGTTCGTCCGGATTCCCCCTTGCCGTAGGCCATTTCCGCAAGGTCCAGTCGCAGTCCTGCCTGTCGCGAATGCTCATCAGCGCCATGACAGCTAAAGCAATACTGCGCCAGAATCGGACGTACTTCCCTGTTGAAGTCGGGCGGATCGCTTTGGGCGTCCGGCGACCCGATGACGGCGGCAGCACAAACGACAACAGCTCGAAGGGACATCGTCCAGCATCGAACCGCCGGAAACTTATGTCGATCTGGTCTCTCCGGCCGTTCAACGGACTTCGTGAGGTGCGAATCCTTCGGTCCAGAAGCAGAAGACTTCAACATGCCTGACTCCTCGGTGGGCGAGGAACTACCGATGACGAACGTTTGCTGGTGGGAACAGTTGGGGACATGGATTTGTAGAACGATGGTCCGCAATCGTCTGAGCTTTGTCCGTCGTAACGATTAAGGACGATCGTTTTACAACGGGGATTGTGTGGAAGCGAGGGCAACCAGAGATTTCCCGTGGTCACCGCCTGGTTTCTCAAACGCGACGCGGCTGATATGCTTGCCCTGAACGTCCTCATTTGCAGTCGCGAGTCGTCTCTATGCATACCATTGTTCTTGCCAGCCGCAATAAAAAGAAATCGAGGGAAGTCACTGAGCTTCTTGCGCCACATGGCTTTGAAGTCGTTCCGGTAACGGAGTTCGCTGACGTCCCCGAAGTTGACGAAGATGGCCAAACGTTTGCCGAGAACGCCGCCAAGAAAGCTCGCGAAGTCGCTCTTCATCTGAAACGCTGGGTCATTGGTGAAGACAGCGGTTTGCGGGTTGACGCGCTCAACGGAGCTCCCGGTATTTATTCGGCTCGATACAGTGGCCCCGGAGCAACGGACGAGTCAAACAATCGAAAACTGATCGAAGACCTGCGTGACGTGCCCGAAGAAAAACGCGGTGCCGGATACATCTGCAGTGTTGCGTTGTCCGACCCGACGGGAATCATTCAGGTGGCATGCGAAGGAACGTGCCGAGGGCGAATTCTGACGGAAGCGAATGGCTCCGGTGGATTCGGGTACGACCCGTACTTTCTGATACCGGAATACCATCTGACGTTTGGCCAGTTGAGTTCCGTTGTCAAGCATCGACTCAGTCACAGGGCTCGGGCGTTTTCGATCTTCATCCCGCAACTGCTGAAGATTCGACACCAGTTCGAAACCTAACAAGGGCGGAACGCCCTTGACCCGAAGGAGCCTACCGGCTCGTTGCCCGGTCCTCGCTCACGTTGTTCGCTCGCCGCAAACAAGCGCGCACCGTGCGTGCCAGAAACAGAGCAAGGCTTTATTGAGGGTTGCAAAGCCCTTGACCCGAAGGAGCCTGCTTGAGTCCAGACAAAGGCCTGGATCGGCAGAATGTGCCGTTGGTGGTGCGACTCGTCACTGTGTGCGAAATCGGTCAATGTCGAGCTCCGTTGCGGCGTGCTGAATGTGCTCGCTGCGCCTGACAATCGTCGTCAGTTTCTTCCGAAACTGAATTCTCCGGAGGTTTGAACGGAACCCGAGGAATGGCGTAGACTCCCGGCCACTGGTTGGACGAAAAAACTCGGAATAGAGCCTGGAATGATCGCCTGACTTCGCAATCAAAGGTGTTGCGAGTTCGAACGATCAAGTCGTTCATTCCCCGTGAAAGCGGGCACATACTGCTGGCGAAGGTTGTCAAATCGCATGGGTGTCATTCAGTTTCGAGTTGAACGCCCGGATCTGCTGATCGCTGCGTCAGGATTGTCGCTGGTCGACTTCCTGATGTATGACGGTCGCATTACGCCGTCCAGAGCGTCACTCGAAGGGAACATTCTGCGCTGTGAGCGCAATCTGTCCGAGAGCGGTCAGATGCGACTCATGTGGCCTCGATTTGACGGATCCAGTCAGGTTGTGCAGACGACCAGTCTTCGGGAACAGATTCAGCCCTACTATCTGGAACTTGAGCTGGCTCGCGGGCAGCTGTCGCGACTTCGGAATCAGTTCTACTCATGGACCGGTGCGGGACTGCAGTCATCCACTCAGCTGGATCATTTGATTCAGGAAGCCCATCGTTCCTTCCGCTCCGCGGTCCTTCGAACGGAAACGCCCGAAACGTCGGTTGCAGCAGCCCTTTTGTCGATGGAAGCATCCGCTCGAGCCTCGGATCTGCTTTGCACGCATTATACGGAACAGCGAATTGGATATCGCCGTCATCGTTCTGCGCGATTGCCCGTGTTCCTTGGCTGTCACCTGGATGACATACCGAAGAACCCTGCTCAGTTCCTTTGTGCCTTCAATGCCGTGCAGGTGGATACTCGCTGGGATCACCTGGAACATTCTGACGGTGAATACACCTGGGAGAAACTCGATGCACTCGTTGCTTGGGGGCTTGACCAGCGATTGTTCCTGATGGGTGGCCCACTTCTGGACTTGTCACACAACACAATGCCCGCGTGGCTGAAGAGCTGGACGGGTGATCTGGTGAATCTTCAGAGTATCGTTTCGGACTTTGTGGAAACGGTCGTTGGACGTTACGTCGGTCGGATCCGGCACTGGGAAGTCGTGGCCGGCGCGAACCGAGGCGGTGTTGCGGAACTTGATGAAGAGCAACGTCTGAACCTGGTGGCCAGAGTCATCGAAGCGGCCAGGCAGGTGGACGAGCATACTCAGATCAGCCTGCGCATTGTGGAACCGTGGGGCGAGTATCTGAGCTCCACAAAAAACCGTCTGTCACCCATTCAATTCGTCGATACACTCCGTCGCTGTGGAGTACGCTTGGCCGAGGTCAACCTCGAACTGAGGGTTGCTCCATCGCCGTCGCCAGTACTCTATCGGGACTGTCTGAGCCTGTCGCAGATGATCGACCACTGGTCGCTGCTTCAGATTCCAATCAATCTGATGATCTCACTGCCGAAACTGCGATTCCGCGGAAATACGTCTCTGCCCGACTTTCAGGCTCAGTGGCTGCGACAGGCGCTGATGATGTGCCTGTCGAAAGAACGAGTCAGCGGAATCTACTGCGATGGCTGGCCACATGAAGCATCCGACCCGGAGACGCTGCTGATTTCGCCATCCGGCCAGCCTTCGCCCGCGCTGCAGGTTCTTCATGAACTGTGTGGCGAATACTGTTCGTGAAGTGTTGCCAGCCTCACGATGTCTCAGGCAGATGATTCTGCGGACGTCGTTGCTGCGGCCTTTGAATCAGCGGTCAGTTGCCGCACAACCCATGCGGACGCAGCCATGGCAAAGGCCGCGGTCATGAAAGTTGCCGTTCCATAAATGATGCGACGCTTTTCACAGGCATGCGGCGAATCCTCGCGATGAGGACAGATGCACTGGAAGCCTTTATCGCGGTCCCACTCCGGAACTTCCGGCTCACGCACGGCTTCCTCAGAGAACACGACAGGGATTCCGGAATCGCCTTCCTGGCCGATTCCGCGCTTCGCGAGTTCCTTCCGAAGAATGCGTGCCAGAGGATCGACCTTCGTGCGACTCAAGTCGTCAACACGCACCTGAGTCGGATCCATTCGCGCACCAGCACCGGTGATGCTGATGACGGGTATTCCAAGGCGGACACAGGTTTCCAGAAGCAGGACTTTCGACGTCACGTTGTCAATGGCGTCAACAACGAAGTCGGGTCTTGGGGTCAGAACTGCGTTGGCTGTGGATGCGTCAAAGAAAGCCTGAAAGGGATCAACCCACGCTTCAGGGTGAATCGCCTGGACTCGCGCGGCAAGAAGCTGAGCCTTGGACTGACCGACGGTGGCCGGAAACGCCTGAATCTGGCGGTTCACGTTGGTCAGGCAAACGTCATCGAAATCGACCAGCGTCATTCGTCCGACCGCGGATCGGGCCAAAGCTTCGGCCACATAGCCGCCGACACCGCCAAGTCCCACAATGGTCACGTGGGAAGAAAGCAGTCTGCGAACTCCTGAATCGCCCACAAGACGCACAAAGCGATCCCATCGGCGATGAATTTTGTCCGGTGCCGGCGGCAGTTCCGTCGGCCGACTGGTGACCGCAGGGGCAGATTCCCAGGCGCGCTCCTTCATTTGACGAGGAAGCCCCGCCTCAATCTCCGGCAATGCGGATCCATGATGGTCATGGTCGCACGAATGCGAGTCATGACAACATTCTGTATGGCCGCTCACTGCATCCAGATCGCTGGAAATACCATCGCTGCCCAACGCACTTCACTCCTGCCCGAAACGCTGAATTTCTCACATCGTCAGCCGAAGAAATGTTACCGTTCCCCGCCATCCTGAAACACACCGCAGCGAGGCATTCCCATGTTTCCCGCGGTTTTACTGATTGCCCTTCGACGTGGAGCCTGCGACGAGAGCCATCGACCTGGCGCCTGCAGGGCCCGAAGGAATCCTCAGTTTCAGCCCCAAAAAGAGAGAAGAGGCTCAGCAGTTTGCCGCTGAGCCTCCCCGGTTCGACACTCGTTATTCGCTCAATCGCCTATGTGGCCCAGCTCAGAATGACCTTGCCGGATTGGCCGGACCGCATCGCTTCGAAGCCCTGTTCAAATTCCGTGAAGTGCAATCGGTGAGTGATCACCGGGCTGATGTCGAGTCCGCTCTGGAGCATGACTGTCATCTTGTACCACGTCTCGTACATTTCTCGCCCATAGATGCCATGAATCGTCAGCATGTTGAAGACGACCAGGTTCCAGTCGATGGCCATTTCCGCAGTGGGAATACCGAGCATCGCAATCTTGCCACCGTGAGCCATGTTGGCCAGCATGTCTCGGAACGCACTGGCATTGCCGGACATTTCCAGTCCCACGTCGAAGCCTTCTGCCATTCCCAGTTCGCGCTGCACTTCCGGCAGCTTTTCTGTTCGCACGTCAACCGCGCGAGTCGCACCCATCCGGCGAGCCAGTTCCAGTCGCCATGGATTCACATCCGTCACGACAACATGACGTGCACCGGCATGTCGAACGACGGCAGTGGCCATCAAACCGATGGGGCCCGCTCCTGTGATCAGCACGTCTTCCCCGAGAACCGGAAAGGCCAGTGCTGTGTGGACCGCGTTTCCAAACGGATCGAAAATGGAAGCGATGTCTTTGTCAATTCCCGGCGCGTGATGCCAGACGTTGGTCATCGGAAGAGCGATGTATTCCGCAAAGGCACCCGGGCGATTGACGCCGATGCCCTGCGTTTTGGGACACAGATGTCGTCGTCCCGCCAGACAGTTTCGGCAGCGACCGCACACCACGTGGCCTTCGCCGCTGACGATTTCGCCAGGATGAAAATCAGAGACGTTGGAACCGACCTGCACGATTTCCCCAACGAACTCATGCCCCACCACCATCGGCACCGGAATCGTCTTCTGCGCCCATGAGTCCCATTCGTAGATGTGCACATCTGTGCCGCAGATCCCGGTACGGTCGACTTTGATCAGAACGTCATTCATCCCGACCTTCGGCTCCGGAACATCTTCCAGCCACAGTCCCTTCTGAGCGTGCCGCTTAACCAGTGCTTTCATCAGTGAATCCCTTTGCTTTCGCGGGAAATTGAATATAGTGGAGCCGTCGTGCAGGATATTAAACGTCCTCATCGTCCATCTTGCAAGACGATCTTTCCACTATATTGAAAAATGGAATCAGGAATTTTTCGCCCTGCCAGACTCCGTGGTCTCTTCGAAGTGTCGTCGGGCTGGTTCCTGAATTCCGGCTCTGAGTAAAGGCTTTCTGATGCCCGCCAAGCGTACGGAGTCGACGCCTGCGACCCAGGCCTCTGCAGAAGATGTCAGTCGGCATGTGTGTCGTCGCATTCATGAATTGCGGCAGCAGCGAGGATGGTCGCTGGATGTTCTTTCGAGAGCCTCCGGGGTCAGCCGTTCGATGTTGAGCCAGATTGAACGGGAGCAGGCCAACCCGACTCTGGCTGTTACTGTCAAGATTGCCGGGGCTCTCGGCTTGAGTATGTCGGAGCTTGTGGAACAGGCTGGCCATGCTCCCGTGATCGAAGTGATCCGTGCCGATGATCGCAGCCACATTTTTCGATCGGATCAGAACTGCTCCATCCGAACGCTGTCACCGCTGCATCTGGAGAAGGATGTTGAGTTCTACGAGGTGCTGTTGAATCCAGAGGGTTCACTTCGGTCATCCGCGCACTTCGAAGGAACTCGCGAATTTCTGACCGTGCAGAAAGGCAAAGTCACTGTCATCTCAGATACAGAAACCACGGAACTCAACAAAGGCGACTCCGCCAGCTACCGCGCCGACGTGCCGCACGAGATCCGGAATTCCAGTAAAGCGGAAGCTCAGGTCTTTCTGGTCGTAAT
>CAZIGZ010000062.1:0-32588 GCA_964538835.1 uncultured Chitinophaga sp. | reverse complement strand
GACTTGTGGTTTGTCGGGCAGTTTCATGCGGATGACAACAAGCCATCTGGAAAAGTTCTTGGAGTGGCGATCGACATTACGGATCGGAAGCTCGAAGAAGACAATCGCAGAAGGCTCTCCAGTCAGTTGGCTCAGGCTCAGAAGATGGAAGCCATTGGCAGACTCGCCGGAGGAGTCGCACACGATTTCAATAATCTTCTCACTGTGATTAATGGCTACAGCAAGCTGCTTCAGGAGTTGTCACCATCCGATCAGGAATGGCCGCATATGCTGTTCGAGATTTCTGAGGCCGGAGGGAGAGCTGCTTCACTGACGCAGCAGCTGCTCAACTACAGTCGAAAGCAGGTCATAGATCGTCGTGTTCTTGATGTGAACGATGTGGTTCGCAGGATGGAGAACATGTTGCGGCAGCTCATCGGAGAGGATATTCGGCTGCAGGTCACTTATCATCCGGAACCCGCGATGGTCAGAGCTGACGCCGGGCAGATCGGGCAGGTTGTAATGAACCTTGCCGTCAATGCACGAGATGCCATGCCCGGTGGCGGAGTTCTCAAAATAACAGTCAGCGTGGTCCGGCCGACACCGGAACTCCTGAAAATGTACCCTGGAGCGGCTCGTGGTGATTTTGTGCAGTTGTCGGTCCGTGACAACGGTGTTGGAATCCCGGGCGAATTGCTGGACCGTATCTTTGAGCCGTTCTTTACGACCAAAGGTACGGGAATGGGGACAGGGCTGGGGCTTGCTTCTGTGCGATCCATCGCAGAAGACGGACAGGGATTTGTCTGTGTGAGCAGCGTTCCATATCAGGGGAGTGACTTCCAGTTCCATCTTCCGATGATTGTGGAGGACACTCCCGTATCGATTGCGAGAAGCCCGAAGGCGTCTCGGGGTCGGGCGACCATTCTGCTGGTCGAAGACGAAAGTGCAGTAAGAGCCGTCATGCGCCGGTTCCTCGAGCACTTTGGTTATTCTGTGCTGGATGCAGCAAATGCCACCGAGGCTGTCAGTGTTGCGGAACATGCGGCTGGCTCGATTGATCTGCTGATCACAGACGTGGTGATGCCGGAGACAGGAGGAAGAGAGTTGGTTGAGCAGATCAGGTTGCGATGGCCGGCGATGAAGTATCTGTATGTCAGCGGATATTCTACCGACGATGTGGTTCGTCGGGGTGTCCTGCATTCGAAAGTCGCTTTCCTGCAGAAGCCATTTTCTCCTGAAGCACTTGCCAGCAAAGTTCGAGAGGTTCTCGCAGATGCAGGCCTTGGAGGAGAGTAGCAGGAGATATGACGTGTTCCGCGATGCCAGTAGCCCGGTAAAGCCCGGGATGTTGCCGCGGCGTTTGTCGGTTGGTTGAGTTTTGGCAACGGGCGGTTGAAGTGCGGGTTGTGATTGTTGAGTCCTGATGCTGGAAAAGCATGGCGTTGGGCTGGATGGGGTCACCAAAGTGGATTGCGTGATTCCGGCGTCCTCGTGTTCTGAAGCTGCGACAGGGCTTTGCCATCGAGGTGCGTTGAGGAGATTCCAGCCGGAAGATGACCTGCTGAGTGTGTTCCATGTTTGGCTTCCTGAAGCGTCGATCTGTACGATCATCGGACTCTGTTTGTGCGTCGGGATTTCAGTATCAGCTGAGTTCCCTGATCACGGAGCTGCATCAGCGAGCCGCAGATGTGGAGTGTGCGGAGGAACGGGAACGCCTGAGCGCGGAACTGGTTCAGTCCGAGGCTGAACTGTCGGAGTCTCTGCGGGAATGGAAACTCCTGCAGTCGCGACGGTAGACCGACCAGAACATGCGAATTCGGTCGAATCGGCAAAAGCAAGGCTCCGCGGCTTGATAGGCTGGCAGTCTTCCGGCACGATTTCCAATTCCGAAGACTGAAGAGCCTCCTGATCCTGAAGAACCCACCGGCTCACTGCTCATCGCTTTCGCATGCTGCAATCATGCGAGTCCCGTCAGTCACTCAGAATACAACATCACTTTGACAGGAAAGCTGCCGTGATTCGATCTCGTTTTGCCGTGCTGAGTTTGCTGCTCAGCGTTCTTGCAAGTCCTTGTCTTCGCGCTGGTGAAGATGCGCACGTTGGTCCTTTTGCCGGGGCTCAGCCGGTCCCGGCGGATTACGCAACGGGTTTCAGCAGCATCACTGAAGCAGAATCCGAACAGATCCTGAAGACGCTTGTTGAAGGCGACATGAAGGGACGTGGAACGGGGCAGGAAGGATATGTGAAGGCTGCGAAGTGGTTCGCTTCACAGCTCGAAGCCAATGGCTTTCAGCCGGCGGGCGACAATGGAACATGGTTTCAGAATGTACCGTTCATTCGCATGAATACGGTTCCGGATAAGTGCCAGTTCTGTGTTGCTTCAACCGTCTGCGTCAAAGGTGATCAGCTTGGGATCACCACATGGAACGGAAGTTTTGAGCAGGCTGTTCCGGTGACCTTCGCGATTCTTGGTGAGACCAAGCCAGAGATTGCGGAAGGTGCCTGTGCGGGTCGTTTGCTGGTGGTTCAGGGCCGCGGGCGATTGGTCCCTGAAGATGCATGGATCTTGAAAGCCAAGCCAGCATGTGTGCTGATCGTGCAGGAAGATTCTCGAGTCCGTAACGAGGCCGTGAACCAGAACGAACAGACTCCCAGCGCATACCCGGCCGCGATGGTGATCCGAACCGCGGCGAATGCTCTGGCCGCCGCATGTGGCCAGCCAGCAGAATTGTTCGCGGGCGGCGACATCAAGGAGAGCCAGCTGATTCAGTCGGACAAGACTGTGGATGCTCATCTCGTGGTGGAACGCGAACCTGTCGACATGCCGAATGTTGTCGGCTGGTACCCGGGCTCAGACAAGACCGTGGCGAACCAGCACATCATTGTGGGTGCTCATCTGGACCATCTGGGTGTTCAGCGAGGCGAATTGTTTCCAGGTGCCGATGATAACGGTTCAGGATCATCGGCCGTTCTGCAGGTCGCGAAGGCGATTCATGCGAATCCCGTGAAGCCTCGCCGCAGCGTCTTGCTGATGGCCTTCTGTGCGGAAGAACGAGGACTTCTGGGGTCGAAGTATTACGTGCAGCATCCGCTGAAGCCGTTGTCGGATGTCGTTTGCATGCTGAATATCGACATGATTGGTCGCGATGAAGAAGCGGCTGGCGAGCCTGCAGAGAACAATCGCAATACAATCCACCTGGTCGGCAGCAAGGATCATTCGTCAAAGATGCATGCTCTGGTGGAAGAAGCCAACAAGCATGTTGGTTTCGTGTTCGAATACGATGAAGAAGATCGAGTCGACGGACGCAGCGATCATGCGTCGTTTTCGAATCAGGGGATTCCTGTCGCGTTCCTGTTCGGTGGTTTCAATCCGTATTACCACCAGACGACAGACACAATGAAGGGCATCAATTTCTCCAAGATCGCCAATGCTGCTCGTCTGTACTACCTGGCTCTGATGACAGCAGCAGAACATGGCCCGCTGGAGAAGGATCTGGTGAAGAAGTAAGCCGCAGACTTGCTCTTGAAGTTATGAGTTCCAAAGACAAGGCCACGCTGCATCACGGCGTGGCCTTGTCGCTTTTGGGTCGCGGAAATGGCGCTTCGAGAGACTTCGGAACGTTGCGTTTGTAGTGGCTGGGCGTAAACCCTCCGGTGCGTGTCTGCGTCATGAGTTCACCGGACGGCTTGCGCCGTTCCGCTATGGAGTTTTTCGCAACGTTGAGGTTGAGGGGAAACGGTTGAGACAACCGTTCTACACTGGGTTTTCGGGATGCTTCTTGCCTAAGCGGGATTGATCTGAGATAGTGTGGTCCCCTGATTTTCCCTCCTGCCTTTTTCCGGCCCTGCTTCCGGAGCCCGCCATGTTCAGTATCCCGGACTATTCCACTCGATTGTGTGATGGCCTGCGCCGTCGTGAAGCGATGCGGATCGGTGGGTTGTCGGCGCTGGGGCTTTCGCTGGCCGGGATGAATCAGGCGAGGGCACAGGCAGCCGCGGAGGTCGATCAGTCACCAGGCTTTGGGCGCGCGAAGTCGGTGATCATGATCTGGCTGCTGGGTGGACCTCCTCAGCACGAAACATGGGATCCCAAGCCGAATGCACCTCGGGAAGTTCAGGGCGAATTCGGCTGCATTGATTCCGTTGTGCCAGGCATTCGCGTTGGCGAACTGATGCCGAAGCTGGCGATGCATACGGACAAGTTGTCGATCCTGCGATCTGTCGTGACGAACGACCAGGCTCATTCGTCCAGTGGATATCAGATGCTGACCGGCGTTCCTCATCAGCCGCTGAGTCAGGAAAATGTGACCAGCAAAGCTCCGAATCTCTCGCCGTCGCATGCCGCGATGGTCCGGGCACTCAGGCCGGACCGTGACGGGTTGCCTTCCGCGATTGCATTGCCGTATCACATTGCCAACGACGGTGAGATCTTATGGCCCGGGCAGACGGCGGGTGTTCTCGGACGGCAGTTTGATCCGTGGCTCATCTCCTGTGATCCCTCGAAGCCGGATTTTCAGGTGCCGGATTTGTCTCTGCAGTCGGACATTTCCACGGGACGATTCGCTTCACGTCGCGCGCTGCTGGCGGGACTGGATTCTGCACGGCGACAGGTGGAGTCTCACTCTGTTTCTGGTTCCAACGGTGCGCGCCTGTATGATGCAAGCGAACAACGTGAGCGGTGGCCAGGCAACGAGCCGGTAGGCTCCTCCGGGTCGAGGGCTTTTCAGCCCTTGTTGGGGTCAGCGGGACAATTCCATCAGCATTCTCAGCAGGCCTTTGATCTGTTGTCCGGCAAAGCCGCACGTCGCGCGTTTGAGATTTCGGAAGAGACCGACGCAACGCGAGACCGCTATGGACGCAATCGCTTTGGTCAGTCGATGCTGCTGGCTCGCAGGCTTGTCGAGTCCGGTGTTTCACTCGTGCAGGTCAACTGGACTCGCGTCGAAGACGTAAAGAACAATGGCTCCTGGGATACTCACAACAATCACTTCTCCGACCTGAAGAACCATCTGATGCCGCGCATGGATCTTGCCTGTTCCGCGCTGTTCGAAGATCTTCAGCAGCGAGGATTGTTGAACGACACGCTGGTTGTCTGGCTGGGCGAGTTTGGTCATACGCCGCGCATTAATGGAAACGGCGGACGCGATCACTGGGGTAACTGCTTCTCTATCGCTCTGGGTGGTGCGGGGATTCGAGGCGGGTTTGTCCATGGGGAGTCAGATCCTCATGCGGCGTTCCCCTTGTCTGGAGCGGTTTCTCCGGCGGATGTCACAGCGACAATCTTCCACAGTCTGGGATTTTCACCCGAGACTCTGCTGTACGATCAGACGGAGCGCCCATTTCCGCTGACTCGCGGGCAAGTCATTCGCGAGATCCTGGCATAGCGCCGCCGAAGTGCTCTAATTCGCGAATGATCTTCCCTTCTGAACTTCTTCGCAAATGCTGGTTTCTTGCCGGACCGACCGCGTCCGGGAAGTCGGCTGCATCTCTTGTTCTGGCGCAGACGCTGGACGCTGAGATCATCTCGCTGGATTCCATGGCCATCTATCGCGGGATGGATATTGGCACGGCCAAGCCTTCTGCGGAAGATCAGCAGCGTGTTCCGCATCACATGATTGATATCGCGAACCCGGAAGAAGACTTCAGCGTTGCCGAGTTTCTGAAACTGACTCTGAACGCGGCGGAGGACATTGACCGGCGTGGACGAGTTCCTTTGTTCGTCGGCGGCACAGGTTTGTATCTTCGCGCCATCCTGCGAGGACTGTTCGAAGGACCGTCAGCCGACTGGACCATCCGACAGCGCTGGGAAGAGCAGGCTCGCGCGAACGGCCCCGAGTGGCTTCACGAGCAGCTTCGAGCTGTTGACCCAGTGACTGCGGAACGACTTCACGCGAATGACATGCGCCGGCTCATTCGAGCCCTGGAGGTGTTTGAGATTACGGGTCGGCCAATTTCCGAAGACCAGCAGCATGGCCCGAAGCCAAAGGACCAGCAGCCGCGGTGCGTTGCCTGGATTGAACCGCCTCGCGACTGGCTGCGGGCACGGATTGACCGGCGAGTCGATCAGATGATGGAAGAAGGCTGGCTGGCCGAGACTGAGCGGCTGATGCAGCGCGATCCTGCTCCGGGCCGGACTGCGTCGCAGGCGCTGGGATATCGGGAACTGATGGAGCATCTTCAGACGAAGAACAGCCTGGCAGAGACTGTTGAGCAGGTGAAGACGGCAACTCGACAGTTCGCAAAGCGCCAGCACACGTGGTTTCGCAATCTGGAAGAATGTCAGGCGGTGTCGATTTCCGGGAGCGAATCCCCGGACGAGATTGCTCGCCGGGTTCTGACTGTGGCAGGCGCATGAACCTACAACATCGCTGAGATGTCTGTTAGAGTTCCGCCTTACCGAGAGCTGGGAATGATCTCCGCATCACCATGTCTGGCCGGAACACGATGTTCAGCCATTGCAGAGGATCCATTGACTGTGGCGAATAGTCCGGCGGATACAGAGCTGATTACTCGAGTTGCCAAAGGGGACCAGAACGCGCTGGCCGAATTGTTCTCCCAGCACCGCGATCGACTCTGGCGACTGATCACATTTCGTATGGATCCACGGCTGCATGGTCGAGTCGACGCGGACGACATTCTTCAGGAAGCCTGGTTATCGGCCGTTCAGCGCATCGATCACTTTCTTGTGGATGCATCGCGTTCCATTTTTGTCTGGTTTCGACTGATCACCTGCCAGACTCTGGTGGACGTCCATCGTCGTCACCTGGGGACTCAGAAGAGAAACGCGGGCAACGAGTTTTCCATTGATCAGGGGTGGTCGTCCTCTTCAACGTCGACGTCACTGTCGTTTCATCTGATGGATCATTTGACGACTCCCAGCGAAGCCGCGGTTCGAGAAGAGATGTCGCAAAAGCTCAGCGAGGCGCTTTCCGGCATGAAAGATATTGACCGCGAAGTGCTGGCTCTTCGTCACTTCGAACAGCTGACAAATCGTGAAGCCGCTCAGGTCCTGGGAATCTCCGAGCAGGCCGCCAGCGACCGCTATATCCGCGCACTCGCAAGGCTCAAGACCTGCATGACTTCGCTGCCAGGTTTTTCGCTGGAGTGATGGTAGAGCACTGTCCTCAGTCGCTCCCCGCGAAACTCCGAGATGACGTTCGGCAGCGTGATCGACACGTTGTGAAGCGGTCATCCGGAGTGATGGGTTGCGATGGGAAAGAACATGGGGGAATCGCAGTTCATCACTCGGAGAGTGATGGGTACTTTGGCGTCAGCCGCCTGTTTCCTTGAAGACTGTGTCGACAGCAAGTCCTGCGGCCAGCAGCAGAATGGCTTTGCCCGGAGTTGGGGTTTCGTTCAGCGAGATGATGTACTTGTCCGCCGATGTGAACATTTCTTTGGCCAGCCCGGCCCACTGTTGTGCAATCTTGCCGATCTCATTCTGGTTCGTATCAAGGAAGCGGAAATTGCGTCCCTTCCAGTCGCCTTTCACCATGGCCACTTCTGCGCCAGAGGCATCGTAAACCGTGAAAGTGCCTCCCAGAGAAATCAGCTTGCTCTTCATGAATCCGACGATCTGGCCATTTTCGTCCAGGATGTCGACACGAGTTCGCAGGAAGCTGACACCGCGACGAATCGAGAACAGGAGGTTTGCCTGGTTTTCCGGATCGGATCCTTCATAGACGAAGACCTGTGTCGGCAGGAGCTTCTTGTTGATCAGGAAGCGAAGGATGTGCACCAGGGTCGTTGGCTTTTCTTTCGCAATGCCGATCTGTTGCTGAGTATTCGGATCCAGAATATCGTAGGTGTCAGACAGCTTCAGGAATCCAACGTGTTCTTTGATGAAGTAAGCATTGCGGTCAAGCATACGGGGGTCACCCTGCTGGTGTTGTGAATGAGTCAGATGAAAAGGAATCCGGCAGGCGGACTCTAAAGAATGACCACGTGCAAGTCACTCGCGTGTGGTCATGAAATTGGCACGATCGATGTCCTGTGATCTGGCAGCCTCCAGTTTGCTACCCGTGCTCTTCACATTTTCAGAGAGACCAACCATGAGGTCCATGTTTGTCGGTTCAGTTTTGTGTCTGTTCCTGGTGATCTCGTCCGGTCTCGCCGAGGCTCAAAGCGGCGGCGAAATCAAGGAGTCGATGCTCCCGATTTCAGCGGAGTCGTTTCTGAAGGTTCCGGAGACGTATCCTGCCGAAGGTATCACGGCTGAAGGTGTTCGGTCCATGTTCATTGAGGGGCCAGCCTGGAAGGGCAAACCGACACGAATTTTCGCGTGGTATGGAGTTCCCCCCGAGGCTGCGAATGGCAAAGTTCCGGCCATGGTGCTGATCCACGGCGGCGGTGGCACGGCGTTCGACCGATGGGTCAAAGTCTGGAATGCTCGCGGCTATGCGGCGATTGCGATCGACACCTGCGGTTGTGTTCCCGTTGGGACGTATGGCAACTGGCAGAGGCATGAACAAGGAGGACCTCCGGGCTGGGATGCCAGCTTTGGTCAGCTGGACGATCCGGTCACTGATCAATGGACCTATCACGCCGTTGTGGGAGCCGGACTTGCTCATACGCTGATTCGTTCGTTTCCGGAAGTGGATGCCGATCGAATCGGTGTCACGGGAATTTCGTGGGGAGGATATCTCACGTCGATCGTTGCCGGGGTTGATCAGCGATACAAGCTGGCTGTGCCCGTTTACGGCTGCGGATACCTTGGTGAAAACTCGGTTTGGCTACCGGCGTTTGAAAAGCTGGGCGAGGAGAAGGCAAAGCTCTGGCTCGATCAGTGGGACCCCTCCGTCTACCTGCCTCACGCAACGATGCCGATTCTATGGGTGAACGGAACGAACGACTTCGCCTATCCGATGGACTCATGGAAGAAGTCGACTCAGCTGCCAAAGTCTGACCGAACGCTCTGCCTGCGGATTCGAATGCCGCACGGGCACGGGCCTGCCGGTGAGAATCCGGAAGAGATTCGAGTCTTTGCGGATTCGCTGCTAAAGGATGGAAAGCCATTGCCTCGCATCACTGAGCAGACACTGGCAGACGGAGAATTGAAGGTCACGTTCCAGTCGACGGTGGCCATCACCAAAGCAGAACTCTGTTACACCACGGCCAGTGGCCGCTGGCAGGACCGCGAGTGGCTTTCACTGCCGGCAGAAGTCAACGGCACTGACGGCAGTGCAACCGCCAGAGTCTCGGATGATGCGACCGTCTTCTATATCAACCTGTTTGATGAACGGGACTGCGTTGTCAGCTCCGAACACAATGAACGCGAAGGGAAGAGCAATCCATAGAATGAGTCGAGCACGATTGCACGACTTTATTATTCATCATTGAGCATGAAATACGGAAGGCTGTTGTAGCTGAGCACCTTCTGATGCGGGCGTGTCAGAAAGACGACGAAGCCCTTCGGGATATCGATGTTGAAGTTCTGAGAGGTCTGTTGCCAGGGTTCCTCACCGCTTAAGCGATTTATGGACGACGATGTGAACAGCAACGGCTGTTGTTCTGCGGTAAGAAGACCGGTAAGTGTCTCCTCGTCAACCCTGATCTGCGTTCGGACACCGCTGACGAGGTAACCGAAGTGGCCGCCTGCTGTGTAGGGATCAGAAAGCAGCAGGCGAAGGTCGTTTCGACTGAGCCCCTCCAGTTCCAGCAGCGATTGCGGCAGTGTTCCATGAACCTTGCGATGTTGTTGCAGAAGGATCACCAATGTCGTTGCACGCTCCATTGCGATGGTGTCGTTGGGGATTGATACTCTGCTCATGTTGAGACTATTGTAAGTCGCGTCTCGATAAGTGTCCCATAACGTTGGCTGCTGGTTGTAGGTCGCGAGTGCTCCGAGGTGTTTCGCGAGGAAATTGTGGAATCCGGCCATCGTGTCCTGAGATGCAGCGGCAGGGTAGCCAAGTGTCGTGACGGCTTCGGAGTACCTGAGAATATCGACGTTGCGGCCTAGTCCGCCGATGCCCATCTCAGTTGCCTGCTGAAAGAGCGATGTGATTTCTTCCGGTCCATGAAAACCCGAGTCCGCAAACTCGGATTGAAACTGCTGCCGAAACACCGGATCCCGAACCGCCCGGTGATACAGGATGGCAAACTTCGTTCGGTTGGAGAGCATCTGCGACGGATCCGTTGCAGGCAGTTCCCAGGGACTGTTGGTCGTGCGATTCAGGCTGGCCAGCAGGGCGGGCAGATCAAACCTGGCTGGGTGAGTATTCACCAGAATCTGCAATTGCAGCAGGGCATTCTGTTCAGCGATCAGACAGGCAGACCATCGGTCCCAGCTTGATGTCTGCTGAGCCATCCACTGCGACAGTCGGCACGCAAGAATCAGTCGATCGGCTGCACGCGAATATTCCTGTTGCTTTTCAGCGATTTTGGAATCTTCCATCAGCGCGCGAATAACGACGAGGTGGTACATCCTGGACCAGGGAGCACAGAATGACCGCGGCAGTAGTGGCCATTCGTACGCGTCGAGGTCCAGCATGTCGCTGAACGGCTCAAGGAACGACGCGCAATCTTCCGGTGTCAGATAATCAGTAACTCTATTGAATGCTGAAAGTGGTGTTTCCGGGCCGCTGTGAAAGTGATGGCGAACCCGTTCCAATCGTTCGTTCAGCTGTTTCCAGCAATGCTGTTGCTCCTGGGTGTTGGCCTTTCCGGGTTGAATCAGAGAGCCCTGTGACAGATACGGGAGTATCTCTTTCAGCTTGGGGTCGTTCAGCATCGAATACATCAGGATCCTTGGTTCGTAACGCCACTGGAACCATCCTGCGAGTGTGAAGCCCAGAAGAGGAACCATCAGGCACGCCGCGTTTCGCAGGGTGATGGATCGGTTCATTCGGCCATCGACCCAATGTCGGGCGGTTATTCCTGCGACGAACAAGGCACAGACGGCATAAGGAATGAGTGTCATAGGAATGGACCACTGCCAGCCAGCCAGCGTCTTCATCAGCAGCCAGCCATCGATCGTCAGGAACGTCGCGACGATAAATGCCAAAAGCTGTCGCCGAATCCAGCAGGCGGCCAGCTGTCCCGCAGCGAAGGACCAGACGGCAGCAAGGAACATGTGGGTGCTGATGATGCGAGAACCCTGCAGAGTCAGGAGCCAGGCCGGATTCAGCAGAATGCTGATGGCCACGATGAAGGCTCCCGTAAAGAACCAGCAGAGTGTCTTGGTGAACCAGATTCGCTCAGGGGAAAGTCCGAGGCACGAAAGAAACCTGAGCGTGCCATGGATCTGCTCCGTGCGAACGGTTCGCTGTCCGCATTCCATGAAAAGGAATGCAACGATTCCATAGAGCGTTGTCTGCACTGTTTCCAGCAGTGCTGCTGCAAGGTCTCCGGACTTGCCATATATCCTGAGGACTACGGCGAACGCAATACTCACCATGCCCGTTGACACAATGCAGAAGTTTCGGATCGACTGCATCTCCTTCCATGCGACTGCGAACCAGAGTCTTGCTGCAGAAGGTTGACGCTTTGCATTGGACTCGAGCCACGAAGCCAGGAACGTTGATCGCAGGAGTCGCACGACACGGAAGTTGGCCAGAGAGAACCGGGAACGACGTTCGCTGCCCGGGACCCCTGACCGCACTCCGATCCGATGCCACATCCGGATCGAATGAAACACAGGGCCAGTAAGAAGAACGACCAGCACGGCATTCGCAGCACCAACAACATACCCAAGCGAACTCCACTGATTCCACATCAGGTAAGCGGCAACATTGACTATGACGAGCGATGAGGCTGCAACAAGCAGCGTCGCCATGACGGTCGAAAAAATATCACGCGACTTCGTGGAAACCAGCACGCCAACAGCCAGAAGAACGCTCAGCATGCTGCCATACCGGATGGCGTCTTCAAAAATGCTGTCCGTCAGCAGTGTGGATGCAAAGACGGAATTGCCGGCAGAAACGAGTCGCGGGGAAATGAGGCGAATGAGGGGAAGAACAAGGAATTCGATCACCAGAAAAGAACTGAACGCTGCCATGACCAGCAGTCCAGCACCGATGATGACTGCTGTGAGTTTTGCTGTGGCCAGCTGAAATGCCGAACAGGGCAGCATTCGCGCCAGAACGTCGGTTCGAACATGAACTTCGCCGGCAAACTGCAGAGCGACGGCACAGAGGATATACAGGGACGTCACGACGAACAGAAACGGAATCAGTTCCATTGACACAGCACTGCTCATTCGCGCGGTCAGATGGATGATCGATTCTCCCGCCAGAATCGAAAGCCAGAGTGCTCGATGGGTCCGGGCTTCTTTCCACATCAGGCGTCCAGATTGTGTATTCATGGCTGAAAGTCCTGAAACGGTCAACATGATGCAGTTCAGTGAAGGAACAGAAACGCAGAAAGACCTGCTGCCTTAGAAAGTCGCCGCCTTGTTCTTTGAAGACTGTTCCACTGGTGCTGTGGATGCCTGAGTGTGTTCCCGGGATTCCTGTCGCAACTGGCGCAGCATGATCAGAAGAGTTTCTTCGAGCGTCGGCTTGCGAACGACCGGGGCCGGAAGATTCTGACGACGACACGTCTCACTCAGGCGATCGATATCCAGATCTCTGACGATCCAGATGTGATCTGAACCGCAAACGACATGGGCAACGATCTTTCCCGGGACTTCCGGAACAGCCGATTCCCTTTGCTGATCGCTGAACGGCACGCTGATGGTGACTTCGGACACCGAGCGTTTCAGGGCATCCACACTCTCATGAGCTGCAACGGTGCCATTCAGCAGCACGATCACATCGTCAGCGACTCGTTCCACTTCGCCAACCTGATGACTGGCCAGCAGAACGGTTCGCCCCTCGGCGGCGACATCGATCATGCTCTCCAGGAATTCCCGGCGGATCAGCGGATCAAGCCCCGACGTTGGTTCGTCCATGACAAGAAGAGAAGGGCGGTGAGCCATGGCCAGAGTCAGTGACAGTTTGGCCTTCATCCCTTTGGAAAGGCCACGGATACGATCTCCCGGTGTCAGATCGAACCGGCGAATCAGCCGATCAAACTCGGATTGAAAACCCGTTGGGTAGAAGCCAGCTGCAAACCACCCGATCTCCGCGACCGTCATCCAGTCATACAGCGACGGAGTATCAGGCACATAGCCGGTCCGCGAACGAATCTCCGTGGCATGGGTTTTCGGGTTGAGACCCAGGACCGACACGGTTCCCGAATCCGGCGAATCAAAGCCCATCAGCAATCGGATCGCCGTACTCTTGCCGGCCCCGTTGGCCCCAAGGATTGCTGTGACTCTTCCCGCGGGCACGCTGATGGTCACATCGTTCAGTGCCTGAGTTGTGCCGAAGCTTTTGGAGACACCATTGAGACGGATGGCTGGTGACATCGACAGATCCTCGTTCAGAGATGCTTCAAACAGGGGTGCAGGAAATCAGAAACACCGAAACTCAAACGGCCTTCGACGAACGTATTTCTTTGTGAAGTCGTGACCACTCCAGGTCGACCAGATGGCGGATCTCTTCCACCTCGATGCCACTCAAAATGGCTTCTCGCAAAAGCGTTGAAAGTCGCTCTCGGATCATCTCCAGACGATCATCGCGGCATCGTGAAGGGGCTTCAGGGGAAACCGCCAGGCCGGTTCCGCGGATCGAAACCAGAATGCCCTGAGCCTGCAGGTCTCGATAGGCCCGAGCCACAGTGTTGACATTGACCGCGGCCTGAACGGCCAGTTCCCGGACTGACGGGACGTGATCGCCCGCGTGCAAAGTGCCGTTTCCAATGGCGAACTTCACCTGCCGGCAGATTTGTTCGTAGATCGGGATGTCGCTTTGAAAATCCAGCTGACAAATCATCTGAGCGCCTTACTGTAATGGCATGATGGTACAGTAGTGATCGGCTGCGTCAACGGTGGTTTTGCAGTTTTTGCGACAGATTTGGCCCAGGAAACGCCCAGACTCAATTTGCTCCCTGCAGAAACCGACCCTTAGAATCCCGTCCCTTTGACAGGAACCGGGTCTAAGGAAGAACTGGCTGAGCGTTTGCTGGCGAGTCTTCCATCCCATTGAGCTGGTCGTCTTCCGTCCTTGAAAGCTGTGAATCCATGAAAGCCATTGCTGTCCGTCCGGGAACTCCCAACAGTGTTCATCTGGCAGAACTGCCGAAGCCAGCGGTGTCTGATGTGCCCGATGGCCGTGGTGTGCTGGTTAAAGTTTTGAAGGTTGGCGTTGATGCGACGGACCGTGAGATCAACGAAGCGCTCTACGGCAATGCTCCTCCGGGATATGACTTTCTGGTGATCGGGCATGAGTGCTTTGGGATCGTGGAAGCGGTTGGTCCCAGCGTGAAGCGAGTCAAGGTTGGAGACTATGTGACCTGTACGGTGCGTCGTCCTGGTGGTTCGATCTATGACCAGATTGGCCGTTCCGACATCACCAGCGAAGAACAATACTACGAGCGCGGTATTAACCTGCTTCATGGTTATCTGACCGAGTACTTTGTGGATGACGAAGAGTTTGTTGTTCGCATGCCTGTCGGTCTCAAGCATCTGAATGTTCTTGCAGAGCCCATGAGCTGTGCGGCGAAGGCCGTTGAGCAGGCGTTCCTGTGTCAGCGTCGTCTGCAGGTCTGGGAACCGAAGCGAGCATGGGTGACCGGGGCAGGGCAGATTGGTCTTCTCTCCACATTGATTCTGCGTCTTCGTGGCATTGAAGTCTTCACACTGGCTCGGGGACGCAAGCCAAACCTGAAGGCGGAAATTGCAGAAGGCTTCGGATCGACTTACATCAGTACGGCCGAACATACTCTGCCGGAACTTGCCCAGAAGTACGGCAAGCCTGACCTGATCATCGAAGCGACCGGCAGCAGTGCCGTGGCGTTTGAAGCGATGCAGGTGCTTGGCCACAATGGTTGTATTGTCTGGACCAGCATCACCGGCGGTCAGCGCAAGGTGGAGGTACCTGGTGACCACATTAATCTGAACTGGGTACTTGGCAACAAGCTGCTTGTTGGTTCAGTGAATGCCAACTTCCGGCATTTCGAATCCGGAATCGCGGACCTCGCTCTGGGTGAAGTGACCTGGCCGGGCGTGCTTCAGAAGATTCTGACGACACCGGTCAAAGGGCTGGACAACTACCGCGAGATGATGCGATTGCTGGTCGAAGATCGCGACGCTCTGAAGGTCTATGTCGACGTGGCTGAAGGCTGAAAGATCTGAAGCATCAGCAGTTGCAGTGGCACGAACGAACAACGCCCGGACTCGAATGATCACCGATCGAGTACCGGGCTTTTTGTCGGCCTGTTATTCCTCGAACAGTCCCTTCTGGTCATTCCGCTCCGTCTTTTTCGTTCGTCGAGACGACTCGGAAACCCCAAGGTGCGCCAGTGCTTTGCTGGTGATCGTTCGGCCTCGAGGTGTTCGCTGGATGAAGCCTTCCCTCAGCAGGAATGGTTCGACTTCATCTTCCAGTGTATCCGACGGAATATTCATCGTGTGGCCGATGGCCTGCACGCCGGCCGGCCCGCCGCCGAAAACGCTGATGATGGTTTCAAGATACCGACGATCCTGCTCCTCCAGCCCGGCGGTGTCCACGCCTTTCATTCTGAGAGCGGCCTGGGCCACTTCCAGCGTGATGCGGCCATCGGCACGGGCATCGGCAAAGTCACGTGTCCATCGCAGCCAGTTGTTGGCCTTTCGTGGAGTGCCGCGGGAGCGAATGGCGATTTCCCAGGCAGCCTCTGAGCTGATCTCTGATCGAAGCTTGGCCGAATTGCGCCGAATGATCGTGGCCAGTTCATCGTTCGTGTAGAAGTCCAGATGCTCACGATTGATGAAGCGGTCACGCAGCGGAGCGGTCAGCATTCCGCTTCGAGTTGTCGCACCGATGACGGTGAACTGCTGAAGCTTCATATTGATCGTTCGAGCATTCAGGCCGTCGCCCAGAGTAATATCGACTCGAAAATCTTCCATCGCCGGGTAGATGAACTCTTCAACGGTCGGCGGCATCCGATGAATCTCATCGATGAACAGCACGCTTCCATGGCTGGCGTTTGTCAGATACGGCAGAAGATCTTTGGGAGCACTCAGCGACGGACCGGCGGTGATCTGAATGTCGGTACCAAGCTCTTTCGGGATGACGGTGGCCAGCGTCGTCTTGCCAAGTCCCGGCGGACCATCCAGAAGCAGATGTCCAAGTGGCTCCTTACGCTTCTTGGTCGCTTCCAGAAGGATGCGAAGTCGCTCGACAACATTCTTCTGCCCGACAACATCTTCCAGTCGTGAGGGGCGCAGTTCGTCATCGAAAGCCTGCTGCTCCGGATTGGCGGCATCCCTGAAGAAAGAAGACGCTGGAATCGAATGCGACGAAGGAGCACTTTCCTGCTCATCGCGTTCATCGTCATCATCGTTTCGAATCGTCGTCTTCCGTGCCATCGACGTCTGCTGCTTTCTGCGATCCTTCAGGACGATGCGCTTACTTCTTTTCTTCGACAGGTTTTGCGAGCTTCTCTTTGATGCGATCGACGATCTTCTGATCCGGCTTCGGAGCCTTCTCTTCGACCTCAAGTGCCCGCTTCCACAGTTCCTTCGCTTCTGTCATCTGCTTCAGCGCTTCGTGGACATCGCCCTGATGCTCCAGCAGAGTGGCGTCCTGATAGTCCGGATCAGCATTGGCCTTCTTGAGTGGTTCCAGAGCTTCTTCGAACTTGCCAATCTTGAAGAGTACCCAGCCAAGGCTGTCGAGATACGCCGGGTTCTCCGGCTGCGCTTCCACGGCCAGTCGGACCATCTTCTCGGCCTGTTCCAGGTTCTTGCCCTGATCGGCATATAGATATCCAAGGTCATTGTTGACGCCCGGATCCGTCGGATCTTCGGCGTAGACGTCTTCCAGAACCTTCTGACCTTTTTCCATATCGCCGCTCTGAACCCACGCGTTGGACAGACCCATCTGAGCCAGTCGCTTCGTGTCCTTGTCGATCGTTGACATCTCAAGGATCGTCTCATACTGCTCGATCGAGCTGTCCCAGTTGTCCTGCTGAGCATAAATGCCGGCCAGTCGGATGCGTGCTTCGATCAGCAACTCTGAATCCGCTGCGAGTCCGCCGATAGCCTGAATCAGAAGGTTCTCCGCTGCCTTCAGATTTCCATCAGCGGCTTCGATCAGTGCGAGTCGTGAAATGAGTTGCGGCTCATTTGGCACCATCTTAAGGGCTTCGTTAATCGCCGCGCGAGCTGCCTTCAGGTCTTTGATCGAGGCGTAAGCGGCCGAGATGCGGTACAGCGTATTGACACGCAGTGCCGGTTGAAGCCCTGGCATTTCCAGCATCTGTTCGAAGATCTTCGCTGACATTTCGTACTCACCCTGAGCCAGTTGATTCAGGCCGTACTTGTCGAGCGTTTCCAGCATCAGTTCGCGATCGGGATTCAGCTCCAGCGTGGTCTTCAGCAGTTCGGCTTCCAGCTTTGAGTCTTCGATCTCTTTGGCGACCAGGGCACAAAACCAGGGCACGGCCGGCTGCAGATCTTCCGGCTTGTCTTCATAAGTCTTCAGGCAGGTCTTGATTGTTTCCTTTGCAAACTCATCCAGCGTGGACATACTGGTCACAAGCGGAGCCAATTCGGCAGGAGAGATCCTGGCACGAGCCGCTCGGTTCAGTGTCGCGATCAGCGCTTCGGGATTGCGGTTTGCAATTTCCACGCGGACCAGTCCGAGGTACGCATCCGGATCGCCGGTGGTATCAAGAATAGTCTGGTAAACTTCAGCCGCCTCGGCGTTCTTTCCCTGATCAAGCAGAACCTGGCCGAGGAACATGCGGACCGGTGTTGCCTGACTGGTGTCCTCGCAAAGCTGTTCCAGCCGGCTGTTGAGTTCTCCGGAACGATCGGAGTTCTGATACAGATCTCGCAGAAGCACGAGTGCTTCGTTACTGCGACGACCCGTTTCAAAGTACTTGTTAAGATTTTCCTCGCACTCCTTCAGCTTGTCCTGCTGATAGAGGGCTCGAGCCAGGAGCAGATTGTATTCGCCTGGCATGTTACCTTCTGTGCGAGCGATCGCTTCGAACGCCTTGATGGCCTTGGGGACTCGACCCGCCTCCAGAAGGACTCGTCCGGTCACTTCATAACCTGTGATTTTGTTCTGCAGCAGCGTCTTGTGCTGGCGATCGGTCAGCTGAAACTTCTCCGGCTCTTCAAGAGCATTCAGGATGACTTCGTAGCTGTCCGCCGCTGCTCCGGCATTTCGCAGTTGCAGGAGCGAAGCGCCGCGAATCTGATGCAGATGAACAAAGTCAAAGGAGTCCTGTTTCAGGTTCTTTGACTGGAGGCCTTCGTCGACCAGTCGAAGTGCATCTGGGAATCGACGATTCGAGCCGAACAGAACGGCCATCTCGAGTCGAGTCTGATAGTCGTCCGGATCCAGTGTCATGGCATCATTGGCGGTCTTGAGTCCGTCTTCGACTCGTCCCATGCGAAACAGCACCATCGCCAGGGCCCGAAGGGGAATCGCGGACTTGGGGTCGGCCTTGGCAGCGTTGCGGAATCCTTCTTCGGCTTCTTCCAGCTCACCGCTCTTCAGTGCTTTCTGGCCAGCCATGTACCAGGCAAGAGCATCCTTATTGCTGGGATCGATGGCTTCGGATTCGTCCCGGACTTTGGCCGGATCCGGTTCCTGAAGTCCCGGAATTCCCGGATCCTCCTGCGCGGGTTTGCCTTCGTCCTGCGCCTTCTTTTCGTCAGCATTCGCTGAGGCGGCCGAAATGCCATGCAATGCCAGAAGGCTGAACATGGTCAGGGCACACAGGCAGAACGAATCACGAGTGAATTTCAGCAACGTCCGCATGTTGATTCTCTGTCGGGAATTCGAAGGGAGAAGAGCCGGCTCGCCATCAAGCCGCATTATTGATGTGCCGACTGCTTCTGTCGAGTTCGGTTTGCCGCTCAGAGGCAACCCAGGCGGGCCAGAGAACGAGCCCACTCCCGATCCTGACTGCGTTTGCTCAGCGCGCAGGGACGCTGGAATGCAGACTGTTGGGTCACTGGCTGGTCCATGGTTTGGACAAAACGGCGCCGGTCTCACGACCGCTTGACTGCGAGGTGAGTTTCGGGCGGACCAGTGTTCAGCCAGCGAGACCGATTACTTCTTGCCGGGTTTTTTCGTCACCGGCTTTGCCGGTGGCAATTTCTTCGCAGGGGCCGGAGCTGGTTTTGCAGATGCCTTGGCCGGTGCCTTTGAGGCCGGTGGCTTGGCGGCAGGTGGAGCCGGCTTGGCGGCTGGCTTGGCCGCAGGTTTCGTCTCTGGTGCCTTTGTAGCCGCAGGCTTCACGGGCGCTGCTGTTGGTTTGGCGGCAGGCTTTTCCGGAACGACTGGTTTCTTTGCGGCAGGCTTCGGTGGTTCCGGAGGCGGAACAGGGCGAGGCGGCTTCTTCTTTGGCGGATTCTGAAGCTCAACGAGCCGCTCAGGAACCTCATCCATTCCCAGTTCATGGTCCGGCATATCGGCAAACCGCGGAATGAATTTTGGATCGGTCGCAAGGCATCGGAGCAAATGACAGAATTCCGTGACTTCGGCCTTCTTCAGGCCACCCTTCAGGAATTCTGACGCATCATGCAGGTCGGATTTCAGCGGTACAAGGCCCAGCCAGCGAGCGGCAGTCAGCATGGAATTGTCGAGGCAAACGACATGGCTGCCAAGGATCTCGTGCAAAATGAAGTCGCGAACAAACGGACTCATTTCCTGAATCTTCTTCAGGGTCTTCAGTGCCTGTTCGAGTGTCTGGCGGCGAAGCTTTTCGAAGTCGTAGGAGTATGTGGATTCAAAAACGTATCGAAGAATGGCGCGGATCCGCAGGCCCTTCCAGTCGGCATCTTTCAGCGGGGCAAGAGTCTGCTCCAGTTCGGAAATTGAGCTGACGCGGATTTCGTTCACATCAAAGTAGGACGTCATCAGCTTCTTCAGCGAAGCTTCCGCCTGCGCCCAGGGATTGTCTTCCAGGCAGACGCCGAACAACATCGTTTCCAGGACCGGCATTTCGATCTTTGGAACTGACTTACCGTACAGTTTCTGCAGCGCCAGAACGAACTTGCGACAGATCTGAGACTTGTCGGCTGCCTTGGTGGCTTTGGCCGTTCCCATTTCGATTCCCTGTAGACACTGTTCACGAAAATTCGTTGGAGGGCGGTGCCCTCGAACCCAACAAGGGCTGAAGCCCTTGACCCAATGGAGCCTGTTGGCTCGTTGCCAAGTCGTCGCTCACGGTGTTCGCCTGCTTCACGCAGGAGTGCACCATATGAGCATGAATTCCGATAACAATCAGTCAGAGGATTGATCCTGTGACATCAGCCCGTCAGAAGAATCTGTCAGGCCTTTTCGTCATCGTCTTCTTCGTCTTCCCATTCCGAAGTATCGATTCCGGCCAGATCTTCCGGCAGATCCTCTGCGTCGTCATCCGGCGTTTCAGACCCGGCAGAATCGCCAAGCACCGTACGGAGCAGGGCAGCGGTTTCCACCGACTTCCGAACGCCATCGTCGAGCACAAACCGAATTTCCGGGGTGTATCGACTCTTAATGTATTCACCAACCCGCGATTGCAGGTATCCACGCGCGGAGTTCAGTCCGTGCATGCTGAGCGCTGCTGTTTTTTCATCGCCCATCACTGAAACACGCACGCTGGCGTGTCGAAGATCCGGGCTGACTTCCGCACCAAGAACCGTCACGTTCCTGATGCGTGGGTCTCGAAGTTCTGTCAGGATCGCGCTGCTGACCACTTCGCGGATCATGGAGGCAACACGAGCTGTTCGACGTGTAGACATGTTAAGGTTTTACTCTGTTTCCGCCGGGCACATGACTCGCCCGTTTGAGGCAGTCGAGTCATGTGAGCGACCAATGGGCCACGAGCCTTGGCTCGTTTGGATGAAGGGCATTCCGCCCCCGTCAGGTCTATCCTCTGAATCTGGTTCCGAGTGTCGACACAATCTCTGCCATTCAGGTTCAACATCCCGCGGGATCTGAAGGACCCCGCAGGACCCTGATGGCCCCATGGCAGACTAATCGAGCGTTCGCTTGATCTCGTCCACTCGGTACGCTTCGAGCAGGTCCCCTTCTTTCACGTCGTTAAAGCCATCCAGGCGGATACCGCATTCCATGCCTTCTCGCACTTCTTTCGCGTCGTCCTTTTCGCGTTTGAGCGAGCCAATCTTGTAATCGTTCAGAACCTTCTGATCTCGGATCAGATGGATTCGAGCATCGCGGGCAATTGTCCCGTTCAGAACGCGACAGCCGGCAATGGTACCAAACCGGCTGATACTGAACGTTCGCAGAACAATCGCACGACCTGTTGAGACTTCCACTCGTTCCGGCCGCAGAAGACCCTGCAGTGCCAGACGAATGTGGTCAGTCACTTCGTAGATGATATTGTAGCGACGAATTTCGACACCTTCGCGTTCAGCCAGAGCCTGAGCACGATCTTCCGCCACCACATGGAATGCCACGATAATGGCACCCGCTGCACTGGCCAGGTAGACGTCGCTTTCGTTCACGCCACCGATACCGTAGTGAATGATCTGGACGCGGACTTCCGGATGTTCGAACTTGCCGATTTCGCTTCGGAGTGCTTCGATCGATCCCGGAGAGTCGGCCTTCAGAATCAAAGGCAGATCCTGAATGCCTTCGCCATCGCGAGGCTGATTCAGGATGTTCTCCAGAGTCATCGGAGCCACTCGCTGACTGAGTGATTCGCGACGGCCTTCCTGCATACGCGATTCAGCCGTTTCGCGAGCTTCTTCAATATCCTTCATCACGAAGAAGTGGTCACCGGCACCCGGGACATCAGAAAGCCCGGAGATCTTCACAGGCACTGATGGTCCGGCTTCTGTCACGGACTCATCACGGTCATTATACATGGCACGAATTCGGCCATATGTGGTGCCGCAAAGAACCACATCGCCGACTTTGAGCGTACCTTTCTGCACGATCGTCCAGGCCAGTGCCCCGCGTCCTTCGTCTCGGAAGGATTCCAGACACACACCCAGAGCTTCTCGTTCCGGATTGGCTTTGAGCTCATGAAGTTCAGCGGTCAGGATCAGGGTTTCAAGCAGCTTGTCGATACCCTTGCCCGTGGCTCCTGACGTGCGGACCACTTCGTATTCGCCGCCCCATTCGGCCGGCAGAATCTCATGCTGAGCCAGTTGCTGCAGAATACGCTGTTCGTCCACACCAGGCAGGTCAATCTTGTTGAGTGCCACAACGATGGGGACGCCCGCATTCTTCGCATGGCTGATACATTCCACAGTCTGAGGCATCACGCCGTCATCTGCAGCCACGACCAGCACGACGATGTCCGTTACGTTGGCCCCGCGAGATCGCATTTCGCCGAATGCCGCGTGACCAGGAGTATCAACGAACGTCAGCTTATGACCTTCGTAGTTCACCTGATAAGCCGCGATATGCTGCGTAATACCACCGAACTCGCCGGCAGCCACGTTGGCATTGCGGATCTTGTCGACCATCGTAGTTTTGCCGTGGTCGACGTGTCCGAGAATCGTGATGATTGGCGGACGGGAACTCATCAGTTCCGGCGGATCTTCGTGGTCCAGAGATGCCAGCAGTTCCGCTTCGATGTCGCGTGATCGCTTGAACGACAGGTCGACGCCGAGTTCCATCGCGACTTCCATCGCTTCTTCTTCACCCAGCTCGTCGTTGATCGTGACCATTCGACCCTGTTTGAAGAGCAAACCCAGAATCGACTTGGCAGGCCGACCGATCGCTTCGGAAAGTGCTCGAACGGTGACCGGGAAAGAAATCTGGGCAGCCGTCTTCAGTTCGATGGCGCCGGTCTTCTTCTTGCGCTTCAGCTTCTTGGCCTGACGCTCGGCTTCACGAGATTCTCGCAGTTCCTTCAGCAGCGAACCCTTGTTGACCGGGCCGCGCGGCTTGGCCGGAGCTTCGCCACCTTCCTGCTGCTGCCGGGCTTTCAGGAGCTGATCAAGCTGCTCACGCAGAGGACTCTTTCGGTCGACAAGCTCAGAGAGCCCGATGACAGGCTTCTGTGCTTTTTCTTCCTTGGGTTTTGGCTTCTTGACGACCGGTGGCACATAATCCGGTGGTGCAGCGACCATCGGACGTGGAGGAGCTTTCTCTTTGTTGATCTTAATCGGCGCGGCCGGCTTGGCCGGTGTCGCTGCGCCCTGTTCTCGGTCCTTGACTGAACCGATTGGACGCATTTCCCTGACTTGCTGCATACGTGGCCGCCGCATATCTGAAGGAGGTTCCTGAGCGGCAGGCGGAGCCGCAGGAGACACGGGGGCAGCAGCAACGGGAGTCGAAGGTACAGCCGGAGCTTGCGGGGCTGCAGGAGCGACAGTTTGAGCCACTGGGGCCGGAGTTTCCGGAGTTTCCAAAACAATTGCGGCTGGAGCAGGGGCGGCGACTTCTGCCACGGGCTCCGCTGCGGCTTCGATGACGTCCACCGGAGCCTCGGTCACCTGAACCTCTGCGGCAGGAATGTCAACGGGGACTTCCTCCGGCTCAGGCGCGACATCCTGCTGGGATGCCTCGAATTCTTCATCAGAAGTCCGCTGAGACGATCGGACTGGCGTCGTGCCGATGACTCGCACTTTGCCGACAACAGCCTGTTGATCCCGAACGGGAGCCAGATCAGCTGATGGTGCGTCCCCCGCACCCGTTGTGCCCTTCTTCTTGATGTAGGCAACAACCTGATCGCGTTCTTCTTCACTAATGGTGGCCAGAGCATTGCGCAGCTTTACGCCGGCTTCTTCGCAAAGGTCAATCAGCACTTTGCTGTCGAGCCCAAGATCTCTGGCAAGGGCAAAGATTCGAATCTTCAAAACACAACCCCTTAGGCTGCCGATTCAGGTCCGACACTCTTCGGACGTTTCAGCAGCACAATTCACTCAGATCCACTGGCCCTCGATCAATTGTGCAGTGCACTCCGGTGATCGATGTTCTTCGAACTGTGCCAGTTTTCGGCGAATGCCGATTTCAGCCAACCCAGGGACACGGACGGAAAGCCTCTGTCTGTCTTTCAAAATCGAAAGAGAAACTGAAGCTTATTTCATCGTACAGGTACTGAAGACCATGTCTCCTTGTGTTGACGCACGCCCTCCGGCGGAAGGCTTTTGAATGACGATGTTCCGTTTCCATTTGCGGAACGATTTACAACTACCGGCTTTAATGCGGTTGGCATTCAGCCGTCGAAATTCAGTCGGCCATCCTTATTCACCAGTGGCCGCTGCCCCATCAACCTCCCCAGCCGGTGGTACGGTTTCGGTTCGTACCTTTCCAGCATCACCTGCCCCTGCCAGCTTCCGCTGCTCCGCAGCCAGCCGCTCTTCTTCTTCAATTCGCCGACTTTCCGAATCGGCGTACTCAATGATCTTGTCACAGTCTTCTTCTGACAGACCGCCAATTTCGGCGAGCTGGTCTGGTTCAATGACGGAGAGGTCATCGAACGTAAAGAAACCCTGGGAGACCAGGTTTTCTGCAAGTTCCGGGGTTACTTCCGGAATCACACAAAATGCTTCAATGGATTTGTCGAGCTGCCCGTCAAGCTGTGCCTGAGTCATCACGTTGATGTCCCAGCCAACCAGCTTGGAGGCCAGACGAACGTTCTGACCGAACTTTCCAATCGCCAGTGACAGCTGATCTTCACGGACCAGAACAATCACCTTGCCCAGCATCGGACAAAGAATAACGTCTTCCACTTCCGCCGGCTGCAAGGCATTCGGGACCAGAATCGTCAGCGAATCATTCCAGCGAACAATGTCGATGCGCTCTCCGGCCAGTTCTTCCACGATGCCACGAATTCGAGCACCGCGGACACCTACACACGCGCCGACACAGTCAATCGTGGCGTCAATGCAGGACACAGCGACCTTGGATCGGTTACCAGCTTCGCGAGCAATCGAGCGTACTTCGATGACCCGTTCATGGACTTCCGGAATCTCCTGTTCGAAGAGACGTCGCACAAAGTCCGGATGAGTCCGCGAAAGAATGACGCGAACACGCGACCCAGCCTTGCCGACATCCAGCACGATCGCACGGCCTCGATCACCCGTACGGAAACTTTCTTTCTTGATCTGCTCACTGCGAGGCAAAATGGCTTCGACTTTACCCAGAGCAACAATGACGGTTCCGCGGT
The DNA here is from genome assembly GCA_964538835.1 of uncultured Chitinophaga sp. Taxonomy (GTDB): domain Bacteria; phylum Planctomycetota; class Planctomycetia; order Planctomycetales; family Planctomycetaceae; genus SXXK01. Next base: position 7,493 of record CAZIGZ010000062.1, on the reverse strand, counting down.
CAACGCGTGTTACCTGTCCGGAAATCAGCTGGCTTCGAAGGTCGAGGTATTCGTCGTAAAGAGTATCCCGTTCCGCTTCGCGGATCTTCTGGATCATCACCTGCTTGGCGGTCTGAGCGGAAATGCGCCCCAAAAGGTCGCCCAGAAGTTCTGGCTCAAGAGCACGACCGTCACAAATCAGTGAAGGCTCGCCAGTCTCCCGGTCAATACGTACCTCCAGCTGCTCTTCTTCCGAAAAGTGCTTGCGAGCTGCGGAGAGAATTGCCTGTTCGATCCCCTCAAAGACGACGTCGGCGTCAATCGCCTTGTCGCGGTGAATCGCGTCCACAATTCTTAGGATTTCATTGCCGTTCATGAGACTTGGGTCTGTTGTGCTGAGCGTGGTTAAAAAAAAAGCGGGATCGAAGTCCCACTTTTTGTGACCGACAGTGTGGTACTGCCGGAACCTCTTCCGGAAATGCAGCAACGAACGACCCGCTCTGTGGTCTTCCATCACTGACTGCCGGGAAATGGAGTAAGATCTACATCTTGCCCATTTCAGGTTCCTCGAACACGTCTTCTGTTCAGACAAATAACGAACAACTTCAAAAAGCGGCAATTGGGCCGGAAAACCCCAGCCAATTCACCACTTTCTCAAGGCCGATCAGGAAAAGTACTGGCAAAAGGCCAGAGTGTCAAGCATTTGCGTTGATGGTAACCGTTTCGGCGGTCCCTTGGCAGACCCCTTCTGATCATGGTCCGATCATGGAATCGCTGCGGAACTGCCCGGTTCAACCTTCGCCTGTACCCTGTCCCGAACTTCCAGAAATACACTCTCGGACGACTTGTCGAGCCGCTTTCCACGCGTGTCGGATCGTGAACAGACGCGATTCAATCTGATCCGCGGTAAAGTAACGTCCATGGTCGCTTGGTGGCAGACCAGCCAAAGACAGTGTGAGTGGCAACAGGTCCAGAAACTCCTTGTACCGTCGCTGAATGTCAGGATCAGCCATCTGTGAGGTCCTTCTGGGGCAAAGTAAATGTCAATCGCCTGAGAGTGTCGGTCGCGAACTCCGTCAAACGTGAACTCTGTAAACGATGACGGGCCTGCAGAGTTTCCTGCAAGCCCGCCCTCAAATGCCAGATCATTTCGGTGGAAATCAGCTTCCCGGACGTCGGCCGAGATATTGCTTGATAATCGCGTCTGCAGCCCCGGTCGGCTTGGCAGTGTCGCTCTTGTTAGAGCCAGAACTTCCTTTGGCCGCTTCCGCTTCCTTGGCGCCCGTCGTTTCCGGGTCAGGCAGAGAAACTTCGATGGTCGCGGACCCTGAGGCCGGCGCCGGAGCAGCAGGGGCAGCCTGCGGTGCCATCATCGGTGCCTGCATTGGGTAACCCATCTGCGGCATCATCGGCGGATACATCTGGCCAAAGCCAGGCATCATCGGCTGCTGATACGGATAGCCAGGATACATCGCCCCCGGATAACCCATCTGAGGCATCATCTGCTGATACGGGTACTGCGGCGGCATCATTCCAGCCGGGTTAATCATGGTGGTGTCACCGGATCCGATCGCTGGCTGAGCCGCTGCCGCAAGTGCCTGAAGATTCAGGGCTTGCGTTTCGTTGACGGCTGGCGCCGGAGCCTGAGTCGTCACCGGTTCTGGTGATGGCTGACCGACGGCCGGCATTTCCAGAACCGTGCGAGAAGTGACGCGTGTTTCTTCATTCGCAAGAGCTACCGACGGCACAACTTTGCTGTCCGCTTCAGACGCCGTAACTCCAGCCCGTACAACCAGTTCAAACTCGAGGTTGCCGATGACGATCCGGTCGCCGCTGCTCAGAACCGTCTCTTTGCGAATTCGCTCGCCGTTCACCAGAGTACCGTTGGTGCTGCCCAAATCGCGAAGGCGAACGGAAAAATCGTCGACGCTGAACACACAGTGATGGCGGCTGACCATCTCACTGTTCGGACGCAACTGACAGTCCTGTTCCCGACCAATCAGGAACTTGCGCCGATTCAATGGAATCACCTGGCCAGCGTGTTTTCCGCCGACAACTTTCAATTCCGCTGCGACCATATGAAGGGAACTCCGAAGGAAAATCACCCTTCCGAGAGGCTCACAACTTAAGTATCTCGGAGCATTCGTGGAAATCCGGCGATTTGCCGAATTTGACAATTTACCAACGCCTGGTCCAACTGCCAGCAACAATCGTGGTGGGCGTTGGACAAAATTTCAGAATTTGTACTCGGAAACCCCACGGGTTCCGGCAACAGGGGTTCGGGGGTGCTGGCGAGATTCGAGATCAGAGTTCATGGTCCTACAGTATTCATCGGATTTCGGCAGCTTTTCGCCTCATGGTGAAACGGGAACGACCTCCACTTTCGTCCGTTCATGTCTCATTTTTGTAGTCATCTCTGCTGCCTTGTCTTCCTGAATCCTGGAAGACAAAGGTACGCTAAGTCGGCATCCTGTTCCCTTGGCAAGCTACGTTTGTTCACTCACGGTTCGGCGCTGTTTAATCTTGACCTAAGTGATCGTAACGTTTGCGTGGAATTACCGACTGACCGGAGCCAGCGTCGAGTGGACCGACAAAGAAGGGCGTGCTGTGTTCGATTCACTGTCGGCGGAGTCGGGCACGGTTTTTGTAGAACATCCTGGTTACGAACACATGGCCTCCAGTGGCCTCCTGCGACCCTGGAGAATGGTACTTCAGATAACGCCGCCCCACTGCAATCTCTTTGCGCAAAGAAGCTCGCCTGCGGCTTCGAATCAGTGGCGATGCAAAGCAGAAGTTCGGCCGGCTTCTCGCGACTGTAGAAGATGCCGCGAATGAGTACTTGGCGATCGAGAACATCCAGGTGGACTGCAAAGAATTCTTGCCGGCGATGAGCATGCTGCCGCCGGGGACAGTCAAAATTACACTCATCGACCAGGACAGCGAAACGCCGACAACTCCGATTGTCACTCGACAGGTTGAACTGCGTTCCGGTGACAACGACGTGCAGATGGACTTACCACAAATCGCAGATTCGCCTCGCTGACATCACACAACGGCGAGCGGTTGGACGTCAGTCCTCCGTGCAGAGAGTATTCGCCTCTGCTGTCATTCGTGCGAATGCTGACGCCAACAATGCAGCCGTGTTGAGCTGTGATCCGCCGCGGTTGTCTGTTCATCAGAGCAGGAGGAGTCTCTTGGGCCGAAAGCAGCAAAGCGTCAAGTTTTTGCCGCCAATAAAAGCCTCGCGCCACAAGATCAGCTCGACAAATCAACCGTGCCCGAAGGCGCTGTGATGGCGGATACGTCAAAACAGGTCGCCAACAATTCCGACTCTGGGCCCGTGCTGTACTACGTGGACAAGCCATTCAAATGCATCGACTGCGACAACGAGCAGGTCTGGACCGCTAGTCAGCAGAAGTGGTATTACGAAGTCGCAAAAGGCTCTTTGTACGCCACAGCAATCCGGTGCCAAGCCTGTCGCAGGATTCACTCTGAAGAGCATTCCGGGCAGGGCGATCCAAACAGGATCAAGCATGAAGGTGACTTGATCGAGCAAGTACAGTCCGAGCTTGCACAGACAATGTCAGAAGCTGGATTCCTGCTGATCAGCAGATCAAAACTTCGGGAAAAAGGATCCATTGAATTGAACTATTCACGAGACGATCTGGAACTCAGCTGTCGGTACGATCGTCCTGAAGCAACTCTGGTCGCTGAGAGTATCGACAGGGAGGCGAACGTCTGCGTGATTGCACGAGTCTCGATGAACGCGCCACGCTCAACATTGCAGATCCTCTGGCGAATCCAGAACTTCGCAGATGCCGTGCGTCACTATGTAGAAAAGCTGCCTCGAACGGAACGTCGCTGAACATCCCCGGTTCGAATCGATCACACCAGCAACGCACATCGCCCGCCACCTGGCGAGGATAAACGCATATCAACGAGCGTAGGGCAAAAGCCCAAATACTCTCGTCGGTCCTGCACCAGCGGAGCCAGAAGCAGCCAACTCGCAGCGGGCGTCGTATGTGTCGCCGTTTCACGGCTTTGAGCCTTCGCGGGTATCATAGAACCTTGGGTTGACACCCAAGGCTATCTGCTGACGCTGCTCCGCAGCTCATGTCCGTACACAGATTCCCTAAGTTGCTCTCAGGACAATCACGGTGCGGTCGTCGTGCTGGGGTTCGGGGCCGGTGAAGTCGTTCAGGGTTGTCAGCAGGCGTTGCAGAAGTTCCGAGGAATCGAGGCCGCAGTGAGCCAGGACGTCGTCGATTCGCGATTCACCAAACTGTTCGCCCGCGGAGTTCTGTGCTTCCGTAATGCCGTCTGTGTACAGAATCAGCTGGTCACCGAACTGAAGATACATGGACGATTCCGGATACTCCGTGCCTTCCATCACGCCCAGCGGCAGGCCGCCCGATTTGTCCAGCGCGACAACGACTCCTGCCATGCATCGCTTCAGCCGAGGAGGATTATGCCCTGCACAGGCGTAGGTCAGCTTCCTGGCGACCGGATCGTAGACGGCATAGAAGGCAGTCACGAATGTCTCAATGCGATCCGTGTAACGCTGGCTGAGATGATCGTTCAGATATTGAAGAACGGTTCCCGGCGGAGATGGCGGGCCGGGATGTGAATGAGCGATGCAGTGGGTGACGGCCATCATGACGGCGGCTGGTGTTCCGTGACCACTCACATCTCCGATGAAGATGCCCCACTGCCCGTTCGGTAATTCAAAGAAGTCGTAATAGTCTCCTCCAGCACGGCTGGCTGGCTGATAATGCACGGTCACGTCCATGCGATTCATTTTGGGAAGCTGCTGTGGAAGCAATGATCGCTGGAGTCTTGCGACGGTGCGAAGTTCCCGATCCACTTCTTTTAGTGCGGCTTCCAGTTGAGTCTTCAGGACGAGTGACCCGGTGGCTTTGCCGAACAGATTGCTTCGCCAGACGAGGTCCGGAACTCGTTCGCGATCAAAGGCGGCCGGCTTCTTTTGAAGCAGTACGACCGTGTTCACAGATTCGCCGCCATCGAACATTGGAATCGCCAGCAGCGACCGATAGCCGGACAGGTAGGATGCTCCTGGGTCATCCGGGCTGATCTGCAGATCGTCGATGATGCGAGTCTCATTCGAGTACGACAGCTCGGCAAGGAATCCGCCTTCCACCATCGGAAGCTGTGCTTTCTGCTTCCATGGGTCCAGTTGTGTCGGCCAGTTCGTGTCGCGAGTAATGCGCACCTGAGGCCATGCGAGATCGCGTCGGCTGAGAGACAATCGTCGGTCAATGGGAGCCAGTTGCTGGATTCGCTCCCCGTAAACTCGCACCAGCGACTGAGGATCTGTCTGCTGGCTGATCAGCCGCATGGTCTCTTCGACCGCCGCAAGTCGCTCCTGCCATGACATCGTATCCACAAGTATGCGATCCTGTTTCGAATGGTTGCGAAGGGCTGGCGATTGCTGTAGCAGAATACACCGACGACGCTGACCTTCTACTCTGTCAGTCGAGCATAGATCACGTTGGCATCGATCTGTGGGTCCTGAATCAGCTCAAAGGTTATCGAGCCAGCCTGTTCCTGGGAAACCGGTGTCCTGCCAATCAGTTGCTCGTGAACGTACACGAGAAGTTCCGTGCCATTTGCCTGCTTCTGGATGTTTCGCAAGCGCTCCGTTCCCGTCTCGTTCAGGTTCAGTGTGATCTTTGTGCGCCCGTTCGCTTCCGGGTATCCTCGAAACGTCGAAAAATCTGCTGCCAGCAGGCAAGGCTGTCCTTGCGGGTCTGCCTGTGTCGTGTAGCGAATTTCGAGAGCAGCGGTCGGAGAAACCTTCTCGCCGGACAGTCGAGGAAAGATGTAGCCGTAGATAGTCACGATGATCCAGCTGAAGACTGCCACGGCAACAAGCAGCGTCCATGCTCGACCCTTTGGACGCTGATGAAATCGGAAGTATCGTTCCGGTTCATCCGTGGCGAGTTTCTCCCACATCGCCAGAATGTCGTCGCGACTTTCCTTCAGACCTAGACCGGTGGCGGCACGGTACAGCTTGATGGCGTCGATGAGTCGGCCTTCTTCCAGCTCAGCTCGAATCTGTGCCAGCATTGCTTCAGGAACCGACGTATTCATCCTTCTGCCTTTCTGCCCTGATGGCCAGCCCACCGGTTTTCGGCACCGGAGGGCTTGCGCCCTTCCGCTATTTTGATTGCTGTACGAACGCTAATGCTCACACCAACGGCGCTGAAGGTCGCCGAAGGATTCGATGCGTCGGTCGCGGAAGAAGGGCCAGTGAGTCCTTGCGGTGTTGATCAGTGACAGATCGCAGCTGACGTGCAGAATGGCTTCCCCGTCGTGTGTGGCCTGAGCCAGCACGTTGCCATAGGGATCTGCCAGGAAGCTTCCGCCCCAGAACTGAATCTGACCTTCCAGCCCCACGCGATTTGGCGCGCCGACGAAGAGCCCGTTTGCGATCGCATGACTGCGCATCATGGTTTGCCATGCCGAATACTGGCTGGCTCCATAGACGTCGCGTTCGCCGGGGATCCATCCGATGGCCGTTGGGTAGAACAGAAGCTCTGCACCTTTCATGGCGGTCAGGCGAGCTGCTTCGGGGTACCACTGGTCCCAGCAAATGCAGACGCCGACTTTGGCGAACTTCGTCTGGAAGGCGAGGAACCCGAGGTCACCTGGAGCAAAATAGAATTTTTCGTAGTAGAGCGGGTCATCGGGAATGTGCATCTTGCGATACAGACCGGCGATTGATCCGTCCGCATCGAGGACGACGGCGGAATTGTGGTAGAGCCCGTGAGTCCGCTTTTCGAACAGCGGAACCACGATCACGACACCACACTCTTTGGCAATCTTCTGCAGTGCCGTTGTCGTCGGGCCGGGAATCGGTTCGGCCAGTTCAAAGCGAGCATGGTCTTCGGTCTGGCAGGGATATTGAGTATTAAAGACTTCCTGAAGACAGATGACCTGAGCCCCACTGGCTGCGGCCGTACGAACCTGCTGAATCGTTCGCTCAAGATTCACGGAAGGGTCGGTACCGCACACCATCTGAATCAAGCCAACCTGCACGTTTTTGTCTGTACCCATCGTCGTGATACTCGTCCCCTGGACTTTCCGGACTGGTCTGGTCATTTCACGTGGCCTAAGACACAGAATGTCCTGAAGCCGTTCATCACAAGGATAACGATTTCTCTCTCGCTTTCGATTCGGCTGCCTCGCAAAAAGACAAACAGCCCTGCGTTCTCAGAAAGAACGCGGGCTGCTTGTCCCGAAACAGGAGACGAAGTTGAAAGCAGAGAGCGGAAGACCGAATGAAGGGGGGTGGTTTGGTTGGCGATTTCGGCGATTCACGACTGGGGTGAATCGAGTTTCATGCGATCTTCCGCCGTCAGCTTTCTGTCGTTTCGTTTGTGTTCCGGTGAAGTTCCTTTGTGAAGACTCATCTCGGGGGGCGGCGAATGGCCGGAGCCCCCCGTGAGTCTTGTGTAGAACGATTGTCCTCAATCGTTCCCAATCCTTCTTTA
>CAZIGZ010000061.1:9111-32635 GCA_964538835.1 uncultured Chitinophaga sp. | reverse complement strand
ATCGGAGGGTAACAAACCATCTGGAGGAGGTTTGATGCATGAGGATTGCGTGACTAAGCGGGGTCTGGCAGGCGAACAGACAAAACAAAAAAGCACGGCCAATGGGCCGTGCCTTCGTATCGTTTCAGGATTTGAGTTCGAGTGGCCGTTCTGGATTACCAGGTGGCGTAGTCAGAATCGTCGATGAAGAACTCACCGGTTGCCGGATTGTAAGCCCATCCGCTGGCTCCGGTGGCAGAAAACGTACCGGAGAACTGACGGACCGTGTTGACGCCGGCTTTGCCACCAATCTGTGGAGCCGGGAATGTTCCGCCCTGCAGTGACGACTTCAGGGCCGTTGTAAATGAGGCAAATGGAGGATAGTTGCCCGTGGTGGCCCGATAGAGCTCAATGGCATTGCGAATGGTCGTCAATGACTGACGAGTGCCACTTTCACGAGCGCTGGTGGAGACATCAAACAGCTTTGGTGCAGCGACTGCAGCGATGATCCCCAGGACCAGCACGACGATGACAAGTTCAATCAAGGTGAATCCGCGGCGGTTGCGAGAAACTGACATATCGGGCTCCTGAAGAAATGACCCGAACGACCTCGCTCAATTTCACTGTCTCGATTCTTCCAATGCACGGTTGTTGAGCGGTGTTCAGAAGTAACATTAGGTTGCAGTTTTACAGCGCGCCGGAACTTGCTTGAAAAAGATGTGCACTGCCTGAGAAAGGTCGGATCGAACCGATTTTGACGATCCGTTGATGAATGAAATCTCGGAATCTACGGCATTCCCCCCCCAGGGGTTGCCTGGTGACCTAGAGTTTCAGGTGCAATTCGGTGATTCGCGCTCTTCAACTGTACTGTGAACTGCGCCGGTCTCTGACTCGTGGTGACCTCTTATGATTCAGGCGATTACAACTTCCAGTGTGGAACGCGACGGATTCTGTCAGGATCTGCTCGGCGACGATTACGCTTTGTGGCGATGTGATTCCGACGGCGCATCGCCGCTTGGTGGTTCACTTCTGCTTCATTCCCGCGTCTCGAGTTTTTCGAATCAGGATGCTGAGGTTGCGGAACTGGTTTGTCAGGTCGCAGCGCAGAGATTCCCGGTAGCGCGGCGTCTTTCATCTTCGGTCTATGCGTGGGCTGTCCCCGTGACCGGTGCCAGGGAAAGTCTTGTTGCCGTTCGCATCATCGAGAACAACCCGGACCTGTTGCTGGAGCTGATCAACCGAAGCTCGGGGTGTGCATGGACCAGGGAAATCGCCGCGCGACAGGCTCAGGAGTCACTGCAGTCCCAGAACGAACAGTTAACAGCCTATGCCGCACAGGTCTCTGAAGACCTTGAAGAACTGACATGGCTGCGGAGCCTTGCGTCAAATCTGGAACTCAGTGAATCCGGGAACAGCGTCGAACGTATTGCAGAATCTGTCCTGCCGTCCCTCTGCCATCTGATCAACGCATCGACGGTGGCTTACATCCGCGATGTTCCTGTGAGCGGCCTGGATGCTCAATTGCCGGTGATCTGGCAAACGGGCGGTGTTCGGATTTCCCGTCAGCGATTGATGACCATCGTACAGTCGCTGACCGGACGATCTCCGGACCGGACCGTGGTTCGCAATTATTGTCGTCGTGAGTTTGCGGACGAGACATTCAGTGGTGTTGAGTCCTGCATCATCGTTCCCGTGGCGACCGCGTCTTCGCGTCTTGGCTGGCTGGTGGCCGTCAACAAAGTTGTCGGAGCGCAGGAATGCAAGACCTATGGTGATCCGGCGTACAAGACCTACATGAGCGAACGAGAATTCGGCTCATTCGAAGCCAGTCTGCTCAGCGCGACCGCGGTGGTTCTGGCGGCTCATGGCCGGAACTGTGCGTTGTTCCATGAGAAGGAGCTTCTGCTTCGTGGCGTCATTCGATCGATGATCAACGTGATCGACGCCAAAGACTCATACACCTGCGGGCACAGCGACCGAGTTGCCGAGTTTGCTCGTTTGATTGCTCGTGAACTGGGACTGGACTTCGACGAGTGTGAAAGGATTCACATGACGGGACTGCTTCATGACGTGGGCAAGATCGGCGTTCCTGACCACGTGCTGAAGAAACCAGGTCAGCTGACCGAGCAGGAGTTTGAGCTGATTAAACAGCATCCGGTGATCGGATACGAAATTCTGAAGCACCTGGAGAATCTCAGCTACGTCCTTCCCGGCGTTCTGCATCATCATGAATCCGTTGATGGCTCGGGCTATCCGCATGGTCTGCGAGGAGAGAGTATTCCGCTGGCGGCCCGCATCCTGGCAGTGGCCGACGCCTACGACGCCATGACCAGCAACCGGCCTTATCGACGCGGGATGCCGACAGATCGGGCCGAGCAGATCCTGCGCGAAGGCGCTGGACGGCAGTGGGACGTCAGGTGTGTGGACGCTTTCTTCCGAACGATTCATGGAATTCGACTCGTCGCGACTCAGCGTTCGACGCCGATTCCGATTGTCGCCTCTGCCTCAGCCGGTGCTCTTCAGACAACCGGTGGATGAAAAGCGACCGCAGACTGAGAAGATTGGCTCGACGACCCCTGGAATGCGGGAAATTTCGGTCGCCTGGCGAATTTTTTGACCCATCCATTGCAGGCACTGGTTGCGTTCTGGCATGCTCCCGACGTCCCATGCTTGCAAGGAAAAGAAAGTGACTCAACGTAAAGCCGTCGTGCTTGTCAGTGGTGGCCTCGATTCTGCAACGGCGCTCGCGATTGCGGGTGCAGAGGGGTTTGAGCTGCATGCCATTTCGTTTGATTATGGTCAGCGGCATCGCTTTGAGCTGGAAGCCGCATCGAAGATCTGTCGAGCCCGTGGCGTCGCCAGCCATGTCGTGTTCAAGGTCGATACTCAGATCTTTCAGGGGTCCGCGCTGACGAATGACATTTCTGTGCCGCACAATCGAGATGCGACGGAGATGTCCCACGGGATTCCCGTCACCTACGTTCCCGCGCGAAACACCATCTTCCTTTCAGTAGCGCTGGGTCTGGCCGAGTCCATCGGTGCGAATGACCTCTTCATCGGGGTCAATGCCATTGATTACAGCGGCTATCCGGATTGCAGGCCGGAGTTTGTGGCCGCCTTTGAAGCGATGGCCAACCTGGCAACGCGAGCCGGTGTCGAAGGCCAGCGACTCACCGTTCACGCTCCTCTGATCACACTGACCAAGGCGCAGATTATTCAGGCGGGATTGAAGCTGGGAGTCGACTATTCTCTGACACACAGTTGCTATGATCCGCTTCCGGATGGAACGTCCTGTGGGGAATGTGATTCATGCCAGCTTCGCCTGAAGGGCTTTGAAGAGGCCGGCACCAAGGATCCCGTACGGTATGCACAACGCAGCCAGCACTAGAGCCATCGAAGGCACTGGAAATCAAGTCATGTCAGAATCTCAGGTCAATCCAATTCCTCGATGCACCGCGCCGCCTCAAACGGTCAGCCAGATTTTGTCGAGCGTCGAAACGATTATTGCCGAAGCTCAGGATGCCACTCGGCCGCTCGAGCTGGAGCCGTATCGTACTCAGTTGTTTGCGGCATTCGCCTCCGCGGAAGCCGCCGGTCTGATCCCTCGGGAATCTGAAACCGCTGCTTACGATGATCTGGAAGAGTACGATCCGGAACTCAAGCTGAACGCAGATACTCTCTGTCGCCTGCTGGCGCGCCGCTGGGGACTTGATATGGCGGCAAGGGAAGCTCAGGCCATGCAAACGCGTCTTCCAGCCGACCAGCTCGAACGCATGCGGCTGCTTTGGTCTGTCATGCGCATGTGGATGGAATGGAGTTACGCGTGGCAGCACTGGGCGGAATTCCATGCCGGTGCGGTCAGCACGTCGCCGGAGTCTCAGGAAGCATGATGGTCCTGTCACGCAGGGCCGCCACTTGTTCAGGATCTGCGAGTATCCCGGTCAGCAGGCCAAACAAGTAACAGGATTACTAATCCCAGCAGCGGAGCAAAGCCGGCCAGGGCTAGTCCGTCGTCGAAGGATCCGGTCTTGTCGACATACTTGCCAAACATCTTCTGTACGGGTGATGAAATCAGCCAGCCGAGTGCTCCCAGCAGGCCCGTGGCTTTGCCCAGATGTCGCTCGCTGACATCCTGAGACATGGAGTAATAGCAGGGAAACAGTCCCAGGGAACCTGCTGCCACGAGCAGCAGCACCGCATACAGTGCCGGGCCCAGTCTGAGCCATGGAATCACGCCGGTTAAGCCAGTCAGAAGACAGCAGCAGGAGAACACGAGGATGCGAGCCCTGTGTGATGTGTGCCCTTTTCGCCCAAGCCACATCGCCATGGCTCCTGCGGTAATACAGCCAACATCGGCGGCTACGAAATAGGCGGAGTTGAAGTACAGCGCCTCCGCCTCCGTGGCTCCTCGCCCCTGCTGAAGGAACTTGGGCAACCATGCTCGAATGAGCTGCCATGTGATGTTCAGGCAGATGACGACCGGGACCAAAGCCCAGAATCGAGGATTCACGAGACACTCGAACAGCCAATGAGTCCTGTTCTGGTCACTGTCTTCGGTTTGGCTGCTCATCTCTTCCGGAAGCTGACGCTGAACAGGAACATCCCCGTCTCGCAGCGACGCCAGCCACAGTAATGCCCAGCCGATTCCAAGTGAGCCAATGATGAAGAACGGCAATCTCCAGATACCCGGCGTGGGGTCATCGCCAATCATCATTCGGACCGCCAGAGGAGTCAGAATCGCTCCGATGGCCCCGCCGCTTTGCAGGATGCTGTTGCCCATCAATCGCTGACCACCGGACTGCAATGCCTGCGTCGTCTTGAGCGCACATGGCCAATGCCCGGCTTCAAAGAGACCCAAAGCAATTCGGCAGATCAGAAGCGACTGAAAATCTTTGCAGAAGCCTGAGATGACACCGATCGCGGACCATGAGAGAAGTACGAACGGGTAAAGCCAGCGAACAGGAAAGCGATCAGCAAGAATTCCGAAGACCAGCGAACCAACGGCGAACGCAACTCCAAAGCCCAGTTCCAGTTCCCCGTAATTCTGTTCCGTCAGGTTCAGTTCACTGGTGATACGGACTGACAGGATGGCCAGAGTCTGACGATCCATATAGTTCAGCATCGTCGCCAGCAGCAGCAATGCGCTGATCCACCAGACCCACAACTGAGACCGCGGAGGTGAGAGCGGCGTTTCCGTTCCTTCAGAACTCATGAGCCCGCCTTCCTGAAGGTCGCTGTGACATCAGTCCGCAATCGTTGAACCATCCGGGAGAACTACTGTGGGTCGGCAAGCAGCTGGATGTGACCGCTGCAGTGTTTGCAGGCGACTTTGTATCCAATGTACTTCATGCCGGCTCGAATTTCTTCTTTGCAGTGCGGGCATGGCATATACGCCGCTTTGATCGCCACTGTTCCGTCATAGGCAAAGGGCTGATTGCAGTGTTTGCACTGAACCTTCGCGCCTTTGTACTTGGCATGGATGCGAAGTTCTTCCTTGCAGCCAGGACAGACGACGTAGTGGCCTTTCGGCGAGGCAGCAGCGATCACGGCAAGCTCCGGCAGAGGAACAAAGGTTGGCATCTCGATGCTGTCTTCCGTCAGCTCAGAATTCAGCAGAGCACGACAGGTTCGACAGTGAACAACTCGTGGCGGCATATCATCGCCACACTGAGGACAGGGTCCGCCTGGCCATGCTCCGTTCATGACTGGTGCCTCAATCGAGAAAACTCGATTCGAATGACGACGTGGTGATGGGATTCCAACCGCTTGACATCAGAACCCACGCCGGCGCTCTGATGGTTTGCTAATCAGTCATTCGCTTGCCTGGCCCAGCAGTTTCGAATGCCTGCCAGGATGGTAATCGCTGTTTGAACCGACTGTGAGTCAGAATTCACCAGAAATTCACAAGCAAATCCAATGATTCACTGTTCGCATCAGTGGGCCTTAATCGCCATCACCTGGTGAAACGTGTGAATGTACAGATGTCCGTTGGCAACTGCGGGCGTGGAATGACAGTCGTCGCCCAGTTTTGTTCGCCCCAGCTCCTTGAACTCCGGGCCGGCTTTCAGGACGACGACGATGCCATCTTCTGTCACACAATACAGTCGATCTTCGATGCAGATCGGCGATCCGCTGAACGCGCCGTCGATGCGTTCTGACCAGACCTGTTCGCCGGTTTGAGCATTCAAACAGACCATGATGCCTTTGTCGCCCCACAGGAACAGCAGGCCGTCTCTGGCGACGAGGCAGGGAACGTATGGCAGCATCGTCTTGCGTTCGTAGACGATGCGTTTGTCGTCGGGCACGGAGGGATCAATCTGGATGGCCGCGAAGTACTTTCCGTTTCCGCCTTCTCCACAGGTGGCAAACACAAGCCCGTTTGCGACGATTGGCGACGCCACGGTTCGCATCGGAAGCTTCGGCGTCTGCCAGTTCAGCTTGCCGGTCAGAAGGTCAAAGCTGGAGACACCGCTGGCTTCGCTGACGCAGATCAATTGCTTCTTCGTGCCTTCACCAGGAACGACAAGCGGGGTCGAATACGATGTCTTGCCGGGTGTTCGTTCCGCGACCCAGGCCGTTTCTCCGCTGGAAGCATTCAGCGCCAGGATGGAACTCGCTCCGACCTGGTCATTGGGAATAATGACCAGGCCATCGCTCAGAATCGGCGACACGGCCAGACCATGCTCACTTTCGTAGGCCCCGAGATCCTTATGCCAGAGTTCCTGTCCCTGAAAGTTCCACGCCCAGACCTGCTGCTTCGTACCGTCGGCAAACAAACAAATGACTCGTTCGCCATCAGTCACCGGAGTACTTGAAGCCCAGCTGTTCTTCAGGTGCTTTTTGCTTTCGTCGAGGCGGACGGACACCTTCCATTGTTCGGCACCGGTGTCCGCATTCAGGCAGTAGAGGAACCGCTCACCGCCACCTTCGGTCGCTGTTGTGACAAACAGTGATTTGTCCCAGACGACCGGTGAGGAATGACCAACCTCCGGCAAAGTCACCTTCCAGGCATAATCGGCGTCGGACCATGTGACAGGAATCCCCGGCTGTGTGCTGAGGCCAGAACCGTTCTCACCACGAAATCGCGGCCAGTTCTCCCCCGCCAGGCACTGGACTGAAGAAACACCAAGACACAACAGGAAGAACACTTGTTTCATGTTTCAGCTCTCGCAATGTCCGATGACTACACCCTGGACCACTCTGGCCGTGGCAACCCGTCCGAGTTCCGCCGAGATACTGGAAGGTTATAGGGATCCTTCCAGTAGGTCACGCCTGCCGTGCGGGACTTTCGCCGTCAGGCGAACCTTGGGTCTGGGCCGGTGTGTTGGGAACCCACTCGCGTCCGGGAGGAAGATGTGGCGGTAGCTGTTTTCCACGTTGTCTATGGAGAACGTGGCACGTCGAAGGATCGCTGGTCGAGGAGATGCTCAAGGTGCCTGGCACCTGCGGAAATGCTGCGAGATCGTCTACATCGAACCGCCGTTGAGAACACTGCTTCGGCAGAACAATTCGCGGATTCAGGTCGTCCCGGAAAGCGTGATCCTCAAACTGGCCTCACACTGCGAGCCGCCGACATGGCTCGAGTGCCACAGACTTCAGGTTCTTGACGGTGCGGAATAATTGGCACGCGACACGGAATCGAGCGATGTGTTGTTCAGGTTTACCAGTCACAAAGGACTTTGTTTTACGACCGATGAGTTTGCAGCAATGCACGAACCAAAATGAATCCCCATAACCTGTGCGAAAATGAACCCCGGTACGAAGAACCAAGAACCCCTGCCACTCACCAAGCGTCCCCGTCCGGCTTCACGCCGGCAGAACGCAGGTTTGCCAACTACGAAGCGACCACAAAATCGACTCCGGCCCCAACCCGGCTTCAGGCCGGTTGAGCCCCGGTTTGGCAACTACAGCCACAACAGAATCCCCGTTTCTTTTCTCCTCGGCGAGCGGTTGGGCGTCAGCCCTCCGTGCCCCACACCTCCAAACCCCCATCGCCTAATCTTATTCTTGATCTTAATCCCCACCCACGCGCACCGTTGTCCGTCAGAAAATGAAGCCCGCGTGGCCGGAATTGGCGACACCGGTCACTCTCTGTCGCCGCTTCGCGGCTTCGGGACGGTTTGTGGATTGCACGAACCTCGGGTTGTCACCCGAGGCTATTTGCTGTCGCTGCTTCGCTGCTGAGGGCAGGCGATTCTTCCACTCTGTGGTCTGATCAGTGTTGATTAGCCGCTGATGAGTATTCCTGGACTGCTCAGACATCAGTGCATTCCTGTTTTCATCGTACTCGTACTCGTACTCAGTCTAACGGTACTCGTACTTGTGCTCGAAAAAACCGTGATGGCAAGGCCGATTTTCGATCATGTACAACTCGGCGTGGACCGGCTTCTGACTGATTCAACGAAGTGATTATCGGATGATCGAATCGAGCGTGAGTACGAGTACCGCGATGCTTAGTACGAGTACGATCCCAGTGCGGAGTCCTGACGAACCACGATGGAATTGATTTCGAAGGTAACGTCGTGGCGGCCCCATGGGCCTGAACCGCAAGTGGGTGAGTCTTGCTGTGTTTTGGTGATTGGACCAGTGCGGTTCAGAGTTCCGATGTGAGACTTCGTGGTGAGCGTGGTAGTGCAGAGACCGGTTTCCACCGGGGTGAACCCGGGTGGCGGAGGCTTTTGGGGGCGTCATCCGCCCTTTCGCTGGCTCGGCCTTTCGAGGGAGCTGTTCCCGAAGACGCTTGACCGATTCGCTGAAGCTGCGAAGCTAAGAGGCTGCATGCGCTCGCGCGTGCGGATCCCACCATACTCGCACCCCTCGAGGACTGTTCTATGTCACGCCTGCTTCGCTGCCTGCTGTTCGCCGTTGCTGTTGTTTCGGCCGCTGGTCGCCATGCCGTCTACGGTCAGCAATTGCTCAAGCTGGAAAAGGGCGACCATATTGCCATCATCGGCAATACTCTGGCGGATCGCCTGCAGCATTTTGGGCATCTCGAAGCCACCCTGCACTATCGCTTTCCGGAACACAATCTGGTTGTTCGCGATCTGGGGTTCAGTGGCGACACACTCACGGAACGGCCTCGGTCGGACAATTTTGGATCGCCGGATGAATGGCTGACGAAGGTCAAGGCCGACGTGATCTTCGCGTTCTTCGGCTACAACGAATCGTATGCCGGAGAAGCGGGCCTGCCACAGTTTCGAAAGCAGCTCGAGGACTTCATCGATCATACGCTGAGCCAGAATTACAACGGAAAGTCGGCTCCAAGACTTGTGATCTGTTCCCCGACCGCGTTTGAGGATCTTAAGTGGCCGTATCTGCCAACCGGGGAGAAGCAGAACAGGAACCTCGAACTTTACTCGGCGGAAATGGCGAAGGTCGCTGCGGAACGGAAGGTCGTGTTCGTGGACCTGTTCAAGCCGTCAAGGGACGGTGCGAAGATCGTCACGATGGACCTGAACGTCTTCCGACAAACCGAAGGGCAAAAGATCGCTCGTTTTGGTTTCGAATACGAAGGACAGCTGAAGAACAGTCAGATCGTGATTCCAACTCAGACGATCAATGGCGTTCATGTCACCGAATTTGGCAGCTCGATGGTGTCGATCGCCGTCGATCGACAGCTTTTTGATCGCAACGCACCCCAGCCGGAACAACGAAAGCTGGACGAAATTCGCAATGCAGTGCTCGCCAAGAACCACATCTGGCACAACGTCTATCGAGCCACCGATGGCTACAGCGTGTTCGGAGGCCGATCGGGTCTGCAGTTCGTCGACGGTCAGACAAACTTCGATGTGATGCAGCGAGAACTTCAGATTCTTGAAGCGATGGCCGGAAACCGAGACACAGTCATCTGGGGGGCGGCCCAGGGGAAGCTAGTTCAGCCAGACGACAGCAATCTTCCGAAGCCTCTGGAAGTCAAAACCAACAAGCCTGGCCCACTCGAAGGTGGACGCCACAAGTTTCTCGGGGGCAAAGAAGCCATCGAGAAAATGACGGTTCATTCCGGCATGAAGGTGAACCTGTTTGCGTCGGAAGAAATGTTCTCGGATCTCGTCAATCCTGTGCAGAGTGCCGTGGATGCGGATGGCCGTCTGTGGGTCGCCGCATGGCCGACGTATCCTCACTGGAATCCCCTGGAGGCGATGAATGACAAGCTTCTGATCTTCCCGGACGACGACAATGACGGCGTGGCTGATCGCTGCATCACGTTCGCCGACGGGCTGCATAATCCGACGGGCTTTGAATTCTGGAACGGCGGCGTCCTGGTGGCGATGGCTCCGGATATCTTCTTCCTAAAAGACCTCGACGGTGACGATCGCGCCGACGTCAGGGAACGGATCTTCCACGGTCTCGATTCCGCGGATACTCATCACACGGCCAATGCGTTTGTGATGAGCCCCGGCGGGAAGTTCTATTTCTCACGCGGGATTTTCCACGCAGAGAATTTTGAAACGCCGTGGGGCCCAACGAAGCGATTTGGAACGGGCGGCACGGGAGTTTACGAATGGGATCCCGTCACGTTTGATATCAACTTCCATTTCCCGATCGGCCCGAATCCTCACGGCGATGTGTTCGATCAGTGGGGCAATCAGTTCGCAACAGACGGAACAGGCGGTACAGGCAACTACATCGGTATGCCAGGCCATGGTGCTCCTGGCCAGTTGTATGAAAAGCGAGTCCGTCCGGTGCCGGCGATTCAGATTCTGGACAGTCAGCACTTCCCGGAAGCCAACCGAGGCAACCTCTTGATCGCGAACGTGATCGGTTTCCAGGGAGTGACTCAGTACAAGTTCGAGAAACGCGGTGCCGGCTTCTTCGCGAAAGAAGTCGAGCCGATTCTCTACTCTTCTGACCAGAACTTCCGCCCGAGCGACATGGAGATCGGCGGCGACGGAGCCCTGTATGTGCTGGACTGGCAGAACCCGATCATCGGCCACATGCAGCACAACCTCCGCGACCCCAGCCGAGACCACTTGCACGGGCGCATTTATCGCGTTACGGCCGAAGGAAGGGATACTCAGCCAGTTGTGAAGCTGGACAAGGCGAGCACGGCTGAAGTTGTTGCGGCATTGGGCTCGGAGACGCTTGCCGAACGCTACCGAGCACGACTGGAGCTGACGTCGCGGAATCCGGAGGAAGTCGAAGCGGCTGTCGACGCATGGATCAAGCCGATGAGCATGGACTCCCCGGAGAATGCTCGAAATCTGACCGAAGCGCTCTGGGCGTTTCAGCGAATTCGTTCAACGAAGTGTGCGATCATGGCGCAAGGGCTGGCGACTTCGCCGGTTGCTGAGGCTCGAGCTGCTGCGATACGGCACATGGGGCAGGTTGCTCGCGACCATCGTTCCACAGTCATGGCTGGAGGAGACAGTCCGTTGCCGGAAGTGCCGGCCGACAACCTCGTCGGTAAAGCTCTGCTTGCCGCTGCCTCCGATCCGTCGCCACAGGTGCGAGCGGAAGCGGTCGTGGCTGCGACTGAGGTACGAGGGCCGCTCGCCGCCGAGGTCATCTTCGCTGCGATGCAGACGGAGCAGGATCCACAGCTCACTTACGTCATCAACGAAGCTCGCGGCATCATTAATCTCGACTCGGCCATTCGCGAAACGCTGGCTCGCGGCGAAAAGCTCTCTCGCAATGCCGAAGCTTATGCGCTCTCCAATGCCAGCGTGGAAGACCTGCTGAAAATGGAGAAGACCGAGGGCGTTTATCGCGCCATTCTGACTCGCGAAAATGTCCCAGTCGAAACGCTTCAGGAATCACTGAGCGGCCTGGCGAAACTTCGAAAGGTTGCGGAGATCGAAGAGCTGTTTTCGCTGATTGAAGAACTGAATGCGAAGGCCAGCGTTAATGTCCTGAACAGTCTCAGCCGACTCCTGGCGAGTCAGCCAGCGGAGCAGCTGACAAAGGTTCGTGATCGCATTGCCAAACTCGCCACCACTGCAAAGTCCTCGGAAACTCGCCGAGTCGCCATTGCAGCCTGGATCAGCGCGGACGGAAACGGTGATGCTGTGTATGCTGCGATTGACAGGAATGAGCTGAAGCTTGAGGAAGCTCTGCGAGCTGTCACGCTGGTGTCATCAGAGAAGGCAAAGGGTTCGCTGTTTGAACGCCTCGCAAAGCTGATCCCAACCCTGGAAGGCACCAAAGGCTCAGCTCCGCTGACGCAGCCTGGACTGAAAGTCGACTTCTATGCGCCGAATCCTTCCAACGTGGCACGCGAAACTCTGCTGGCGATGACACCATCAGCCACTGGCGTCGCCAGCACGATCGTGATGGATCAGCCCGTATTGAAGACTCGCGACGCTTTCGCGCTGATGTTCACTGGTCACATCCTGATTGAGAAGGCAGGACAGTATACGTTCTTCATCAATTCAGATGACGGTTCACGATTCTACATCGATGGCGAACTTCTGATTGACAATGACGGACTTCATGGAATGGTGGAACGCCGTGGACGAGTTCAGCTGGAAGCAGGACTGCACCCGATTGTGGCGACGTATTTTGATAATGGTGGCGGGGATGGCCTGAGCATGTCATGGGCCGGGCCAGGAATTCAGAAGCAGGAGATTCCTGCCAGCGTTCTTGTCTCTGCGGCAGACCAGACGATGCAGGATGTCGCGATTGCCGCCATGATGGATATTCCCGGACATGAAGCCGGTAAAACGGCCGTACTGGCTGGGTTGCTCAAAGACCGCGCCTCGGTGGATTCGTCTCTCACGGCCGTTCTGCAGATTCCAGCGGAGAAATGGCCGCAGGAGCAACTGGGTACTCTTGCCGAAGCCGCTGTGTCTTACCTTGCCAGCAGAGAACCAAAGGAACGCAACAGCGAACAGGCCCAGCGGGCACTCGACCTGGCCGCTTCGGTCAGCATGCGACTGGACGATGCCGGGCGAGCGCGATTCCAGAAGCGCCTGGACGAAGTTGTCGTGCCATTGATTGCTCTGGGGACCGTTCGTGAACGCATGATTTACGACAAGGAAATCATCGCGGTTCAGGCTGGACGTCCGGTGGAGTTTCGTCTGACGAACACGGACAACATGCCCCACAACTTTGCGGTTGTGCTTCCTGGCACGATGGCCGAAGTCGGCGAACTCGCTGAAGCGACGGGCCGAGATCAGGACGCGGCGGCTCGAAACTTCATCCCGAAGAGCGACAAAGTGCTGGTCGCCAGCAAACTGGTTCAGCCGGAAAAGACTGATTCCATCTTCTTTGAAGTTCCGAAGGAGCCGGGAATTTATCCGTATGTTTGTACCTACCCGGGTCACTGGCGGCGCATGTACGGAGCACTCTACGTGGTCGCGGATCTGAAAGCCTACGAAGCGGATTCGGCCGCGTATCTTGCCGTGAACAAGCTTGAGATGAAGGATGAGTTGCTGAAGTATCTGGGACGCAACACCGACTGGCAACTGGATGACCTGAAGGGCGATGTCATGCATCTGTCACACCGAGCCAACAACTTCGCCGTCGGCCAGCAGCTCTTCAAAGCCGCCGCCTGCGTTGGCTGTCACAAGCTCAACGGCCAGGGTAACAATGTCGGCCCGGACCTGACGAAGCTGCCTCCGGAGTATTCGAAAGTGGACGTGCTCGACCACATCCTGAATCCGTCGAAGAAAGTCGACAAGAAGTACCAGTCGAACGTGATTGAACTGACCTCGGGGAAAGTCGTCACCGGACTGATCGTGGAAGAGAGCGGCACCGAGGTGAAGCTGATCGACAATCCGTCAGCCCCTGACAAGGTCACAACGATCGCCAAATCAGACATCGCAGAACGCACTCCCAGCGATGTCAGCATCATGCCCAAAGGCGTGCTGAACAAACTGACTCGCGAAGAGATCTTCGACCTGCTGGCGTATGTCATTGGCGGAGGCGACAAGGACAACGCGTTGTTTAAGGAGCATCAGCATTAGGTCGCGAATGAGATTTGTGCAGATTTTTTCCTGGAAAACTCATTCGTGATTTCGAGCTCCTGCAGTTCCTCTACATTGCTCGAGGTTCTGCAGGTGAGGTTCGTTCCATGTTGTGCGTGGTGGAACGATTGGACATTGTCGCAGATTTGAGATCTCAAATTTCAAGTCTCACGCTGGCCAAATTTTGCGCTGGCTCAGTACCGCTGGCGGAGGAGTCGCGTGGCTGCATGTACGGATGGACTGACATCCGAAGTATTACGACTTTTCGCCGTTTCGAGGTGAGTAGGGAGCAACCGGAACCGGAGGACTGGCGCAGTTCGCGTCCCTCGGTTACTTCGCTTCGACGGCCTGCTTCACCAGCGAGTCGAAGAGTTCCTTCTGCCGCTTGAGGGCTGCAATCTTGTTTTCCGGGTTCCCCTGGGCTTCCAGCAGCACCCAGCCGTCATACGAAATCGAATGGAACAATCGAAACAGCTGATCCCACGGATAGTCAGTCGCATCCAACTGCCGAACATGTGCCGTTTTGCCGAAGCGGTTGCAGACCAGTCGGAAGTTGTGCTCGAGGCCATCGCCCTTCAGGTCCTGAACGTTTGAGTTCCAGCAGACGGTGACATTGGGATGGCTGGCGACATCCATGATGGCCTTCATCACGGGAAGTTCGCTGGTCCCGCTGCCATGCACTTCGACTCGAATCTGCTGACCGTACTTCTGACCGTACTCCCCGACGACGTTCAGGGCTTTGCCGATTTGTTCGATCGTCTGCTCACGAGGAACGCCCTGGACGAAGCTGTTTGGCTTGACCTTGACGCCGCTGCCACCGCAGTCGTGCATGAGCTGAATGTACTGCTTTGCGAGTTCGATGTTGGCCTCCACTTTGGCCGGGTCGTTTTCGTGGAACTGAGCATTCGAGCCGTAGCCAACGAGCGTGACCTTGCTGGATTCAAATCGCTTCCGCACTTCGGCTCGTTCGGCCTTGCTGAGCCGAGGCTCCACGGCGTGCTTGTGTTCGGTGCGAAGTTCAACGCCGGCCAGGCCGGATTTTTCACATGCATCAATGACGGTTGGCAGGTCCATGTCCTGCCCCCAGAGATACGTCACCAGCCCGAACTTCATCGATGATTCGACGAACGCTGGATTCGGTGAAATCGCGGATGCGACTTTCGCTGCCGCGGGAATCGCCATCGCGGCTGTCGCTGCTTGAAGAAACGAACGTCGAGATCCGGACAGTCGGCCAGGTGTTCCGCCAGTCATCTTCATACTCCTGCGTGGGCTGTTGTCGGGCCTTTTCACGAAAGAACTGGCACGCGATGCGAAACGAGTCTGCAAGCACGTTGCTTAGCGCCGTGCGATCCCATCTGGCTGCTGTTTCTGATTCTCCTGGTGGTCGGGAACCGGGATACAGCAGCCAGCGGTTGCCGCGCCAGTTAGTTCTCCATGACTTCTTTCTCTTTCGACGCGGCTCGATCGTTAACGACGCCCTCGTACTTTTTGGTCAGATCCTGAATCTGATCCTTTGTCGCTTTGCAGTCGTCTTCGCTCATCGTCTTGTCTTTTTCGGCCGTATCCGCATGCTTGTTGGCATCACGGCGAACATTGCGAATGGCGACTCGCGCTTCTTCCGCGAGTTCCTTGATGCGAGACGCCATCTGCTTTCGTCGTTCCGTGCTGAGCGGTGGCACGTTCAGACGAATGACTCGCCCGTCGTTGTTCGGCACCATTCCCAGTTCGCTGGCGATGATTGCCTTGCCAATGGCATCCAGAGTCGTTGTATCGAATGGTCGAATCAGAATCTGCTGTGGTTCAGGACAGCTGATGTTGGCCACCTGTTTCAGCGGTGTTGGTGAGCCGTAATATTCGACTCGGATGGAATCGACCAGACCCGGATTTGCGCGGCCTGTTCGAATGCCTTTCAGTGCGTTCGAAAGAACGTTGACGGCCTTTTCCATTCGTTCTTCGGCGTCCAGCAGGATTTCGTCCTGATCCATGGTGATTTCTCCAGCGTGGGGTTTGCAGTTTCTGTTTTCGACAAGGTGTTTCGCTGACGGTTTGCGTCTGAGGTTCAGCGATCGCGATCAGCGTGAAATTTCATTCTGCCGCGGATGGTAACAGCGTGACGCTGTTTGCCCAGTTATCACGCAGAAATCTCAAGTCCTTCCAATGCCAGCAGCGTCTTCTTTCGGTCCAACCCGCCACCGTAGCCGACCAGTTTGCCATTCGTTCCGATGATTCGGTGGCATGGAATCACGATTGCGATCGGATTACGGCCGTTGGCCAGCCCGACGGCACGGCAAGCGGCGGGATTCCCGATGGCTTTGGCGATCTCCCCGTAGCTGGCCGTTGCCCCGAATTTCACCTTGCACAGAGCCTTCCAGACTTTCTTCTGAAACGCAGTCCCCTCCGGGGCCAAAGGCAAATCGAAGCTGGTCAGCTTGCCGGCAAAATAGGCCTGGATCTGCTGCACAGCATTCTTCAGAGCTCGATCGTTTTGCTCCCAGTCGTCCTGAATCAGCTGTTCTGCGGAATCGTCCTCGCGAAACTGGACGAATTTCAACCCGTCATCATCGCCTGCGACGAGGATCCGACCGACCGGTGTTTTCTCAATCCAGGTGTACTGCATCGCCCGTCTCCGTCTTTGTTGGCCAAACGATTGGAATCATTGCCGCAGGATTCTACATTTCCGCCCGCCTGATTTCAGGTCAGGGTCCCTCGTTTCTTTTGATGTCCGTTGGTGCAATGCGAAGCGCGACGACGCGTTTTGCCGCCCATTTTTCCTGCGAATGGTTCCATGGCCAATTCTGATTCCCCCACTGATGCTCGTCAGTCCGCCGAAGAACGCCTTGCTCAGGTTAACGCCCTGCGCTGGCAGAAGTTCAGCGTTCTGGACGACGGTTTTGTGTGCCTCGTCGACGTCATGGGCGATGACAGCAGCGTGGTTCAGGCAGCCCGAGTCAGTTACGGGGAAGGAACGAAAAAGGTCAGCGACGACCGAACTTTGATTCGATATCTCCTGCGTCATCGCCACACGACGCCGTTCGAGATGGCGGAGATCAAATTCCTGGTGCGAGTTCCCATGGACTGCTGGCGACAGTGGGTGCGTCACCGAACCGCGAACATAAACGAATACAGTACTCGCTATTCTCTGGCCATCGATGCCTCACAGACCACTCTGCCGGATCAGTGGCGAACCCAGGCGGAATCCAATCGCCAGGGGAGTGGAGCCGCTTTGCCGGAAGATCTGGGCAGCCGACTGACGGCCGAAGAAAAGCAGCTCCAGGATCAGATGCGCAACGTCTATCAGAGCCGAATCGAAACGGGAGTGGCACGAGAGCAGGCTCGCAAAGACCTTCCGCTTTCAACCTACACAGAAGCGTATTGGAAGATTGACCTTCACAATCTGCTGCACTTCCTGGCGCTTCGAATGGACAGCCATGCCCAGCTGGAGATTCGACAGTACGCCACCACGATTGGCGAAAAGATCGTCGCTCCTTTGTTCCCCATCGTCTGGGAAGCGTTCCTTGACTATCGCATGAACGCCACGTTTTTGACTGGCCTGGATTCCGGAGTCATTCAGAGACTGACGGCCAATGCCGCAAAGAATCGCACCAGTCCTCCGTTCTCTGAAGAAGAATTCCTTGCCGCACAGGATCCGGCCTGGGCCAGTCTGGCTCGTAGCCGAGAACGCGACGAATGCCGGTCCAAACTGGCGATGCTCGGGCTGGTCGCGCCGTCGACCTGATGCTGGTCAACTGCGGCACGGCTGTTCTTGAAGCAGACTCACCAGAGGGCTCGCGCCGTTTCGCTGAATTCGAAAACTGCAGAAATCGCCGAAAAAGCTGACGTCGCACAGTCCGGCGAGTGTCTCTAGAATTCATGGAATACGCTCCAGCCCAATCGGTGCGTATGACGTTGAATAGGCTGACTGTTCGCAGAATCAATGGTCATATCTGGACGGAGACCAGAGCCATGAATCGCCAGGCAGCGACCTTCCTGACTTTCGGACATTCCCATGCGCAGCGAATCAGAAGTACTGTTTGAAGACAATCCATTTTCCATTCCGGTGGCTGATCGAGTTCGCCGGTTGCCGCCCTACCTTTTTGGAACGATCAACAAACGAAAATACCAGCTTCGAGTGGCCGGGGTCGACGTGATCGATCTTGGCATGGGCAACCCGACGGACCCGCCGGACACACAGATTGTTCAGAAGATCGAGGAAGCGCTCGCGGATCCAAGGAACCATCGTTATTCCGTTTCGAACGGGATCGGCAATCTTCGCAAGGAAGTCTCCGCAAGGTATCTCAAGCGGTACGGCGTGCGGCTTGACCCGAATGATGAAGTGCTGGCCTGCCTTGGATCCAAGGAAGGCTTCAGTCACATGTGTCTCGCGCTGATGGGGCCTGGTGACACGGCTGTTGTTCCGGCACCGTCATTCCCGATCCATGTGTACTCCGTGATGCTCGCTTCAGGCAACGTGATCGCGCTGGATGTGCGCGATCCGGAGAAGTTTCTTCGGAACATTGCCTATACCTGTGAGCATCTGGTGCCGAAGCCGAAGGTTGTGGTGGTGAACTTCCCGCACAATCCTTCTTCAACCGTTGTGGAGCAGGACTTCTTTGTGGAGCTCGTGCGACTGGCGAAGAAGCATCACTTCCTGGTCATCAGCGACTTTGCATATGCCGACATCTGTTACGACGGGTACAAGGCACCAAGCTTTCTTTCGACACCCGGCGCGATTGATGTGGGCGTGGAACTGACGTCCATGAGCAAGAGCTACAGCATGGCCGGCTGGCGAATCGGGTTCTGCTGCGGTAATCGTGAAATGGTGCGAGCACTCGCAACCATCAAGGGTTACTACGACTACGGGATCTTCCAGCCGATTCAGATCGCCGCGATCGTCGCGATGCGACATTGTGACCACGCCATCGACGAACTGGCGGCCGAGTATCAGGTTCGTCGTGATGCTTTGTGCGACGGACTGCGACGCATTGGCTGGAATCCGATCGTTCCCAAGGCCGGCATGTTCGTCTGGACTGAGATTCCGGAACCCTGGCGAAAAATGGGTTCGATCGAGTTTGCCATGAAACTGCTGAACGAAGGTGGCGTCGCCGTCAGTCCCGGGCGCGGATTTGGGCCGGAAGGCGAAGGATTCCTCCGACTGGCCATCGTGGAAAACAGCCAGCGTCTTCGCCAGGCCATTCGTCAGATCGACAAGTGTCTGACCGCCCCCGAAGCCGCGTCAGCCTGATGAGGTTCAACTGATCACAGACCAAAAAAGGGCACGCAAAACCGCGTGCCTTTTTTCTTGCGCCAAGCGTTCAGGTGCCAGGCACCTGTGTTGGTTTTATGAATGAAAATACTGCATTTTCTGAACGCACTTGCGCAGCCGTCTGGGTCGTTGACGGCGTGTGTTCGCGGTCGGTCAGCGTCCCAGAAATGACAGGACCAATCCCGCTGGCAGAGCGGGGGTCAATTGGACCTGATGGTGATTCAACGATCCCGTGGCGGCTTGGATAACCTCTGCCACGCTGCGAGCTGGTCGAACGATCAGGACGTCTCGGTTGGCCTGGTTGGCCCATCGCTGAAGAACGTCAGCGGCGGATTCGGTTGTTTCCGGCCAGATGACTGGCTGGGCTGCCAGTTCGGGGACACTTCGGGCTACTTCCGCGAGTCCGAAGACCAGATGCCAGATGCCGTCCACGGTTCCCACTGCAAAACATGGCTGCTGATCGTTGAGCGATGCAAGTTCAAGGGCATCGAGGCATGCGTAGGGTTCATCGCCCACGTGCTGACACTGATAGCCCGCACTGCTCATCAGGGACTTCAGCTGTTCGGACGTCAATCGCAGGGACGACTTCTGAAGATCTGGCAGCAGGGTAAGATCCGGCTGATCTGCCGGGATAAGACGCACGAGCACCGTTTGAGTCCCGTCGTGTTCTCCGGTCGAGACTCCGGATGTTCGACATTCTTCGGCGTGAAGCTTCGCGGCGTTCCACTGATCCACGCCATCCACGATCGTCAGGCTGGCTCGGGAAAAGACCTGACTGATCTGATTCCGCAGCCCGAGGTTCATGACCGGCCACGTTCGATGACGAATGCCACTGTCCGTCAGGCATTCGAGCGGCGTCATCTGGCGAACGGATTTCTCAAGCAGGTCACAGAGATCTGAGTCCGCTTCGATATCACTCTGATCTGCGGACGCCAGAGCAACGACGGGAGTGAAGTCGCCATTCGTGACTCGTCGCAATTCCAGCAGGCGCTGAGTTTCATTCGAGCAGCCAATCACCGGTGAGGCTGGTTCTGTGGCCCCTTCAATCGTCGCCTCGGAAAGCTCCAGTCGACCGACAACCGACCACACAGACTTGCGACCTTCGACGGATTCATACGTCGTTTCAATGACATAGAACGCCAGATCATGCTCCGGGACCAGAATGCCTTCTTTTCGCCAGAGACGAAAGAAGTCGTCCGCTCGCTGCGCCCGATCGGCAGGACTGGTGTCTCCCGGTTCTTCGCGATTGGCGATCAGTCGAACCACGTTGCAGGGATGCTGACGGTACAGAGTCCTCTGCAGATCCTCCGACAGCGCGCGAGGACTCGGGGCCAGCACCTCGGAAAGTGCGCCGACCTGGCTGAGATCAAAACGCCAGCCACTCAATGGAAGAACCTGAACCACCGTTTTTCCTTTGGAAAATTGTGCAGCCTGTCCGAAGAGTCATCACTCTTCGGAAGCTGCTGGATCCTGAATCGTCGAACCGGCAAGTGTAGTCGAACCCCGGCCATTGGAAAGGACACTCGGCGGTTCCTTGCGATTGGGGGCGCACTCTTGGGCAAAGTGTGCGTATCGTTTGCCGCGTGGCCAGTTTCTGCCGAAACGTCCCGTGGTGAACTCAACGGGGGACAGCAGGCCGAGCGTCGCAATGCCGGAAAGGCCTTGCCAGCCGGGAAAGTTCTCCGGACACTGCGGTCGCGGCGGCGAAGCGTAGATTCGTGCCGGCCTGCACCCCGAAACTGGATGGAGCCAGTCGCATGTCCTGCTCAAGACTGTTGGCGCTGCTAATTGCTGCGATGATTTGCCCCTCTCTCTCGGGGTGTGCGACGCTGGTCAGCGATCGTTCGTATCAGGTCACGGTTGATAACGCTGCGGGGCCAACGTACTTCTCGGTGATTGACCGGGACAACAAGGTCGTCCAGTCGGGAGTTACACCTCAGCAGGTGACTCTTCGCACAAGTGTCGGCCCGTTTCGGCCGGCGAAGTACCGGGTCGTTTATGCGTCTACGTCCGGCGTTCATGAACAACCACTCGATCCTGACATTAACTGGTGGACCGCAGGTAACATCGTGATTGGCGGCGTTCCCGGCGTTGTCATCGACGCGGCCTCCGGAGCTCTTTGGCGTCTGGATGATCGAGTCACCGGTCGTGTTCCCGTGGATCAGCTTGTGAGTAACCCGCAGCAGGGAAACGCGGTGCTTGCAGGTCGAATGGAACAGACGCCAGCCGCGGGAGCATCGACAAACAACCCCGTTCGATATGCTTCGGATTCTCAGCCGTACGACGAATCGATGTCGAACGAACCTCAGCGATCGTCGCAGGCGTCGTATTCGACTCCAGGCGAGGAGTAGTGGAGAACTGAGCCCGAGTCCTTGCGGAGTACTCGGGCTCTTTGACACATCGCAGCTTCTTTGTGAGCCACTCGTCCGCTACGGATTGACCAGTCGTCCCATGAACAGAATCGCACCGGATCGGCGATCTCTGATCAGAAACAGAAATGGGTGATCAGCGCGGAAGTCTGGCACGAACGGACGCATCGCGACAGCTGATCGTGGTTCCGCCATGATGACGGCTGTCGCCGCGGCTGCTTCCGTGCCCTTTTCCGTTACCTCAATGGTCGCCGAATGAACAACTTCGGAGATGAACAGTGAGTCTTTGAGGTCTTCGCTGGCGGCAATTCCGCTCAGGTCTGCCTTGTTCGGGCCGAATTCCTCGAAGGCGTTCACCATGCCCATCGACTTGAGGGCACTCGCAAGCATCGTCTGTTCATTCAGGCTGAACTTTGGGATCCACGTGTTGACGCTGCGTGGTTTGGCGGCACTCAGCCACTTCTGAAGGTTGTCAGCCGTCATCATCGTTTCGACTTGCTTCAAGCCATCCTTTGTTCGAGGCAGCACGAACACCATGGAAAGGTCATCTCCCTTGTAGGACAGCTCCAGCATCGTCAAGCCTCCGTCGTCCGGATAGCACTTCGGAAGGTCGCCGTTGAAAGGAACCTCCTGCGGGGTCTTGAACAACTGCCCGTCAGGTTCGACGGCCACATAACTTGCCTCCAGCCCGAACGCATGCATCAGCGGGACTTGCTTCTCTTCAGTGGCGGTGACAAAGAAAGGTTCCTGCTTTGTCAGACTCTCAGGAAACGGATTGCTCCATTCTCCGCGAAAGTAAATCGCGTTCGTCAGAATCAAGCGGACTCGCTGCCATTGAGCATCCGTCAACATGCGTTCCTGAAGCAGCTCCGGAATCATGCCTTTCGTCTGTTCGGCGACCCACTGGTTGATGGGCAGTCGCTCCTTTGCACCGTTATTGCGAAAGTCCATCGGATGAAAGGCACCCGTCCCGTAGAACTCTTCGATGGTCTCCAAATAGCCTGAGTTGAAGTCGTAGGACTTGTCGCCCCAAAGGGCATTGGCAACGCTGAGCTCAAATTGATCAAGTTTTGCGAGGCGTTCGTTGATCTGATCTGCCAGCTGCTGCGCTCTGGCGGCGGCCTTGCGAGCGTCGGGATACTTCTCTTTCTTCTGAAGTTCCGTCACCAGAGCATTCGCCTTCAGCAACTCCGCGCGAAGTTCTGCCACTTCTTTTCGAAGAGGTGCGGTTGTTGCATCGTCACGGTTCCATAATCTGCTGAGATCACGATGCCCGGTATGCAGAGCAAGGAAGTTCATCGGGATCTTCTGAGACGCGTTACCAGCTGGCCTTGCTTTGTCAGGAATCTGCAGCGCGGCCGCCATCTGCTCTGCGGTCTTCCCTCGAGCTCCCTCGATGGTCATCGACAGTGCGGCGGAGATGGAGTACGGCGAGAAAAACACGTTCCCTTCTTTCTCGGCGAGCTTTTGATACAGCGAGAACGCAAAGCCGTTGTTCGCAGTGACCGCAATATTCTCTGGTGGCTCGCCGGGAACCGCCGCCAGCAGTTGTCCGGCACTTCCGGTCAGCTGTCCATCGGAACTCGTTAACGTGACGGCTCCGGCCAAAATGAGAACTCTCAGGAGTCT
This sequence comes from uncultured Chitinophaga sp., assembly GCA_964538835.1. Taxonomy (GTDB): domain Bacteria; phylum Planctomycetota; class Planctomycetia; order Planctomycetales; family Planctomycetaceae; genus SXXK01. The sequence goes on along the minus strand of CAZIGZ010000061.1, from coordinate 9,491 downwards.
TGTGTTCATGTTTGTCGTCCTGTTCCAGTCGTGATGTCCAATTCGAAAATTCATATCCCCGGATGCAACCACTTTTCCACTGGCCGTCGAAATCTCCAGAGGTGATGACTCAGGCTGATGACCGATGATCTGAATCTCCCCGTCCTGAAGTGAGATGTGTGTTGCATCCACTGTCTGATACGCAGCACCATCTTCTGCCAGGAGCTTCCATTGTGGCTCGGCAGACGCAGGATCCAGTGATCGAGGAGCGGGAGGGGCTGGTGCGTTCGTGCGAACAACTGCAGGTGCCATCGCTGGAGGTGCCATCGCCGAAGGTGCGCGACCTGCGGGTGAAGCATCCGCGGTTGTGGATTCGTTTTCCGGCTCGTAGGCCGACTTCA
>CAZIGZ010000061.1:0-9011 GCA_964538835.1 uncultured Chitinophaga sp. | reverse complement strand
GCGGGTGAAGCATCCGCGGTTGTGGATTCGTTTTCCGGCTCGTAGGCCGACTTCATCATCAGGAATGAAATCGTTGCGACCAGAATCGTTGCCGCTGTCACCAGTCCCGGAACCCCAAAGCCACGGCGCTTCTTCTGGGATTCCGAAGATGTCTTTTCGGAGGCAGCAGGTCTCATGATCGATGCTGTGACGGCTGGATCGTTTGACGGACCAGCAGCGTCTCTTGATGCGAATACCGTGCGAAGAATGGCGTCCATCGCAATGTCTCGCCCTTCTTCACGCGGGCTTCGCGAGGTCTGCTGGCTTTTCTGGTTCTCCGGTTGTGACGGTGGTTCATTCATTCGAGTCAGTCTCGCTGCCGGATTTTTGAACGCACTGACGAAGCAACTCTCTGGCCCGACTCAGCCTCTGATACGCCGCCGCTTCAGAAATCTGAAGTTCTCGACAGGCTGTTCGCAGCTCCACACCTTTTTCGTACACCAGGGTCAGAAGAGATCGCAAGCCTTCATTCAGTCGATTCAGGCACAGAGACAATCGGTCTCGTGCCTGATCCTTCCACGATTGTTCCAAAGGCCGTTGACCATCGAAGTTGGCAAATGTCTCCTCGATCCCTTCCAGAATCTCAGGATCCTGAACCAATTCCGCCCGGCGGTCTTTTCGCCACATCTCCATGGCTTTAAGTCTCGCGATTCCTCGAAGCCACGCGCCGAAATCGGCCCCTTCGCGAAAGTCTGAGACTCGACTGCAGGCTGTCAGAAACGCCTCCTGAGCCAAATCATCGGCGGCATGCGAATTCCCTTTCATGAGCGCGCGAGCATACGCAACCAGCATCGGCTGGTACTGCTCGACCAGTTCAGAAAGGGCCGTTGGCATGGATCCTCCGTATCAGTGATTGACGGAGCTGATCGATTCCTGACAGAGATTTCAGGATTTTTTGGGAAGGCCTTCTATGGCTTCCGAATGTCGAAGCAGATCACTTTCGCGTCATCACGCACATAGAGGCGACCGGCGGAGATGGATGGAGCTTGCCGAGTCGTCTCCATCACGGTGGCGCGACCGGTTTCCTTAAAGCCAGCCGGGGACGCTTCGACCGCTACCAGTTCGCCGTTCATGGTGGTGAGCCACAGCGTTCCGTCAGCCAGAACGAGATTGCTCTTTCCGAATCGGTTTTTGGCCCAGACAGTCTTTCGATCGGAAAGCCGGATGCACACGAGGTTTGTGATCGGCCCGGCACTGCCGCTGTTGTCGAGTCCGTACAGGTGGCCGTCATGCAGGACTGGCGTTTGCCATTCCGCTCTGAGCTGGCTGTCTTTTCCTGCGGAGGTCCATTCGTCTTTGACCGTCCACTTGTCACCGCTCATCGTGACGTTCAAGAGGACGGATCCATGATTTTCACCCGCCGAAATCAGCACGTGGTTGTCATCGGTCTGCACCGGATTCGCGGTGTTGCAGTCGTATTCTGTGGCAAACGGAAATGTCCACAGCTCTTTGCCGCTGGAGGGATCAAGGCTTGTCAGTCCCGAAGCCGTGAACGCAAGAACCTGGGCGACACCGGCGACGGTTCGCAACACCGGCGATGAATATCCAGCCTTTCCGCTGCCGGCTTTCCAAAGCGGCTTGCCGCTCTGGGCGTCGAACGCTGCGACGGCGGCCGATTCGGTCCCGGCATGCACGATCACCGCGCTGCCAACGACCAGCGGAGATCCCGACATTCCATACTCAGACGGTTCACCTCCAAGGCTCCTGGGAACGTTGACTTCCCAAAGCGTCTTTCCGTCCGCTCGTTTGAGTGCGACGAGAATACCTTCGCCTGTGAGAGCAAATACAGACTGCTCGGTGACGGCCGGCGTCGCGCGAGGACCGTTGCCCATTCCGTTTTCGTACATCGGCGCAACGGCTGTTTTCCAGGCAAGCTTGCCGTCGCTGGTGTTCAGACAGGCGACATACTGCGATGAGTCATCCTGATACATCGTCAAAGCGTGATCGCCCTGAACGGCGATGCCGGACATTCCCACACCCAGGTCCGTCTGCCACAGCACTTTTGGGCCGGACGAGCCGAACGATTTGAGCAATCCTGTTTCACTGGAGATTCCGTTTCGATCGACACCAAGAAACTGTGGCCAGTCGTCACCGAACACGGATGTACTGCCGACACAGATCGAAACGGAAACGGCCGCAATGCAGACCGACAACATCATGGCACTTCGAAAAGGTGGCAACGTCGGCTTCAGCATACTGCGGGTTCCTTATTGAATTCGCATGCGGGATGAAGAGTTGATGAACAGCTAGCGGGACGCTTCCAGAACCGTCAGGCATCCTTTGCAGAAGTCCGGCAGATCATCTGGCTTTCGACTGCTGACAAAGTGTCGATCGACAACCACGGATTTGTCTTCGAACACGGCACCAGCATTGACAAGGTCGTCCTTAATGCCTGGAGAGCCGGTGACCTTGACGCCTCGGTAAACACCGGCAGAAATCGGGATCCAGCCGCCATGGCAAATCGCAGCGACCAGTTTGGACGATTCCGCAAACTCACGAGTAATTCGAAGAACTTCCGGATCACGGCGAAGCTTGTCCGGCATCCAGCCTCCTGCACAGATCAGCCCGTGGTAATCGGCCGTCCGAATTCCCTGAATGACGATGTCGGACACACAGGGATAACCGTTCTTTCCGATGTACTTTTTCTTCGCTTCCTGTCCCGCTACGACAAACTCCGCGCCGGCTTCAATCAGCCGAAGTTTTGGATACCACAGTTCCAGATCTTCGTAATCGTCGCCGACGAAACACAGAATTCTCTGCCCAGTCAAAGTGGCCATGGATTGTTTCCTTTACTGACAAAAACGCAGGCCTGCAACGCGGCCTTTTGCGCGAATCTTACAAGATAATCTTTAGTGGATGGTGATTCGGAGGTGTTGAGTCACTCGGCCGATTCATGCGATTTTTTCAGCCAGTCGTTGATGTCATCAACCAGCCTGTTTGCGAGGCTCAGCCCGGGTGTTCGGCGAGTAAGCACAACGACTCCGTCGATCAACGTGGCATCTCGAATCGCCTGCCTTGTATCGGACAGGTTGAGCTCTTCGGCCAGGTCCGCCACTTCCACACGTTCCGCTTCCTTGTGTAGGTGTCGAATGACCGCAGCGCAGGCATCGACGTTGATCCTGCGAACTTCTTCCAGGCGTTGCTTCGTGAAGATTCCTGCGGCAATCATTCGCTGCGGAAGACTGAGAATTCCCAGGAGTCGCTCCTGCCAGGACTGGTCCGTTTCAAGGCTCCCCAGTCCATACATCCAGACGGCTGACAGCGGCTGGGCAATCAGGAAGTCGGCTTCATCTTCCTCGCCGCTCGCGACCTTTCTGTCAGCAAGATTCCGCGGCATGCGGAGCAACACGAAATACTGAAGCCCGCCGAGGATGCCAACGGCTACAAGAAACGAAAAGAACCAGCTGCTGAAGAAGCCCAGCCACAGAATCAGCACCGTGACGCCGAGTTCCATCATCCATGCTGTGCCACCGATCGCAAACATGGCAGCCATCGCCCCCATCGTGAGGCGTTCCTGAGTCTTCAGCCGCTCCCGCAGCCAGCGACGCGAATCTTCCTTTTTCATGCCTTCGTCCGAATCCTCAAGCGAATTCCTGTCTCAATCAACGTCCGAAACATAACAGGATTGACTCAAGACGCAATTTGCTTCCCCGCCCCGGGGATACACCCAGGCATCTGCCCATTCCACCGGGGAAACTGCCATCACCGCAATTGCCTCTGAAAATCTGCACGAGGTCTCCCGGTTTCGCCACTTCGAGATGGTTGATCAGGATTTCAGACAGAACTTGCGGCAGATTCCTAATTCATCAAAATGCGCGGCTGAACATCAAAAAAGTGCCCAAAACTGGAGTCCATGATGGCAGTGCGAGGCGTTCGAGGTGCCACAACAGTTTCAGAAGACAAACCCGAATTGATCCGGGAGGCGGCCCGTGAGCTGATGGAGGAGATCCTGCGCCGGAATCAGATTTCTGATTTCGATGACGTTATCTCCGCCGTCTTTACCACAACCGGCGATCTCATTTCCGCTTTTCCGGCGGAAGCCGCACGGCATATGGGCATGAACTCGGTTCCGCTGCTGTGTGCGCAGGAAATCCCGGTTCCCGGATCCATGGCCCGGTGCCTGCGCATCCTGTTGCACGTGAACTCTGACCGCTCACCTCGCGAAATTGAACACGTCTATCTGCGAGATGCTCAGAGACTGCGCCCAGACCTCCGAAGCGCACAATAGTCGAGCGGAATCCGGGCCCAATGGGTCGTTTGCAATTCCGTGTCGGAGTGCCCCTGAGATCGCGTTGAACAATCATTCTGTGAAAGACGCCTGACGCTTGGCCCCTGATTCATCAGAGCCTCATTCAAGCTTCGGTGTGTGCCGCGAGTCTACTCGCATTGGCTCGATGGTGTTGGCGGCCTTGGCAGCAAACGTGACTTTAGTTACGATTGCTGTTGGGGATCTTCCCAACAATGTGCAGGAAGAGCTTCTTCGGTCAGAATGTCTGCTACAAGCGAATGTATGAACCAGCGAACCGGGCAGTTGATTCGTCAGGCCAGGATGGAGCGAGGGTTATCGCTGCGTGCTCTGGCGTCTGAAGTCGGGTTGCACTTTAGTCACTTGTCCAAGATCGAAAACGGGCAGGATGAGGCGAGTGAAGATTCCCTGTTGCGTCTGTCCGAATCGCTAGGGCTCGATGCAGACCTGCTGCTGGGTGAAGCGGGGCATCGCGCAGTGCCGTTTCGACTGGCGGGAAACATCGCTGCGGGAAATCCTCTGGAAGCGATGGAGGACGTTGAGACGTTTGATCTGGGGCAGGCCTACGATCCTCACCAGCATTACCTGCTGCGTGTCAAAGGAACGTCGATGATAGACCTTGGTATCAATGATGGTGATCTGGCGATCATTCGTTCCACAACGACTGCGAAGAATGGTGACATTGTCGTAGCGGTCATCGATGGTCAGGAAGCCACTTTGAAGACGCTGCGAAAGTCCGGCTCCAGAATCCAGCTGATTCCGGCGAATGTGTCCCTGCAGCCGATGGAATACCCCGCATCGCGTGTGGAACTTCGTGGCGTCTGTGTCGGCCTTGTTCGTACATCGATGCGGTAGCGACGGTGTCGAGCTCAGGCTATGGCGACGCAGGGGAGTTCTGCACGACAGTGACATCTGCCATCGAGAACGGAACGTCGATCAAAGTGGTGACGCCGTTTCCCGATTCAACATTGACTCCTTTGCGAAACTGAACTCGCCAGGTCGCTGTAGAGTCCGAGGAAGCAGCCAGCTCCGGCAACATCTCTTCGCTGGCCACAAAGGTCAGCAGTTCTTCCCCCGGAGCAATCGACTTTCCGCTGTTCTGGCCGGTCAGCACAAAATTGCTGTCCGATGTCTGCAGGTAGTTCAGAACTCGTGCCGTCTGTTCGCCGCTGCGAAGACGAAGGAAGGAATTCACCTGTGTGGACTCCTCCTGGGAATGCAGAGGAAATCTGCTGGACATCAGATCGGCATCGAAAGGCGGGAAGGCGTAACCGTCGGCGACGCTTTTGAACTGGAGCCACAGACACAGAACCGGCTCGGTGGCGAGATTCGGTGCCGCCGTCGCCGTCCGGAATTCTTCAAAATTCAGAGGCTCTCGGGTCACTTTCACCGGCGTCACGACCACATCGCCAAATCGACGCGATTCGCCAAGTTTCAGAACGTGATCCTTCGGCAGCTCAGCGTTCTCCGGCACTCTTTTGAATTCATTGGGTGCCAGAGGCTTGATGTCCGGAAGACTCTCCAGCGGATGAGTGCCAAACAGCTGAACCTTGCCGGTCAGAAAGAGAAACAACAGGATCATCGTGATGGCGACAGCATAGCCCGTCAGAACCGCCGATGGTTGTCGCGACATTCTGGTCGCAGCAAGAGCCGACTCTGACGCCGGTGTAATGCCTCCGTCGAGTTCGGTGCTTCTTCCTTCCGGCCGGGCCGCGTGTGAAGAAACGGAAGACTTAGGTTCAGGCTCAGGCACCGAAGGCGTTACGGGTGCTGTGGGCGTTGCGGGATTATGTTTCAGTGGCTCAACGACCGGAGTTGGTTCAGGTGCAGGCTTTGCAGCGAAATGGGAATGCTGTTCGCCAGACGGAGGCAAATGGGTTGCCGGCGCTGACGCACCGACGTCAATGGATGGTAACTCCGGTGAGTCACCCCGTTCCTCATCCGGTGGAAGAAGGTAGGGAACGGTATTGCCGGCAACGACATTCGAAAAATCAGGCCCTGCTCCGCCAGGAGATGTCTCCGAGGACTCCTGTTGAAGAAACTGAAAGTCCGTGGGAACTTCATCGTCCTGAGATCGTTTGGCCATGGGAACAACCTTGTCTGTCGTGCGATGACGTGTCTTCCGAAGTCTGTCTGTTCAGTGTTTAGTGGATCGAAGGTGGTGGATCCTGGCTTCCATCAGCATGAAGGAAACGAAAGTCACAGCCTTCGTTGGCCTGCGTCGTTTCGTGAAGATAGAGCTTTCCGTATCCTCGACTGAACGCAGGCTCGGGAGCGACCCATCCGGCACGACGCTTGGCCATTTCGTCTTCAGGAACTTCCAGGGTCAGACGACGCCCGGTGACATCCAGGGAAATCATGTCGCCGTCCTGAACAAAGGCGAGCGGCCCGCCGACGTACGATTCGGGGGCAACATGCAAAACACAGGCCCCGTAGCTCGTGCCGCTCATGCGAGCATCGCTGATTCGAACCATGTCCCGAACGCCCTGCTGAAGAAGATATTTCGGAATCGGAAGCATGCCCCATTCCGGAATCCCTGGCGCACCGAGCGGACCTGCGTTCTGCAGGACGATGACATGATCCTTTGTCAGCTTGAGCGAAGGGTCATCAATACGTGCTTTCAGGTCCGGATAGTTGCGGAACACGATCGCCGGGCCACGATGCTGAAGCAGCTGCGATTCTGCAGCGGCAGGTTTAATCACGCATCCATCTGGTGCAAGATTGCCCCGCAGCACCGCAAGACTTCCCGTCTGACAGACCGGATTCGCTCGTCGCCGAATGACGTCCTCATTCCAGATCGTTGCGTCCTGCAGAGCATCGCGCAGAGGTTGGAGTTCCACGGTCTCCGCATCCAGATGGAGCAGATCCTGTATCTCGTTCAGCAGCGCGTTCAATCCACCTGCATCAAAAAAATCGGCCATCACATACTTGCCGGTCGGACGAAGGTTTGCCAGCACTGGAGTCTTTTGCGAGATTCGATCGAAGTCTTCCAGTGCGACGGGTACCTGAGCACGTCCGGCCATGGCCATCAGATGAACGATTGCATTCGTGGATCCTCCGATGGCCATCAGCGTCGTGATGGCATTTTCGAAGGCATCACGCGTCATGATTTCGGAAGGCCGGATGTTCCTCCATGCCAGCTCCACAGCAGTTCGCCCCGTCGCAGCGGCCATGCGAGCGTGTCCAGAGTGTGTCGCCGGCAATGAACTTGCTCCGGCCAGAGTCATTCCCATGACTTCCGCCAGTGCGGTCATCGTGGATGCTGTGCCCATGGTCATACAGTGGCCTGGTGATGCGGCAATATGATCTTCCAACTGACACCAGGCTTCGCACGACAGCCGGCCGGCACCGCGTTCCGCCCAGAAACGCCAGACATCGGTGCCGCTGGCCAGTTGTTCGCCGTGCCACGACGTGCGATTCATCGGTCCGCCAGGCATGACGATCGAAGGCACGTCGGCGCTGAGTGCACCCATCAGCAGGGCCGGCGTTGTCTTGTCGCAGCCGCTCATCAGCACCGCGGCGTCGATCGGATACGTCCGCAGGACTTCTTCTGCTTCCATCGCAAGGAAGTTGCGGTAGTACATCGAGGTCGGCTTCATGAAGGTTTCGCTGAGCCCCATGACGGGAATCTCAACGGGGAAGCCACCAGCCTGCCAGATCCCGCGTTTGATGTCTTCAGCTCGCTGTCGAAAATGAGCATGACACGAAATCAGGTCGTTCCACGTGTTCAGAATTCCAATGACCGGCTTTCCCCGGAATTCCTCCGTCCCAAAACCGGCCTGCTTCTGACGCGATCGGTGCCCAAAGGAACGCAAATCATCCGGCCCCAGATACCGATGACTTTTGAGTGCTTCCGGTGCCAGCCGGTGACGATCATTCAGGCTCATTCGCAATCACTTCTGCCAAAAACTCTGAACACTGAACTCTGAAAGCTGAACACTTCGCTTAAGCCATAATGCCCTGTACCAGATTCCCGTGAATATCCGTCAGGCGATAATCGCGGCCCTGGAATCGATAGGTCAGGCGAGTATGTTCCAGCCCCAGCAGGTGCAGGAGCGTGGCATTCAGGTCATGCACATGAACGGGATTCTCAGCGACGTTGAAGCCCAGTTCATCCGTCGAACCGTAAGTTGTTCCCGCTTTCGTTCCACCACCCGCCAGCCACATACTGAAGCAGCGATTGTGATGGTCGCGGCCGTCATTGCCACCCTGAACCATCGGCGTTCGACCGAACTCCCCGCCCCAGATCACCAGAGTATCCTGGAGCAGGCCTCGTTCTTTCAGATCGGCGATCAAAGCCGCACTGGCCTGATCGGTGTCGACGCAGTTTTGTTTCACGCCACCCGTCAGGTTGCCGTGCTGGTCCCACGCTTCATGGAACAACTGTACAAAGCGAACACCGCGTTCCACCAGACGGCGAGCCAACAAGCAGTTGCGAGCGAAGTTGGCTTCGTTCGGATCCTTGATGCCGTATTTGTCGAGCGTCTCCTTCGTTTCACCGCCGATATTCATCAGCTCCGGAGCGCTCGACTGAAGTCGATACGCCATCTCGTAACTTTGAATCCGTGCCGCAATTTCCGGATCGCCGGATGACTGCAGAGAGAGTTCATTCAGCTTTCGAAGAGCATCCAGGGAGGCTCGTTGAGTTTCATTGTCCACACCGGCGGGGTTAGAAAGATACAGGACCGGATCGCCTTTGCTGCGGAAAGGAATTCCACCGTACATC
>CAZIGZ010000060.1:0-32871 GCA_964538835.1 uncultured Chitinophaga sp. | reverse complement strand
CCAGCGGGTGTAGCGGTCTTTGTAGTTCGCCACGAAAGTAGCATCGCGGCTGTTGCCGGGAGTCGTCAGGCAAACGCCGATCGTCGCCTGAGGCGCCGCGCGACGGAACTCGGCGATCAGTTTGTCGGCTTCCCTGAACACGCCGTCGATCCGCTCATCGAGCAATTTGGTATCGTCCGGATTGAAGCTGAAGCAATCGTTGATCCCGAGCATGATGGTAATGAAGTCCGGCGTTTTTCCTCCTGCACGTTCGCCGAAGTACCGCGCGACATCCAGCTTTGCCTGTGGCGGTTCACCCATGGCAAACACGAACGGGCTGCTTCCGGTGTAACCTGGCTCGGGGTTCTTCGGATCAAAGCGGGACGTAAACGCCGCCCATGTCCGTCCGCCATCACCTTCATGAGCAACGCCCATTGCAACTCCGGCCGGTTTGTGCGTGCCAATCATTGTCCAGCGTGGATTACCCGGCAATGCAAGCAGCCGAGCCACTTCATTGGGATAGGCCGACGCATGAGTCAGACTGTCTCCGACAATCAACAGCGTGATGTCCTTTCCCTTCCCGGCATCCGCTGGTGCAACCTGCACCTGAGTCGTCGCTTCTTCAACGACCATTTCAGACTCGTCTTTGACTTTCAGCTTGAGCGGCACGCTGCCGACCTGTTGCTCAGTGGCGTTCAGCGTCCAGCGCCGAGCCTCGGTCGTGCCCAGTGCGCACTCGACTTCGAACCTGACCTTCTCCCCCTCGGCGACCAGCACCGTGATCTCAAAGTACAGGCTCATCTCAACGCCAGGCACGGCGTAAATCACTGGCGGCAACGTCAGCCGAAACGGCCGCTGCTTTGTTTCCACTGAAGCCTCATCAGCAACGGTCGATTGCTGAGTGAACAGGGCGAGAAGCAAGAACCAACAGACTCGCAGAATCATGAGCTGTTCCTTGGAGGAATGAGCACGGTCACGGATTCTGTGCGTTTTGTAAGCGGCATGGTGCAGGTCGTCCGGCGCCACAACAACCGGAGGGCTCGCGCCCTTCCGCTACTTGTCGCGATGTTCGCTTGCCTCAAATAAACGCGCAACGTGCGTACCAGAAGCAGGGTGAGAGCCTAAGCTGGCAGGAGCTTAAACATATTGCAACCATTCCGGAGTTTCGCTGGAAAGTGTTCGCGGATCACTTCGCTGTCGAAGATTATGCTGCGCGCGGCGAAGTGTGTCCCCGTGGCCAAAATGACCGTCTCCGTTTGATACGGTTTCAGTGTCCGAAAATCGGAGCAACTCCCGTGAAGTCCCGCTCAAAACAGTGGTTTCTGGTACTTGCTGGTGTGGTGCTGGCGGTCTTTTTTCTGTGGCAGCGGGGGCCGGAGGAAGTGCAGGCGTATCCGGCGGAGAGGGTTCTGCGGACGGCAACGCTGGATGGCATTCCGTATGTGCTGGCGGATGATGGCAATGTGTTTCGAGTCATCACGGAGCGGGGCACCTGGACGTGGGTTGATCGAGTGTTTGATCCCGAGCAGATTGCTCGCGCGTTCGTGAAGGAAGGCGATGCCGTTTATCGTGTCGACCAGGAATCGGGCAAACGTTTCCGGCTGTTGAAGGAGTTTTCGGATGGCTTCGAAGATGTTCCGGAAGAAGCGAATGGTCTGCGATCCCTGATTGGCGAAGAACGCAAATGGACGGAGTTCACGCTTCAGACCGCTCAGACACCAACAGTTTCTGACTATGTGGATCTCCGTAAACGAATACTCCGCGAGGGCGCAGGGTTTCTCGATGCGAGTGTCGCGCCATCGAAACTTCATGCTCACAGCGGTCAGCAGTCGCTGAGATTTGTCTGTCCGGCAAAGACGTCGTCGATGGTCTGTTCCAAGGCATCGATCGGAACGGGGTTTGTCTATTTCGAAGAGGGTGAAGACGTATGGTTTGAGGCGTGGTATCGAATCGATGGAACCACAACGCCATTCACGCTGGCGGATCTTGAATCACGAGACGTCAAGGAGTCACCAGGCATCCGACTTATGCTGTTCGACGGCAGCGAACTGGGTGCAGAACTCAAGGCGCTCGACAAACCAAAGTATCGTCAGGGACCCGACCGCAAAGTGTCGTTTCCGACGAACCAATGGGTGAAGGTCAAATGGCATATCTACCTTCATCCGGATGACGGCCATGTTCAGATCTGGCAGGATGATCAGCTTGTGGTCGATGGCCGCGGACCAACGTTGCCGTTCAAAGGTGCCGTGTACGACAGTCTGGAAGTTGGAATTTCCGCCCATTCATTCGGAGATCAGACGGCGACTCTGTTCGTCGATGACCTGAGCGTGAAGGCAGGAACGAACGAGTCACCGGAAGAGTGATGCTGGAGGCACTTTCGCGAATGCCGTTCTGAGCTTCCCCGTTGCCGACGGTTGACTGCGACCATGCCGGCCCAGAGCATCGTGCTCTGCCGTTCGCGAACATTGCTGAGCCAGTGATCGATGCCATCGAACTGTGATCACCGAGTTGTCCGTAGCTGAGGTCCGGAAACTCCATTATGCTGCCCGTGGTGAACCAGTCCCTGGAGTCTCTTCGTCCCGGCAGAAGCCGTCGGAAAATCAGCTCCGGTTCTCTACGGGAGTCATGCCATGCCAAAGCCATTGTTCAGAGGTGTTTGTGCTTCGTCGATCACGCCGTTTCATCCTGACGGACGGTTGCAGCTGGAACTGCTGAAGCCGCACATTGACTGGCTGATCAATGAAGGAGTTGATGCGATTTCGCCACTGGGAAGTTCGGGTGAATTTCCCGCAATGGAATGTGCAGATCGTGAACGGATGCTGGCGGCAGCGATCGAAGCGATCGGTGGTCGTGTTCCTGTGGTTGCAGGGACTCATGACTATTCCACGGCAAGAACGGTTCAGCTTTCGCGTTTCGCGGAAAACGCCGGAGCAGATGCGCTTCTGATCGTCCCGCCCTATTACATGGCACCGACTCCGGCACAGGTGATGGATCACTACCGCAGAGTTGCCGAAGCGGTTTCGATTCCGATTCTGGTATATCACAACATTCCGCTGACATCTGTAGACCTGACGACGGACCATCTGTTGCGACTGTACGAAGAGCGGGCCATTGCCGGCGTGAAGATGTCGCATCCGGAATCGGATCGTCAGTGTCAGCTTCTTCAGGCGACTCACGGAGCATTTGCGGTCTACGCAGGAATCGATACAGCGGCATTCGAAGGGCTTTGCCATGGGTCTCACGGCTGGATATCAGGCATCCCAAGTACAGTACCTCGAGCGGCGCGGCGGCTGTATGAACTGATTGCGGTAGAAGGCAATCTGCCGGAAGCTCGAGTGCTTTGGCAGAAGCTGGCACCACTTATGCGCCTGCAGTTTCAGGCCTACCACTCCAAAGGCGAAGGTGCTCACTGGTTCAGCACGATGAAGGCTGCACTCAACATGATCGGCCCTCCGGTGGGTGATCCGCAACCGCCAGTTCAGCCACTACCGGCGTCTCATCGAGCAACACTCAGCACACTGCTGAAGGCTCTGGGATACAACGTTCGCGAAGGCTGAATGCGAATTCCTCAGCCTTCTGGCAAACGTGATGCTGTGTGAAGGAATGACCTCGATCCCCACTATGAACTGCTGGAACTATGCGAATCTGGTTTGTCTTCCTGTGTTTGTCCATCTCTGTTCGCGCGTCCGCGCAGACGGCTTCCGAGGACGCGAAGTGGCTGACGTATCCCGGTGGCGACGGGCCAGGAAAGGGGAAGCATGTGGTGCTCATCGCCGCGGAGCAGGAATACCGCAGTGAGCAATCGATGCCCATGCTTGCGAGGGTGCTCAGCACGCATCATGGTTTTGACTGCACGGTGCTGTTTGGCGTCAATGAACAAGGCGACGTGGATCCCACGATGCCGGTTTACCCGGAGAAGGGTAAGGAAGCCGAGTTCCGGGAACACCATATTCCGGGGCTCGAAAAACTGGAGTCAGCGGACCTCGTGATCTTCCTGACTCGGCTGCTCACACTCCCGCGCGCCGAACAGGAGCAGATTGTTCGGTATGTCGATTCCGGAAAGCCGATCATTGCTCTTCGCACGACCAATCATGGTTTCCGAGGACCATTGCCGTACAAGATCGATGGTAAGCAGGTTCGCTGGGGAGAAGACGTCCTTGGCGGCACGTTTCTGAATCATCATGGACGCTGGCACGCGGATTCGACTCGAGGCAGTTTTGACAAAGACCAGACTCAGCATCCCATTCTGATCGGTGTCACCGACATCTGGGGCGACTCGGATGTGTATCGCACCTACAAAGAAGGGACGAGCCTGCCGGCTGATTGCACCGCTCTGGTCTGGGGCCAGCCACTGATGGGACGCAAGCCCGACGACCTGCCGAACAAAGAACTCGAACCGCTTCCAGTGGCCTGGGTCAAACCGTGGAAAACCAGCACCGGCAAGTCTGCACGTATCTTTCACTGCACCATGGGAAGCGGCACCGACCTCAAGAATGCGGGCCTTCGTCGTCTGATCATCAACGCGGCCTACTGGGGCATGGGTCTGGAATCCGCCATCTCCGCAGATCGCAGCGTCGAGATCATCGGCACGTACGAGCCCCTCGAAAGCGGTTTCAACTACGAAGAACTTGGAGTGAAGCCACGCCCGGTTTCGGACTATCGGTAGTCATCAAGATGAGGGCCAACGGCCCGGCCTTTGCCCGGTATTCAATTTCCGATCGACCGTTGTTTTAAATTCCCCGCATTGCGATATGCACCCTGGAGCGATCGTTACGTCGGCAGTCGCCAGTAGCAAACTGCCGGGCCGTTGGCCCTGATGGTTTCTATGGCATTGTTACCCAGCCCGCTGGGCTGGGCTAGGCAAACGGCTGGGCCTTTGGCCCGGAAGTGCGGTTCTTGGGTTGCTTAATCGGCGGAAGCACGTGTCGTATTCTGGCTGCGACTGTACTCCGTTAGCGGAACGGCGCGAGCCGTCTGGTGAATTCAAGGCACAATCTCACCGGAGGGCTCGCGCCCTTCCGCTATTTGTCAATCGCTCCTCACTCCCCGACTCCATTGCTACAGTACGCGGCAGTTTTCCACTGGCTGAATCCTGCTGCTGGGTTGAAATGTCATGATGCAATCAAGTCGACTGGCGATTGTTTTGTTCCTGTTGAGCATGCTGACCTGTCAGCCTTTCTCGGTTCAGGCGGACGATTGGCTGACGTATCCCGGCGGTGAAGGTCCGGGTAAGGGAAAGCATGTGGTTCTGATCGCGGCCGAGGAGTCGTATCGGTCCGAGCTGTCGATGCCCATGATGGCTCGCATTTTGTCCCGGCACGGTTTTCGATGCACGGTCTTGTTTGCCATCGATCCGGCGACGGGAACCATTGATCCTCGAGTCAACAACAACATTCCGGGGCTAGAGCAGTTGCAGACGGCCGATCTTCTGGTGGCATTCCTGCGCTGGCGTGAACTGCCGGATGAGCAGATGAAGCACATCATCGACTACACGGAATCCGGTCGACCCATCATTGGTATTCGCAACGCCACGCATCCGTTTCGATACTCAAAGCGGCTCGACAGTCCCTACGCAAAGTACGATTCCGCGAGCAAAGATCCTGCTGGCGGCTGGGGACGAAGCGTGCTGGGCGAAACATGGGTTTCGCACTACGGCAAGAACCTCGTCGAGAGTACTCGCTGTGACATCATCAACTTCGCCGGCAGTCATCCGATCTTCCGCGGCGTTCAGCGCAGCTTCTGGATTCCGGACGATGTTTATGGAATCAGCGAGAAGCTGGAAGGCGACAGTGAGCCTCTTCTGCTGGGCCAGCCTTTGACCGGCTGGACATCTTCCGATCCACCGGTTGCTGAGAAGCCACCCGTACCGATCGCATGGACGAAGTCATACACCGGTGCTTCCGGGAAAGCCGCTCGAGTCTTCACGACGACGATGGGACATGGCGATGCGTTTCGGATTGAAGACTTTCGACGCATGCTGACGAATGCCTGTTACTGGTGCATGAACATGGAAGATCAGATCGATCCGTATGCGGATGTCGCGATCACTGGTGAATACGAACCAGGACCGGCTGGTGCCGGCGGGTTGAAGACCGGGATGAAGCCGAGTGATGCTGAATGGACCGCGTCCACCGCGGTGACGTACACGCATCCCGTTCGAGCCGTCATCGATGATACTCAACCTGGCTGGCGAAGTCTGACCGAAGCGGATTTTGCTCGCGTCAACAGTGCGGACGACACATGGAGCTGGAAGGATGGAGTCCTGCATTGCACAGGACAACCCGTCAGCGTTCTTCGGACTCGAGCGCCCTTCCGCAATTTTGAACTGGTCGTGGAATGGATGCACGAAAAGCCAGGCGGGAATAGTGGCGTGTTTGTCTGGACAACACCGGAATCTATCGAACGACTGACCACGGCTGGCAAGCCCGGACTGCCTCAGGGAATCGAAGTGCAGGTGCTGGATCATTCCTTCACCGACCGTATGAAAGCCAATGGTGCAAAAACGGACTGGTTCGGAACGAACGGCGATGTGTTCCCGGTAGGAGTGAAGATGACGCCGTTTCCTCCGACGTCACCGGATGGAAGTCGCAGCTATCCTCGACGCCACATGGCCTTTGGTCATGGCCACTGGAACCACTATTACATTCGAGCCATCAACGGCGAAGTGCGTTTGTGGGTCAACGGCGAAGAAGTCTCCGGCGGCACCGGCTGCGACCCTGCCCAGGGCTTCCTGTGCCTCGAAAGCGAAGGCTCCCCGATCCAGTTTCGCCGACTTCGGATTCGCGAGTTGCCTTAGGCCCTCGCAAAAAAATAGCGGAAGGGCGCAAGCCCTCCGGTGTCGGCTTGAATGAAAAGTTTGCAGTCCGTTGATGAGCCATGTCCTCACCGGAGGGCTTGCGCCCTTCCGCTAGCTTTTCGAGGCGGCATTCTTCCTGGCGAGCCGGAACGTGTATTCCACTTTGCCGCCAGCGGGCGTTTCGATTTCGACTTCCTGTTGTTCGGCAATGGGCACGATTGAGTCGTAGCCATCCGGATACTTCAGAATCATGTAACTCCATGTGGCAGAACCAACGAGGAAGCGCGCGTAGCCATCTGCGTCGGTCAGTGTCTCTGAGTTCTGTTGAGGTCCCAGGATATCACTGACGACCGGCTCGGCCCAGAGTTCGGCGAGTGCTCGTTCGCGATCGAAGCGAACTCCGGCAATCCCTTTGCCCGTTTCACTGTCAACCGCGTGAAGGATCAGCTCACAGGCTCGATCAACGACCATGACAACCTCGAGTGCGTCAGCGTCGGGATGGGCCAGGGTGCCGACATAGGGAACCGGCTGATCTGCACTGAGCATCAGTTGATGCTGTATGCGTTCGAGATCACGCAGGATCGCGGTCCCCTCTACATTGGTCATTGCTGTCGCCGCTGTCGTGCCATTCTCCGGTCCTTCGTACCGACGTGCCGTGACCGTCACGCCCTTCACGGGCGCGGCCGTTTGCGAATCGATGACTCGTACGGTCATGGCTTTCATACCGTCTGCTGCATCAGGCTTCGCTTTCTTCTGAAGCACAATCCTCAGGACGTCTCCCGGCACAGGCGCGCCGTGCCAGGCGCGATAGTCCGGATGGTAAACGCGAATGACTGTCTGATGCGGAACTGTCTGTTTGTGCTGGAATCGACCGTCTTCGTCGGTTGTGGGACCCACGAGTCCAGGATGCTCCACGCGGCAGCCTGCGATCGGTCGCCCTTCTTCATCGACGACAACGCCGGAGACGAAGTCCGCATCGGTGTGTTCGACGATCTGCGTTCCAGGGCAGAATCGAAGCCATGCCGAATCAGGGTTTGTGACGGGCGGTTTGGCGTCATTGGGGTGAGGCGAACCGTTGGGTTTCGCTGGTTCAGATGGCTTGTCTGGCGAGACGTTACCCTCACCGGAGGGCTTGCGCTCTTCCGCTGATAGATTGCTGAGAACAAGTGTCAAAGATTCAGCCACGAGTTTGCCGGAAGCATCGGCATGATCGGCGACCAAATTCTCGCCCTGAGCGAGATCCGGACCTTTCTTCAGCGCCGTCTTTCCGGGAACACCCGGACCGACGATCTTCAGTCGCAATCGTTTGACGATCATGCCACTGAAGAGTCCTTTATCAGGATCGGGTGATATGGTTACCAGTTCGTTTTCACCGGGATCCGCAAATTTGATCGGCCCAACGGCCCATGAATCGTTCCACGGTGGCTGCAACTCCGCACGCGGTTTGCGAACCTGAATCTGATACTGTGCAGTGGTCGGAATCTGCTTAATCTCGAACCGCCCATCTTCATCTGTGACAACCTGCGCAATCACTTCGGACCCTGGAGGCAATTGGTCACCTGTCAGCGACACCGAGTAATCCTTCAGCGGCTGGTCGTCTTCCCCGATCAGCGTGCCGGAAAATCGGGCGGCCGGAAGCATCACGAAGTTGATCTCCCGCGGCATGTCAGGAAGAAATACCTGATTCGGTTCAACGCTCCATAGCTTTGCGTCCTCTGCACTCAGAGCTTCCAGGCTGGCGATCCCACCTCCCTGCTGACAGAACGTCTTCTCAAAGTGCCCGTCAAGCTGCGCAGAGATGATTGCCACCTGAGTCTGCGCGGATGGTTTTCCGTCTTCGCCGTCTGTCATACGGATCCCAAAGCCAAATCGAAAGTCATACTTTCCGTTCTCGTCGGTGATGCCACTTCCGCTCATGCGAAGAGTCCCGATCCCTGTCATCGCGCGAACGGTGACACCGGCCAGCGGTTTTCCTTCACCGTCCGTGACTCGCCCGATCACTCGCCACGGGCGCACGGCCTGATCATCTTTCGCTGGCTGCGGAACAAGGACTCCTGTGGCCTTGCACGCGGAGAGAACCGCTTTCAAATCGCTTTCGGGATAATCTGGAGCCGAGCCGACGACCACATGCAGCGGACCATTAAGCCCGACCTGGTCAGACGATCGAAAACGCCCCACGACAGGCAACAGTGTCTCGGTGAGCGTTGCAATCGAGCACGACGATTCCGGCGGATTATCGGCCCACGGATCACTCACGCGGCAGCGCTGGTCGGCGTCGAGAAACACATAGATCTTCTGTACGTCGCGCTCAGATGGTTCGACCCCAGGCAAGCTGGTCTGTTGGTAACGATACGTTTCCTTGCCTTTGGGCTCGATCAGAAAGTCCGCGTCCAGCTTAGCGCGACATTCTTCGCTGGGGCCTCCCTCCGAGGGCCATCCGTCATAGTGATGATCAACGATGCAGCTGGGATTGCTGAAGTCCACGCAATGCAGTTGCTCCGCTTTGACTCGTTCCTTCTGTTCCTGCTGCAGACCGCGTTGCTTCGGCCAGCCAGTCACAAACCACAGGACCGGTTTTCCGGTTTCCCAGACCGCCGTGAAGGTGTTGCGATTGGCAAAAGCGTCGGCCGCCATCTGGATACGACAATGTCGCCCGGGCTTATCGTCGTCACCATGCCAGATGAGCACGGCGGTCGTCATCACATCGGCACCGTGGAACAACTCCTGGTCAATTCGAAGATCCGCGTCGCTGGTAATCTTCCAGCGACCGCCTTTACTGGATGACACCACGGTGCCGTCTTTGGAGGTCACTGCGTCCTGTTGAGTGAGATGAGCAAACGGATTCATCACGTTGAAATCACCTACCGCCTGCTTTTGATCGTTGCCAGTCTTTGTTCCTTCATCCGCGGGAGCTTTGTCGTCCTGGGGCACCACCGATGCGTTCGGTTCCCGACGTTCCTGAGCGCGCGTTTGGG
Source organism: uncultured Chitinophaga sp. (assembly GCA_964538835.1). Classification (GTDB taxonomy): domain Bacteria; phylum Planctomycetota; class Planctomycetia; order Planctomycetales; family Planctomycetaceae; genus SXXK01. The sequence continues at coordinate 23,121 of CAZIGZ010000060.1, read as the reverse complement.
TCGTCGGCCAGAACAGAGTGATCAGAATTCCCAGGACGAGAAGGGTTGTGGCGACTACGCTGACCGGACTTCTCGGATTCTCTCGACCGTCCTGTGCCATCAGTCGACGAACACGGGCGATGAGTGATCCGTCCCGGAGACCCATCGCAAGGCTTGTTGCAGCAGCGCCTCGGAATTCTTCCACCGCGAGCAGGGCACGACCGTATTCGATCCGATTGGCAAGCACTGCGACGACCACATCATCACAGCAGTTTTCGCGTTCCGTTCGAATGCGATTCGACAGCCACCAGACGACCGGATGATAAAAGAAGAAGGTCTCAATCAATGACTGAAACAGGTTTACCAGATAGTCCCAGCGCCGAACGTGCGCCAGTTCATGAGCCAGGATCGCTTCCAGCTGGCCGGCAGGAATACTGGCCATCAGGCTGACAGGAACCAGAATCACAGAGCGCAGGCAGCCAACCACGACCGGGGAACGCACGACCGACGAAGCGAGAATGGTGACTCGCTGACGAATCCGCATCCGCTCACACAATCGATGCAGTAAGCGTTCCGCGCTGGGACCTGCCGAGGAGACTCCGGTGCTCAACAGACGTCGAACACAGAACAGCCCCCACACCGGACGAACAGAAAACAGCAGCACTCCGACACACCATCCGAACACAATTGCCGACAGCCACGGCCGCAACGCCGTACCCACCGTCCTGGAAATGTGCGCAACTGTTGAACCCGCAGCATCTGAAGGAGCTGCAGAAGTCAGCGCATCGGGTTTCGTAGCCGGATCATTCGAAGCCACATTTTCGGGCGGCACAGGAATCACGGCCGTGGCCATCAGATCGGCATGATCCCCGGGGTCCTGCTCTGCATTCGCAGAATCGCGCAGGGACCTGTTAGCAGGACGATCAGCCCGAGCGTCGGATAACGATGGCAATGTCCACCACGTCAGGACGGGGCTTGCGACCATCAGCAGCAATGCTCCGGACAGAACTCCAGATCGCGAATGAGATGAGTGCTTTCGCAGCAGCCGAGTGAAGACACCAGCAACCAGGCCAATCAGAGTCAGTTGCCAGAGGGAATGAACCAGCAACCAGCCAATGTGTTCTACGATTGCGTTCATGGGATACTCTTTGGGTTCAGGGGCGTGGTTGTTGTTGGTTTGGTTCTTGGTGGTTTGGTTAGATTTCGCAAGCCAAAACGTGAGTGAGGGATCAGAGCAGCGCGTTTTCAGTAACGATCCCTTGCTGACGCAGCGGGTTATGATTGAATCAACAAACCGTGCCCTTCGCTTCCTGCCTACTTCTTGTCCATTTCATCCAGCAGTCGACGCACTTCTGTCAGTTCTTCTTTCGAGGCTGTGGCCCCTTTGAGTGCATGCAGGACCAGATGCATGGCGGCTCCGTCGTAGACCTTTTCGACCAGGTCTCTCACAATCCGTTTGCCAGCGGAATCACGACTCATGGCGGCTCGATAAATCTGCGGCGATGCTTCGTCATCGCGTCGCACAAGTTGCTTTTCCATCATGACCGACAGCATTTTGACAGTCGTCGAATATGTGGTCTTCTTCACCGCCTGCAGGGCGTTGTGAATATGCCGCGCAATACTCGGACCGTCATCCCAGAGGATCCGAAGAATCTGAAGCTCAACCTCTGTCGGCTGACTGGAAACCTGCCGGGCCACAAGCCTGTCCTCCTGCTGAGTCCTGATTGTGTGACGAACGAATTCGTCACGACAGTGTAGCGAACGAATTCGTCACGTCAACAGCGAATCGAGGGATGGCGGGGGTGGCGTTTCATCCGAGCCTGATTTCGCAGTGGCAACTTGTCTGGATCTTATGCTTGTGTCTTCCGATTCCAGATTTCTGCCACGATCAGGTTGGGCACCCAGCAGAGCCAGGCGACGGTTTGATAGGCTTCTTCAAAACTGCCGCTGACGGCGGTAAGAAGGGGCAGCCAGAGACGCAGAGTCACGGCAGCGAAGGTCAGCGCGTAACCGCGTACCATCCATTCGCGATGCAGCGTGATGCGGCGTTGCAGGATTGCCGAGAGAGCGAGAGCTGTTGTTGCCAGCCATAACACTCCAAGCAGAAAGAAGCCGGTGTGCGCCACAAGACCACCCATCGACACCGTGGCTGAATAGAGCCCGGCCACTCCGCCCACAGCAACGCCGACAAAGTAGCTGTAGCCGACCCCTCGATGCCATTTCGGGAATCGCGTGCGCAGTGCGGCCAGAAACTGCATCGGGCCGGTGACGATGGCGACGCAGGATCCGATGATGTGAATGAGCAATACCGTGCGGTTTATCCCCGAGTGCACTCGCATCAGCGGCGCGCGGCCGGGGTGTGTGAAATAGCCAAGCCCATGAATCGCCACAGCCACCGCAGCCAGCGTCGCCAGCCCGGCGATGATTGTTTCTCTATTCACACGGCTGTGGCGTTGTTCCATTTCTGAGCATCTCCATCGTCATTGTCTTGAACGATTCCTTTCACCCCAGCGATAAGCCAGTTTTCGAACCTTGTGCCGCCCACCAGCCGTTCGCCTCGATTCGTGCGCGTGGTGGTAAATCCCACGCAATGCAGCAGCGAGGTGGGGCTAATGATTCTCCGGAGAAGAACGAGTCACCTGTCTAAAGTGGCTCTACAACGACCAGAGCCAATGGAACCGATTCCGATCGATGAGGCTGCCAAAGACACTGTCGATAGACGACGATGGGAGTCGGGGAATCGACAACGGAATCGTCTGGTTTGACACCCGGCCTTCAGCAACAGTGCTGTCGAGCAGCACACCCGATCCAGTGACTGTGTCGGTTCCTGCACCGCCGATGACGGCGACAGCCTGAGTGATCCCGGACCCGATCGACGCCGAGTCGTTTCCAGCGTTCAGCCAGATTTCTACCCGGGTGACGGCAGTCAGTGCGTAATCGACGCGACCGCTGCCAGAAAGGAAACCGGCCTGAACTCGGAGGTTCTTGCCGTTTTTCGTGACGGCAACCGCGTCAGCGAGATTTGTACCGACAACGATGACAACACCGTTCGCCAGTTTCGCTCCAGTCACGGCAACGACTGTGGAACGACTGGCTGTTCCTCCGTTTCCGTCATTCAGAGTGACGGTCACGATGTAGACACCGGGCTGAGAGTACGATTTGCTGCCGCTGATTGTGCCCGAGCCATTTGCCTCAGTGATGCTTCCGGTCGTGGTGGTGCCGTCTCCCCAGTTGATCGACGCCGAATGGACGTCGGCCGGATTCAGGTCCGTGAAGGCTCCATTGATCGTGATTGCTTCACCTGGATTGCGTCGGCTGAGCGTTTGTGAAGTGTTTGTCAGCGATGTAATCACTGGCGGGACATTCGGAATGTCGTTGTCCGTGACACTTAACGCAGCAGATCCGCTGACGTAACTGGTGGCGGTTGCGGAAATGGTCACGGATTGAGTTCCGTCAACGACAATGTCGTCGACGGCATTGACTGTCACAGTCGCCGCGGCCTGCCCGGCAGGAATCGTTACTGTCGCGGGAACACTGGCCTCGGTCGTGTCTGACGACGCCAAGGTCACGGTTAATGGCTGACTTCGGTCAAAATCATTGCGACTGATTGTGGCCGTCGTGCTTCCCCCGGCCTCAGAAATGCTGCTGGAAGCCAGCGAAACGGTGATAGTTCGCGCGTCGTTGTCGAGCACCGAACCATTGGCTCCCTGAGAAATCAATCCGTTGTACTTGCTGTCGGAACTGATCGCCGGCTGTGGAAGAACTCCAATGCCGTAACTGACCTCCGCAAGAGAATCATCGATAGCGGTGATTAGAATAGATTGCGGTGTACTCCAGTTTTGTGGAGTGAATGTCAACCGGTAAGTTGAGAACGTCGTCTGGTCCGGCGCAGGATTCACGATATCGATGATCACGTCAGCGACCGGTTCCGTGTTCAGCACCAGCGAGACGGAATCCGTTGCTCCGCCCTCCATAACCAGCAGGCCGGTGTTCGGAGTGATTGTGGTTCCGGCGGTGTCATCGTCCAGTGTCGAAACGGCAACGGTCTTATCCGCGAGCACATCGAAAGCGTCGTTGCTGGAAGCGTCCACAACGGAGATCGTGATCGTTGACGTCTGGTTGTTGTCGTCGACCAGATCATCCACCCCGGTAACTGTGACTGTTTGAGGTACATTCCAGTTGGATGTTGAAAACGTCAGCGTTGTCGCCGAAAGAGCTGTTTCACTTGAATCACTTGTTGAAACCGCGAAAACAACATCGGTCAGCGGCGCGGCATTGAGCACGACGTCGAATGTCTCAGTGGTTCCTGTCTCGCTGACAGTCAATGATGTTCCCGAAACGCTGAATCCTGCCAGGTCATCATCCTGAACTGTCAGTGACTGCTGAGCTGACGAATGACCACTGGCAGTTGTTGTCACTGTCACCGACTGCGAGCCATCGACCAGGACGTCGTCTGCGACAGAAATCGTAAACGATGCGGATGCCTGGCCACCAGGAATCGTCACGGTCACAGGAACTGTCGCTTCCGATGCATCGCTGCTGGTGATCGCGACAATCAGGTCGTTGTCGAGCGGCGTATTGCGAGTGACGGTTCCGGTGTGCGTTCCAGGTGAACCGGATTCCGACAGCACTGTGCCTGAAAGGGTGAGCGATAACGCAGCGGTGTCATCGTCCAGGTTTCGTACAGAAATGTCCGGCGGATTAATGCCGTTGAAGTTCGGATCGTTCGAAAAGATCGACGAGGTCACGATCGTGTAGTTGACGTCGCCGTCAACGATCGAGTCATTCACGCCCGTGACGGTCATTGTCTTCGGCACGTTCCAGTCAGCCGTGGTAAACAAAAGGCTTGACGCGCTGATTGTGCCCTCCGTGTTGTCGCTTGTTCTGAAACTGATCGAAATGTTCACCAGCGGCTGCGACGTCAGTACAACGCTGAATGTTGCGGTCCCGCCACCTTCGGTCGTCACCAGACCACTGATCGGCGTGATCGTGATTCCTGCATAGTCGTCATCTTCGACAATTGCTGATGTCGAACCGGTGACATGTCCTGAAGCCGTTCCAGTGAAAAGGACGGTCCGTGCACCATCGATGATAGAATCATCAACCGCGTCAATCGGAACGGAGACGGAGGAGACTCCTGCCGGAATGACGGCCGTCGCCTGCACAACAGCCTCGGTAGAATCGTTGCTGCTCAGATTCACAGTAACAGCGTCGGCAGTAGAACCGGACCGAGTGATCGTTAGTGTCGCCGCGTTTGCTCCCGCTCCCTCACTGAAGGCAGGCGCCGTCGGGCTGGAAGTTGTGACCAGCAGCGTCAGCCGCGGGGTATCGTCGTCAGTCACTGTCAGAGCGACGGATCCTGATCCGTACGAAGCCGCTGATGCTGTGATCGTGACCGACTGGCTGCCGTCGATGACTGCGTCGTCAACGCCCGTGATCGTGAAAGTTGCGGAAGACTGCCCAGCGGCAATCGTCACAGTGTTCGGAACCGTTGCGGCTGTGGTGTCGCTGCTGGCCAGAGAGACTGTCAATGCCGACCCGGTGTCCGTATTGCTTCGAGTCACCGTGCCGGTGCTTTGACCATTGTTTTCACTGATCGTCAGCAGTGACGCTGTGACCGTGAGAGTCTCTGAATCTGTCACACTGATCGTTGCGCTGCCAGGTGTGACCGGCGATGCGGTTGTCAGGCGGAACATGACGTATGTGCTGGCGTAACCGCCGAGTACCAGCAGATTGCCATCGGCCTGAACCGCAACAGTTCGGGTTTCTTCAAAGACCGTTGGCTGCGAAGGCATGATCTTCCTGCCATCACTGTCGAAAGTTGTGTCGAGCGTTCCGTCAACGTTGTAACGGGCGACAGCCATTTCAGTTCCGAAACCTGAAATGAATGCTCCGCCGCCGACGACAAATCTTCCATCCTGTTGAACAGCAACTGTGCGTGCGGAATCCGTCAGCGAACCCCAGTCCAGCGTGTCCTTTCCGTCGTTGCTGAATGAGGAATCCAGAGAACCACTGGCTGTCAATCGCGCAACTGCCCAGTCGCCGGTTCCGGCACTTGTCGAACCGGCCAGCAGGATCTTTCCATCAGGGGCCAGCGCGATGCTTGACGCGGAATCTGTGCCGCCAAAGTTCACTGATTCGAAACCGTCAGTGCTGAACGTCGTGTCCAGGCTTCCATTCGTGTTGAATCGGACGATTCCGAAATCGCCCCCGGCAGCATTGCCCGCGACCAGGATTTTGCCATCCGGCTGTTGGGTCATTGCCCAGCCGGTTTCACTGGTGGAGGCCAATGTGTACTTGGCAAGTCCAGCAGTGCCCCACGTGGAATCCAGAGTTCCGTTACCATTGTATCGCAGTACGGCAAAGTCGTCGGAAACGGCACCTCCGACGTAGAACTTTCCATTCCCGGATTGGTCTGCCACGATGTCATGGCCAAAGAGGGCGTTGGAAGGATTGATCGTCAGGTTTTGAACGCCGCTGCTGCTGTAGCGAGCGACAAGGTGATTCGATGCCCCTAAGCCGCGGCCGACGACGTAGATCTGGCCATCGGGACCGACGGTGATTCCCTGAGGAAAAACGCTGGAGCCGAACGTGCTTGTCACCGTGCCACCAGATCCGAATGTCGAGTCCAGTGTTCCGGATGTTGTCAGCCGAATCACGTTCCATGCATTCTCCAGCGTCGGATGACGGCCGGCGATCACGCTCTTGCCGTCTGACTGGACGGCGATGTGCAGGATGCTGGGCGAAATATCCATTCGGTAATTCGGCAACGCTGCGTAACCGTTCGTGCCGTAACTTAAGTCCAGTGATCCGTCACCGTTGCCAACTGAAGACGCCGTGATCGTGGCGACCTGAGTTCCGTCGAGCAGTGTGTCATCAACGGCAGTGATTGCAAACGTGGCACTGTCCTGACCCGCAGCGATCACAACTGTTCCCGGAACGGTCACTTCCGATGTGTCACTGGAAGTCAGAATCACGGTCAGGGGTTGAGCATTGCTCATCCCTGTTCGAGTCACGGTACCAGTGGCTGAGCCGCCATTTTCAGAGATCGTTTCAGGAGCAATGGACACCGTTAACGCAGAAAGCAGACTTCTAAGCTCGAGCGTTTCGCAGGCAAGCGTCTTCAGCACATCCCCCGACGAAAAGGCTCTCCGGTGACTCGACTTGGCTCGCTGACGCCCCGCAGTGATTCCTTCAATTCGCTGAATCAGAGCACGAAATGACTCGACAGATGATCGCTTCAACTTGCGCAAAGTCTTCATAGAGAGCTGATCCCTGAACTGACAGACCGTTGAACGGTTTTGACTCGCGGCCGAATTCTCTTCAGCATGGTCACCCGATAACGTAATGCACGATAGTGATTCCGAACGTCTCATGCCAATGAACTCGTTAACAGCACACTCACTGCGAACGAAACCGTAACCGAAGAGACTGCGTTTATGAAACGACGATCTACGATAGCTCTGTTGGCCGCGGTGCTGGCCGACAGCTTGCGAGGACGCCCCCGTCAAGCTCAGGGAGCTGAAGCCGAAGCGATGGCAACTCGACAAGTGATCGTCATTGGCGCAGGCTTATCGGGACTCGCGGCAGCCTGTGAACTCGTGGCGGAAGGGCAGGATGTTCTGGTGCTGGAGGCCAGAGACCGTATCGGAGGACGGCTGTGGACCAGCAACAAGTGGAGCGACATGCCGCTTGATCTGGGTGCCAGCTGGATTCATGGCGTCACCGGCAACCCGCTGACTGAACTCGCTGAGGAGGCAGAAGCGGAGTTGCTGGAAACCAGCTATGAACGGTCCATCCTCTACGATTCCAGCGGGAGTGAAATCTCTGATCGTCGGCAGGCCGAACTGGAGCGACTTCGTAGGGATGTCCATAAGGCCTGGAGTTCTGCCCAGAAGGCCGATGAGGACGCGAGTGTCCGCCAGGTCACAGCGGCATTCGAGCGCCAACTGCAGGCGAGCGATGAAACGCGACAGCTCTTGAGCTTCATCATCAGCAGTGAACTGGAACAGGAGTATGCTGGCAGTGCGACCCAGTTGTCCGCGCACTGGTATGACAGTGCCAGGTCCTTCGATGGTGAAGACAAGCTGTTTGAAGAAGGATATCAGGTAATTGTCGATCACCTGGCTGAAGGTCTGACGGTTCGCACGGGGGAGATCGTGCAGCGGATTGACTGGTCGGATGACTCAGTCCGTGTAACTACAGGGACAGCAGAATATTCTGCAAAGAAAGTGCTCGTGACACTTCCCCTCGGCGTCTTGAAAGCCGGAAGCGTTCAATTCGTGCCGCCGTTGCCAGAGTCGACCACGACTGCGATTTCAAAGCTCGGCATGGGCGTGTTAAACAAGTGTTATCTGAGGTTTTCAGAGGTCTTCTGGCCCGATGACGTGGACTGGCTTGAGTACATTCCCGAGAAACATGGCGAATGGACTGAATGGGTCAGCTTTGCCAGGGCCGCAGGCCAGCCAATCCTGCTTGGCTTTAATGCCGGTGATCGTGGTCGCGCCATCGAAGCAATGACGGACAAAGACATTGTCGCCAGCGCCATGAAGACTCTTCGGGTGATCTTTGGCGAGGACATTCCGGATCCGGAAGATTTCCAGATCACTCGGTGGGCCTCCGATCCATTTGCGCTTGGATCGTATTCCTTCAATTCGGTTGGTTCGCATCCCCGAATGCGCGGGCAGCTGGCTCAGCCACTGAAAGGCCGCTTGTACTTTGCCGGGGAAGCAACCGATCGCGATTACTTTGGAACAGCGCACGGTGCCTATCTCTCAGGGCTAAGAGCCGCTGAAGAGATACTTCGTTAATCGCCGCATGAAGACAGGTCTTGATTCCCTGCGAAGATGAACATGGCAGAGATATCCATGGGCTTCTGCTGAGTCGCTATTTCGAAGGCAACAGCAACACTTCCAGGTCTTTCGTATCGACGGTATTCGGGCTTTCTCGTAACAAGGCCGCCTGTCGACGGGCCTCGATGGAGGCTCGCAGGGCAGGGTGCTTCGTGGCGACGAAGACACCGTCTCGATTCAGCGGCAGCCGGATTCGGACACCGTTGCCTTCGGCGGTCCATTGAACTTCATGAATGCCATCGGCGTCGACTCGAAACACATCGGTCGGGCCTTGAAGCCAGTGCGGCAGGCGGTAGACGTGATCGAAGCTGCGTGGGTCCTTGAAGTGAAACGTGTTGTCCGCTTCGTTCGGGTAGTAATCGAGATCGTTGGCAAACAACAGGGCACAGTCTTCGCTGACGCTGGAGGCACAATCCCAGTCGAGGCGACCGTCAGCGTTCCTCGTTCGCTTGAATTCAAAAGCATCGCCTGCGATGTAGTACGGTTCCAGCATTCGGACCTCGCGACCGATCCGCATGATGGGTTCCCAGGTGTCCGGAAACTTCAGCAGAGACTTCAGGCTGAGATTGAACCAATACAGGGACGTGATGCGCGTCGACAGAGCATGCATGGCCTGAGAGCGAAGTTCGTCCGGGGTCGGAGAACGTCGTTTGCGGGAACTCAGGAAGCCACCGCCCCAGCCGTCGTGCGGACCCTGTGACCAATAGGCCACTGGCATCGGCCGATTCAGTTCGCGCAGAGAACGGCACATGTCTCCGATGGTTTCCAGAGGAGCACCCCAGCTGATCTGTTTGCCATCCCAGCGATCATAGGCTCGCCAGTAATCGGCAGCAGGCGCGACAACTCGGTATGCATCGTAGTGGGGATAGTCGGACAGGCCGGCATAGTATCGCCAGATGCGTTCTTCGGAATGCGTGACACTCGTCGCCAGTCGACTCGTTCGATACGGCAGCAGCTTCTCGAAGACTTCCTGAGGAGCCACGGGCCGACCACCGCCATACTGCGGCTCACCAAGAAACTCGACCGCGTGGATCTTCGGCAGCCACGAATCCGTGTCCCATTCTTCCAGAGGCCACATGCGATTGAAGAGCTTCATGGGATAACGAGCATACAAGTCTGGATTATCCGTATAGCCGGCGACATTCTGGATCTGTCCGCAGTTCACATGCAAACGGGTCAGCAGTTTCAGGTACGCTTCGTCCTTCAGATGGTCACCGGTCCAGCCACCGCTGATATCGAAATGCTCCGGCTTGATACGCACGTGTTCCCAGAGTGTCCCTGAATCACTCGTGAGTTCAACAGCCGCATAGGTCAGCGGAAGCGGATCGTTCGGAGTGATGCGAACGATGCCTCGATCACCGGCAGGAACCTGCACATCGATCGAGATCGGATCCGCGGCAAACAGTGTTTGCCAGGTCGCTCCGTTTTTTGGAAGCCAGAGACGGACGGAGGACAGCCGGAGCGGACGATCAGAATTGTTGACCACGTGAACAATCATCTCGTGCGGCTGGAATTCACCTGGCCTGCCCGGGAACGTGATGTTCGAGATCCACTGCTGAGGAGCTTCGATGGCCACACGAGTCTTCGGCAGCCCCTCGCCTTCCACTTCGAGCGAGTTACCAGCACCCCAGCGGGACGACTTGCCATTCCAGGTCCAGACGCTGAGCGAATCTTCCGTTCCCTGAACAGCAGTATTCAGATCATGCCACGCCCAGTCTCCGCTTGCCAGAAGTTCTTCCGGTCGTTTCCCGTCGAACAATCGAGGCACCGCCGTTCCCTTCACGAACAGCTGAACCTTCGCACCCAGCTCCGGGTCCCGCGGTCGTCGATACTTCATCGATTCCGCGATGACATGTGGAGTCACCGTCACTCCCCGAACCTCCGCGGCTTCGAGAGGACCACATGAACAGAGTCCAATGCAGAACAGAGCGATGCGATGTAAGACTGACTGCCGTGACATGGGATGGTGCTCCGACTCTTCCGGTTGTTGCGTGAAGATTCTGCTGGGTGCTCAGCGGTTGCGACAATAGTTCGCCCGGAGGCATCGTGCAATCGCACGCCACACGCCGCGAACATTCCGATGAGTCTGCGTGATGAATTCACCGGACGGCTTGCGCCGTTCCGCGACTAAATCCTCTTCCGAAAGTCCTGATACACGGCAGAACGGTCGAAATCCTGACCGTCGTGGATGAGTGCGCCGAAGGTGATCTGGAGTGTGTTGCCTTTTTCAACAGTCAGTGCGCTCCTGGGGCCTTGCTTCATGGCTTCGCGGCCGAAGGGGTTTGCGACAAAGACCCCGTAGTCTCGATTATGCCACCAGCTTTGGCGAAAGTTGTGGTCGCTGGACATGAGCATGATCCCACCGTTCTCGGGGCCGCTTCCTGAATAGTCGCACCAGTCGGCTGGCTGACCCCATGTCTCTTTGGCGGTTTGTTTGCCTGTCGAGCTGCGGATGACGCCTCCGTTCTTTTCCGTGATGCTCGTCGCGACGCGGGCACCAAAGCCCATCTCTTCCTGGTCACCAAAGATGATCGGGCCCTGATCCGCTCGGAATTCTGCTGTCCATGTCAACATCCATCCATTGTTCCTTGCCGTCAGCGAGATCTCATTGGTTAACAGACAGAGCGGTTGACCACTGTCCGTCTTCAGAAGGCATTCGTTCGCGAACATCAGTCGCCCGTCGACGATGGCAGGTGGCCGGACGAAGCGAACATGTTCCATCGTCGCTTTGTTTCGCCAGAAGTCCTGTCCACTCAGATCGCCAAGGCCCAGCCAGAGACCGGGATGCATCGTGTCATGATCAACTGCGTCCTGACCTTCGACCGGCGGATGATTGCGAGTCACCTGGACGCCGTTGACAAGACGTGCGTTCGCAAAGTACGGCCGAAGAATCTTTGGATCGCGAAAAACGAAATCCACGATCGGCTTACCATCCAGCGATATTCGAAGGCGATCGCTCTGCTCTTCGAAGTGAAAGACTCCGGAAGCCGAATCTGCAATCGACGAAGGCGTCAGTGGTTCGACAGGAGCTCCGAACAGCGAAGCCGCCCTCAGCCAGACAATAAAGCAGGCGACGAGGCACGGCGAAGACGTAAACGCCATGCGGGCCACGATGGCAGTCGTGGAATGAGCTGATCCCAGGATTGTCGTCTGTGCTTTGATCATGACATGAACGCCTTAATGTTCCAGCAGAATTCTCAACGACGATCGAATCACCATGGTATCAGATCGTACCAGACAGAAGGGCTCGTAATGATCGCAGGAAGGCACTGGCAGCTGAATATTGGTGTTGGTGGATGCGGGCCTGGCAATTTGGTTTCCGGCATCGTTTTCCGGGCCAAAGGCTCATCCGTTTGCGGTGACGTTGAGCAGTTCAGCGAATCTTGTTTTTCAGGACTGGTGGCAGGGTATCGATCAATCGATCAGCTGTACCAAAGGAAATCTCTTCCTGAGCACGCCAGAACTTCAGCATGCTCAACCAGCGTGGATCGTCTGGCGAAATCTCCGCGAGGATCGTCACGATCTCGGCCCGCGTGTGAAAATAGAGACAAGGTTGATCGATGGCCAGGAACTCCAGCTCTGTTCGAAGAGGTTCGATGCTGATTCCTTCGCGGTGCAGTGTTTGCAAAGTCTGAAGAAGGAAGTTGTCTGATCGTTGAGAATCTGGAGCAGCTCCAGAGGAATACTTCGGCTGCCTCAGAAGTTGAAGCACCGCCGTCATCACCTGCCATCTTCTGGAGTCGTCCTTTTCCAGGCGTGCTATGGTCGCACCCATGGCGATGGCTCGATCGTCCGGCTTCACCAGTTCGATGGCCTTCAACCGCCGGCAGATCTGGTCTGCCGAACTTCTGCATTGCCCCAGTGCCTGTGCGGCACGTGTTGCAGCCCAGTCTTCTTCCAGCAAGTCGCAAAGCATCGGTGCGATTGGCGACGCATCAAGCTGCGGACTGGCCAGAGCGTCCATAGCGGCGGTTCGCATCTCTGCCGAACCTCCCATGTCGAGGGAAATCATGAAAGAGTATTCCGAACGATCGAACAGATGAGTCACGATCGGAAACAGTGCACGCTGATCGCCGCTGGCACCGAGTTGCGAAATCGCTTCTTTACGGATGTTCCCATTGAAATGCCGGGAAAGCTCGACGCGAGCATCAAAGGCGGAGTCATCAAGGCATGCCAGCAGCTCTGCAGCCCGATAAGCAATCGTAATGCGCTCATCGTCCTCTGTTGTCCCTTCCGTCGAATCTCCTTTTTCGTTCTCCAGCGATGCCGTATCAAGACGGACATTGCGATTCGGATACGCCTGAACTGCTTTCAGCAATTCGTCGCCTAGACCATCTGGCGATGGCCTGATTTGTTTTGTCAGATCCATCAGTGTTCTAAATCCATGCCACCCCTCCTCATTCCATGTAAGTTCATCGAGGTCTGCGACGAGTTGCTTTGGGATTCCTCTGACCTCAGGAGTCATGTCGCCGAGTTTCACCAGGCTGGCAGCTACCGCGACGCGAATGTCAGGCGATTCGTCCTCCAGGGACTTTCGCAGAAAACTGATCGCCGACTGTCGAGTTGTCTCGGATGCTTCTCCAAGAGCACTGATCAATATGAGTCGACTGGTCTGGCTGTCGGCTTTCACCGTCTCTAAAAGAATGGCATCGACCGCACCGTACTTCATCAGAAGACGCATCGTCTGCGTTCGGACTCCTTCGTCTTCGTTCTGAAGCTGTTGCAGAATGCTTGTGTGCAAAGCTGACTGATCGGCGTCGATATCCAGCAGGTTACTCAGGAGTCGCTGACGCATAAGAACCGGAGTGTTCGAATCTGCCAGCCATTGACCAATCAGCGGCAGTGCGTCAGGGCCAGCAGCGTCCAGTATCTCAGAGGCGGACACGTGAAGACCCGTGTCAAATGGGAAGAATCCGCCGTTGTGAATCTCTGCCGGTGATGCCATGGCTTCGCGCAGCAGTTTAGGAAGGCGCAGCACCGAATCAGGGACCAGCTTTGCATGCTCCAAAACTTCTTCGCAATCACCCTCGTTGTAGTGATCGTTAAGAGTGTTGAGTGCCTGACGTGTCAAGGGTGTCAGACTGGCATCGTTCGGATGTCGTTCGATGATCTGCAGCATCGCGGTCGCGGCTTCGATGGACACATCTTCGCTGACGTGGTTCAGTCGCTTCTGTAACTCGGGCAGAAACTTTGGATCGCCAATTGTGGCTGCTGCCTGAATCGCCACTTTGACCACGATATTATCGGGTGATTCCAGGCATTCCACGATCGTATCGCGGTCAGGCTGAGTGACATTCGCGAGCCTTGCAATCAGGCGACAACCTTGCACCTGCTGGAATGGATCGTCGGTCCAGTCCCAGACCAATGCTCGGATGTCAGCAGCGTGTTCGTCCGGGATCTTCTGAAAACGATCAACAGTATCCTTACCCGCTTTGAAGAGCGGGGGCACTCGAGACTCCAAACGGGCGATGAGCACCGGTACCAGCCTGTTCATGACAGTTTGATTCAGATCGATCGCCGGATGGTCATCTCCCGAATCGATCTGCTCGAGCAAATACTCGGCTGCGTGTTCGACATGAACATTCTCGTCAACCATTCGAATTGCAACGGTCCAAGCCCACTGCGTGGTCCAATGATGCTCATTGCTCGCCTCGACCATCGCAGCAAATTCCGCCGTAATTGTCTGAGGCTCCGCCTGTGACAGTCGCTCAAACCAATCGTCGACGAACTTCGCATACAATTCGTCAGACCCTGGTTCCATCTCGTCGAAACTAAACGCGGAGGGAAGCGGCCAGACCGCGATGACAAGGGCAACGGCAAAGGTCAGGAGCGAGATGGTCTGACGGAGTTTCTGGTTCATGGTTCTCTCGAGCTGAAGATCGGTCAGCGAACAACTCTCACGTTCCTGCAGAATCCGTAATGTCGGCCGAAGGATCGTACCAGACAGAAGGGCTTGAGATGATCGCAAGAAAATGTTGATCGTCGAATATTGGTACAAGCCGATGCGGGCCTGGCAATTTGGTTTTCGGTGTCGTTTTCTGGGCCAAAGGCCCATTCTTTTGCCTAGCCCAGCCCATCGGGCTGGGTATGCGAAACCTCCGATTGCTGAGGGCCAAAGGCCCGGCCGTTTGCTCCGACGCTTAGTCCCAGACGTATCGTTCGTCGATCTCAATTCCATGCTTTGCGCAGAGTTGCCGGTACTCATCCTGAAATGATCGTTTCGCGTGATGCCGTTCCTGGTCGCGAATGTATTCGTCGACTTTGTCCTTCCTGGAATGACTCACGGAAAACGCGCCGTAGCCTCGCTGCCACTGGAAAAGCCGATTTCCGTCCATCACCTTCTTCGCCCACTTCGATGTTTCCGTCTTTAGATGTTCGACCAGGCTGGCAATCGTGATGGTGCGAGACAGTCCGACCATCAAATGCACGTGATCGACATGGCCTCCAACTGATGCGCTGACACAGTCACATTGCTCGACGTGATGGGCGAGCATGCGAAACATCTGATCGCGAAAAGATTCCTGCTGGAGAAACGTTCGTCGATCTTTGGTTGAGAAGACGACATGCAGCCAAATCTGCGTGAGTGACTGTGGCATGGGTGACGATCCTGAGGTGTGTCGCAAATGGCCGGGCCGTTGGCCCTGGGTAAAAAGGCATTGTTACCCAGCCCGTTGGGCTGGGCTAGGCAAACGGATGGGCCTTTGGCCCGGATTAACCTGCCCCAGGCAAACAACACGGACCAACGCCTTTGGGTTACCGGGGTCCTGCTGTTGCCCCACAATGAGGTTTGCGGGTGCAACGCTACTTAGTTTGTCTGTCTGGCTGGGCGAACGACTGGCGAAGGAATACCTGCAGAAGCGGTGACGGGAATGTTGGCAGCTGAACGCGGTGTCGTGCGGTGGTCTGACAAAAGTTGTGTGACAGAAAACAAGCCCAGTGAGCGGTGCGGTCCAGGACAGTCGGTACCAACCGCAGGGCTCGCGCCCTTCCGCTATTTTGCGTGCGATGGCTTAGGGCAGTTGAGAGGCTCGTCGGTACAGTTCCGCGACATTGATTCTGAGATCCGGGAGGACGGTTGATTCAGCGATTGGAAGCGGCCCCGCGTCGTGGTATTCGCCATCACGGAGCGACAGCACATGAACGGATTGGTCGCGAGGATCAATGATCCAGTATTCCGGGATCCCTGCGAGTGCATAATCGCGTCGCTTGTCGACCAGGTCTCGGTCCGGATCATCGGGGCTGACGATTTCAACGACGAGGTCCGCTGTTTCCCAATACTGTGCCTGACGACGGTGCAGGTTTTGTCCTGCGATAAACAACACATCCGGCTCACGATAGTGACGTTCGCCGATCTGAACCCGTGTGGGAGCTGTCATCACAATGCCGGCTTTGCGAGATTCGCTGGCCTCATGCAGCGCCAGAAAGATAAGCCGAGCCAGAAGCTGGTGCTGCAGAGACGGCATTGGCAGGACCTCGACAAAACCATCGACCAGTTCAACCAGCCTGTTTCCTGGGAGCGAAAAGTAGTCCCCGTCCTGCCACTCTCCCTGTGACGGAAAGAGTTGCAGAATGTCGGTGCTGGGGGAAGGATCAGTTGGAATGCGGACAGACATCGCCTGTTCATCCAGGACAGGTCTTCGCGATTACGTTTTCGAATCGCTTCGAATCGTATTCACCAGGCCTGCGAAGAGTCATTGAATCGGAACACCCGGATCTTACTTCGGAAGTCGCGGTGGTGAAACAGTTCTTTCCAGATGTTTGAGCATGAATGGTCAGGCTGACACATCGGTTTGGCCAAAGCTCGCAAATGACATTTGCGTCATTCACGCAGGGCACTGCTAACCAAACGGCGGAAGTGAGGCTAACATGGATCCTCCCGTCTGCTGCTTCTTTTGTCTTCGGATCACTCCGACTCAGGACTTGCCATGAAACTGGCGACCAGGCTGAATCTGATCATTCGCCGCATCCATTTGTACTCGGGCCTGTTTCTGGTGCCATGGGTTTTGATGTATGGCGTCACCGGAGCCATGTTCAATCATCTCGGGCTGTTCCCGCGTATTCAGATTCAGCCGGTGGATGCAGCGACTGCGACAGCGTCGGGGATGAATGAGTTTCCGGAGGCTCAGTCCCTGGCGGCTCAGATCACGGAAGCCATTCAGAAGGAAGCAGGTTCCGCAAAGATCCAGTTGCCGGAGAATCCTCAAGCGGAATTCACGAATGAGATCTCCTTCGAAGTGAAGAACAACGGTCTGCAGCATGTCGTCTACATCGACCCGGTGACTCACGAGAGCTGGGTTGGAACGATGCCGAAGAATGACGAAGATCCTCAGGCTCTGCTGCCTTCGATTCGCAACATCAAGCTCACTCTGGATCCCCAGGAGACGGCTCACAGGGCCGCCGCAAAACTTCTGGAACAGGCCGGGCTGCTCAACGACAAGGACCCTAAGCCGTTCGGATGGACGAAGCTGAACTTCCTCGCGACGGTCGATGGCGAACCGGCTCGAATCACATACGTGCTGAACGACGGGCATATCGACATCAATCGCTTCACCGGAGACGACGGCATGCCTCTGCGACATTTCCTGCTTCGCATGCACACCTCACATGGTCAGTCGCCGACGTGGAACGGCCGATCGTTCTGGTCACTGGCTGTCGACACGATGGCGATTGCCATGGTCTTCTGGGGCATCAGCGGTATCATCATGTGGTGGCAGATCAAACGAACTCGATGGATCGGTGCGATCATCATCGGGCTCAGCATCGTCACCGCGACAGTCATGGTCATGGGACTGAGTGACTTCTACGCGCTGACGCGGTTGTAGCGTTCTGAGTCACGCTTCCGGCACTTCGATCGGCGCTGGATCGCTCGGGGCTGCTGTTCCGGAACTTCTGGCCGCTGAGTCGGATCTTGCCTTTCTGAGCATCAGCCACGCGGTTGGTCCCATGACAAGGAACATGCCAATCAGTGAATGCGGATTGAAGGCTCGTTGCCACAGCACGACGTCGAAGATCATGGCAAAGCCTACCTGAGACAGCCCGATGACCGATAATCTCGCCGGAGCACCGGCCGCAAACGCGCGGGTCAGAAGCATCTGGCCCGTTGTTGCGGCAAGTCCCACGCAGACAAGACGAACCCATGCGGCTGCAGGCATTTGCAGCTGTTCGCTGAGCGTGTGATCTGCCGGTCTGAAGTACAACAGCAGCAGAATCGTCAGCACAGAGACTGTGGAAAAATGCACGACCACGGCATTGGGCGTAATGTGCCGCAGTCGATGCAGTCCCATCAGCGCGATGGCACTGGTGACGGATCCGGAAACGGCGGCCAAAGTTCCCAGGTTGCCTTCCGCCAGGTACGGCTGCTGCATCACGTAGACTCCGAGAACGCCGCAGATGACGCCGAGCCAGACATCTCTTTCCGGGAACTTGCCAAGAATCGGCCATGACAGAACGGCAATCCAGACCGGAAACATGTTCGTCAGAGTCAATGCATCAGCGATCGGCAGACGAGTCAGCGCGTAGAAGTTGCAGAGAACACTGGCGCTGCCGGCGAGACTGCGAATCCACAGTGTGCCCGGTCGGAGGATGACGAACGATCGGCGTTCCCAAAGAACCAGCAGGCCGGCAATCGTCGCGGCGATCAGAGAACGTGACAGAGCAATCAGCTGCCAGTCACAGTCATCCTTGACGGCATGAGTCAGCGCGCCCATCACGGCGAAGGAAAATGCTCCTCCCAGCATCAGCAGATACGGACGCATGAATCAGTTCGGTTCCCGGACAACGAATATCGGACTCGCTTCTGATACGATAGTTCAGAGACTCGCGTCTGTCGTCCGCCAGATCACCAAAACCGTGTCCGCCTCAGGATCAGGGAACATTCTATGCAACGACGTCAGTTTCTTGCTGCCTCCACGGCGACCGTTGCTGCAACAGGCCTGTTTCATCGCTCCGGAGCGTCTGCAATGATGGCAAACGGCGATGAACCGAAGGCCAGCCTCCCTGGCGAATCTGCATTCGATGATTCCAGCGACATACTGGCAGGTCCCGCAAAGGGTCCATGGCGACGACTGATGCTGGATGCTGCAGCCGTGGAATCCAGCGAGGGACTTAACCGCGTGTTTCATCAGGCAAAGAAACGTGCGCAGCCCGTGATCGTTGCGGATCGTCCCTGGGAAGGCACGTCGGCTATCACGGGGCCATATGTTTACGGCACTGTCCTGCACGAAGGAGATCGCTTTCGGCTGTGGTATCAGGTGCTGAACGAAGGCAATCACGTTGGTTACGCGGAATCCTCTGACGGAGTTCACTGGGACAAACCGGAACTCGACGTCATTCGGTACCAGCAGACGCAAAAGACGAATCTCGTGGTGTCCGTATTCGCTCCGGAACTGACCAGCGGTGTGCATTGCCACAATCCTTCTGTCATTCGGTGTCCGGAAACTTTCGGTCCCGATCGTCGCTACGCGCTGTATGGGTTTGATGGAGCAAGCAATGGTCCTCGAATGGCCTTCTCTCGCGATGGACTTCACTGGAACTACGATTGGGACGCGACACCTCCTGCGGCATCGAAGGCTCTGTATTCTTCCTCGGATGTTGTCAGCTTCTTCTTCGATCCTTACCAAAAACGAATGTGCTCGACGTGGAAGACTCGCAACCGTCGAGGCCGAGCGGTGGGCGTTGCGGTTTCTTCCGACGGACTCAAGTGGAACAAGGTTCTGGATGGACCTGTGTTCGTGGCAGACGACCATGATCCGGATGCCACGCAGATTTACGGAATGCCGGTCTTCGCTTATCAGGGGCTCTACATCGGCCTGCCGTGGATCTATTCGGCGCGGTACTTTCGCTACGGGCCGTATTCTGTCGAGAAGCTGCATGAGGCTCAGAAAGATTCGCCACGCACCATGGATGTGCAGCTGGCCTGGAGCTGGGATCTTGTGAATTGGACTCGGCCTGCGATCCGACGTCCGCTGATCCCTCGCGGAACACAGCCAGCGGATTGGGACCGCGGCATGATCGTCACCGCGCGAGCACCCGTGGTTGTTGGTGATGAGCTGTGGTTTTACTACGGAGGAACGGACAAGGTTCATGATGAACCCAAAGTCAACGCAGCGATCGGTCTGGCCACGATGAGGCTGGATGGATTCTGTTCCATGAGTACTCGTGAGGACGCATCGTCGGAAGAGACGAACTCACCGAGCGAAGGCTGGCTGGTGACTCGCCGCGAACCCTTCCGGACTCCTCGCGTCACGATCAACGCTCGCACATGGAACGGCGGTGAAATTCGCGCGGAGATTCTGGATCGCAGGGGGCGAGTCCTCCCTGGGTTTTCAAAGGAAGACTGCATCGTGTTCCAGGGGGATTCTGTTCGATTCGAGGTTCACTGGAATCGTGATGCGATCCCGCCGGAACACCAAAAGAAGGATTACCGCATTCGTTTCCTGCTCAGGGATGCAGAACTGTTTTCGTGGCTGCCGGCTGATGTTGAGTCAGATGAAGAGTGAAGGAGGAACTGTCAGGAGCCCGCCGTCCGTGGTCAAAGTTAGGATTTTCCTGATGTTTTCACTCGAATTGCCCGGCGGGATCCCCTGTCTGGACAATATTTGTCTGGACAACTATTAACCCGATGCCTACAGTCCTGACGATACTCAGGGAGTCCGCGGAGACAGTCTGCGCGGAGCGTATGAACGGTATTGAGTGATGTCATGGTCCCCAAACACGCAGTCGCATCGGGAGTTGCTGAGCCGGCACAAACTGGCCTGACCCGCCCCGCATGGATGGGCGTTCTTGGTTATGTAGGCCTGCTTGTCGGCGGCATCCTTTTGTTTTTTGCCATTCGATTGTATGGCGAAGGTCTGACGGCTCCGGCTGCACCTGTCGATGCAAAGCCTGTTGGTCAGGTGAGCAGCGGACAGGTGGATGTTGTCGGCCACGTCATTGCAACGCTCGCGGCAGTGATCGGCTGCGGTTATCTGCTCGGCCGAGTCTTCCGCTTTTTTGGCCAGCCGCCTGTCATTGGTGAAGTTGTTGCCGGCATTCTGCTGGGACCATCACTGCTGGGCGCTGTGGCACCGGACTGGATGTCAGCTCTGATACCTTCAGCGGCAATGGATCCAAAAGGACAGGTTCCTGCGGCGCTGAAAGCCATTTCGCAGCTTGGCGTGATTCTGTACATGTTTCTGGTCGGACTGGAACTCAATACGGCTCGCCTGGCCGGCCGTGCCCATGCGGCTGTTGCCGTATCACACACGAGCATCATTGTTCCGTTCGTACTTGGAGCCGCGCTGGCTTTGGGTTTGTATCCGATCTATTCCCACGCGGGTGTTCCCTTCACCAGCTTTGCTCTGTTCATGGGTTCGGCGATGGCCATTACGGCGTTTCCGATTCTGGCTCGAATCCTGACGGACCGAGGACTGGACAAGACTGAGCTAGGGGAAATTGCTCTGGGTTGTGCGGCTGCGGATGATGTATCCGCGTGGTGCCTTTTGGCTCTGGTTGTCGGCGTCGCTCAGGCTCAGCTTTCGAATGCACTCTGGGTTGCCGGTGGTGCGGTGGCATTCATTGCATTTATGTTCCTTGCTGTGCGGCCTCTTCTGAAAATAGCAAGTCGTCGTTGGGATCAGGACACTGGTCCTTTGCCGCCTCTTGCCGTTTCCGGGACCTACTTCGCCATTCTGATGTGTTCGCTGGCGACGGAGAAGATCGGCATTCACGCGGTCTTTGGAGCATTCCTGCTGGGTGCTGTGATTCCTCACAAGAGCCGCATTGCCACGGAGTTTTCAACGCGTCTGAAAGAGCCGGCGACCGTTCTTCTTCTGCCGGCGTTCTTTGCTTACACCGGAATGAGAACAGAAATCAGTCTGGTGGGAGGACTGCAGAACTGGCTTTGGTGCGGAGCCATCATCCTGGTCGCCATCGCCGGGAAGTTTGGCGGAACACTGTTCGCTGCACGCCTGAATGGTCTCACCTGGCGTGACTCAGCCGCGCTCGGCACCCTGATGAATACTCGTGGTCTGATGGAGCTGATCGTTCTGAACATCGGTCTGGACCTCGGGGTCATCAGCCCCACGCTGTTTGCGATGATGGTCGTCATGGCTCTCTTTACCACCGCAACGACCGCTCCCGTGCTGTACTGGCTGATCCCTGATCAGAAGCAAAGTCATTAATCACTTTGCGTGATCACAACGGCGCATTTTGAAGCAGAAGAGCGCGAGCCGTCTGGTCAATTCATGCCGCAGACTCACCGGAGGGCTCGTGCCCGGCCGCTACAAACACATCCATGGGTTGATCACTGAGGCAGCTCCTGAGTAATTGGTGCTGGTTCGAAATCGCTCGGCTCGACCCATCCGGCTTTTGGCTTTTCACCGCGCTGGAACTGTTCGTAGAAACCATCGCCGTTCGTCGGCCTGTAATTGTCGAAGACGTTTCCCTGGCCAAGCATGCGAGGATCCTGCTGAGCCTTCAGTTTCGCCTCCATCTGCTCTCGAAGGCTTGCCTTCACGCTGTTCAGCCGGGCTGCCGCAGCAAGGTTGTTGACGCAGTCCCGATCGATCGTGAGATCGTAGAGTTCTTCGTTCGGCCTCATTCCAAAGTTCAGCTGCCAGAACAGATCCGAGCGTTCTTTGCGACCACGCTGAAGGATCAGCGTTTTCGTCGGGCTGCCATCGGTGTCGAGATAGCCAGTCTCCGGGTTACCGGCCGGCCATCGATCGGGTTCATAGTTGTGCAGGTAGAGATGCGAAGCGGTGACGATGCCTCGGATCGGATAACCCTGGTTCATCGGTCGACCAACGTCTGTTCGTTCCTTACCGATCAGCACATGATCGCGTTCTGCCACAACCTGGCCCGATTGCGAACTTTCAAGAATGGGTCGCAGAGTCCTCCCGGTGATCGGCATCATCTGGCTGTCTGATTCTGAGATCCCAGCGTAGTCCAGGACCGTCGGAGCGATGTCAATGAAGCTGACAAAGTCTTCGATGATGCGTCCCGGTGTTTTGATGCCTCGAGGAAACCGAATGGCCAGAGGAACATGATTCGAATCATGGTACGCGTACCCTTTGACTCGGGGAAACGGCATGCCATGATCGCTGGTGACGATAACCAGAGTGTTCTCCAGGAGTCCTCGTCGATCCAGTTCGTCCAGCATTCGCCCAAGGTGGCGATCGGTATATTCGACTTCATAGGCATAGTCGAGCATATCGTGGCGCACGGTTTCATCGTCGGGCCAGTAGGCAGGTACGGCGTTGATGTCGCTGAGCTTCTTGCCGCCTTTGTGAACGCCCGACTGAAATTCATA